>CASEER010000001.1 GCA_949287085.1 uncultured Coriobacteriaceae bacterium
GCCGGGGGGCCGCATGCACGGGGACGGCACGCCCCCCCTATATAGGAGCGCCCTTATACAAGAGCCGTGCAGGGAGCGCCATGCCTCTTCCTCCTATATATGTTCCTGAGTTCCTTGCCCCATATATGCTCCACCTGTCAGATTTAACAACGAAGCCCCGTGCAGCGGTCGATGTCGCTGCACGGGGCCTATCAAGAGCACTATGGCTCCGCTCCCTATTAACCTGCCGTTATAGCTACGTTCCTGCTATGCGGCGGATTCGAGCTTCTGCGCTTCACGCCGGACCTTCTCGACCAGAGCACGGGCGGCCGGGGCGGCGGCGAGCAAGAGCACCAGCATGAGGGCGCTGCCGACGATATTGATAATCCACATGGGCACAAACGACCGGAACGCGTCAAACACGCTGCCCGAAAGCATGGTTCCAAAGGCGTAGCCCAGCATTTCCAGACTCGTCAGCCACCCGGTGATGCGCCCGACGTCCTTTGCTCCGTAGCAGCGCACCGCCACAAGCGAAGGAGCCACGGTGCCCATGCAGGTGCCAAAGCCAAAGAAGATCGCACTCACCACGGGGCCCCACATCGTAGCGGCAAAGCACAGGCCCACTGAGCCGATCAGGCACGCGGCGCTCCCGACGATGATGCCGGTACGCACGCCAAAGCGGTCATACATCCAGCCCGTCACGATCTTGGACACCAGCACCACGATCATATTGAACGAGTAGATGGAGCTCGCATACACCATGTCGTGGCCGCCGGTCACGATCTCGTGCCCCTCAACCGTTACCGATGTCATATTAGTAATGGAATTGGGAATCGCGGCGCCGTTAATAACGCCCATCACCATGAAGCCGGCAACCATGAGCCAGAACGACGGGTGCCGCCAGACGTGTCCCCACGACACCTCGACATCGACCGGCGCATCGCCCGAGCGCTTCTTGGTTGCGGCCGTCGCGCCCGACGCCTCGGCCGCACCATACGGCTCGAGCCCCTTGTCGGCTGGCCGGCTATAGAAGACCGCCACGGTGATGGGGAACGCGATAATGAAGCACACGACGGCGAGCACCATGAACGACATGCGCCAGCCGATGGTGGCGATGAGGTTGCTCACCACGGGCGAGAAAATCGCCCCGCCGAAGCCCGAGCCGCTGAGCGCCACCGCGACAGCAAGCCCCTGCTTAAGCGTGAACCAATTGGTGAGCACGATGGAGATGAGCAGACGCGTCCCCGCCACGATGACCAGGCCGTCGATGGCAAAGAGCAAAAAGAGTTGCCATGCGGCCCCAACATAGGCAAACCCGATGAGTGCCGCCGCCGTGATGGCGACGGAGAGCCCGCCCAAGATGCGTCCGTCCACGCGGTCGACCACGTTGCCGATCACGAGCGAGCCGATAATCGACACGAGCGTGGACATGGAATTCGCCATGTTATAGGTACCCACGGTAATACCAAGGTCTTCGACGATATGCGGCTGGAAGAGCGACATGCCGCTCACCATGGTGGTATAGCAGGTACCCATGATGAGAAATCCGGATACCACGAGCCACCAGCCAAAGTAGGGCCGCCGGGTACTGCGTGATAGGTTGCTTGTCGAGGGTGCCATAATGGCCTCTCCTTCTTCTTGCCAGTCGCTCGTGTTAGTCGCGCCGCCCGTCACTCCTGTGCGTGCTCGAAGCGAAGGCGCTCGCTCGGTACGTTCTTATGCTTGCTACCGCTTAGATGCGGCGGGCGCATGGCGCTCGAGCCACGTTGCCGCCACGGCCACATGCAGGGCCGCTCCCATCCAAAAGACCCGTTCATCGAGTTGCATATGCGGGTTATGGTGCGGTGCGGCACCGACGCTCCCCGCCCCCAGAACCGCAAAGACGCTCGGCACCGCCGCCGACACGTAGCTGAAATCCTCCGTCGCCGCCATGGGCTCGGCCTCGCGCACGCGCGCCGAACCGGCTACCTCGGTAAACGCTGGCAGCAGCTCCGCAGCCAGGAGCGGATCGGTCACCACGCTCGGGCAGTTGAACATCGCGAGCTCGTAGCTCGCCCGCCACGCCTTCACGTACCCTTCTACGAGCTCGGGGATGCGCAGGAGCACGTGCTCGCGCGCCGCGACGTTGAGGCTCCTGAGGCCAAACTTGAGGTCCGCCGTATCGGGCAGGGTGTTGGGCACGGTGCCCGCCTGGAGCGCGCCGCACGAGAGGGTAATGGCCGCCGCCGGCTCGACCTCGCGCGTCATCATGAGGTTGAGCGCCTGGTACACCTGGTTGGCAACCATGAGCGGGTCGATGCACTGCTGTGGGGCCGAGGTATGGCCGCCGCGCCCCTGGATCTTGACGACGAAGGTGTCGAGCGAGGTGCTCGACACGCCGGGAGCGAAGGACACGTCGCCGGCGGGTTCGTTCGACATGACATGCAGCCCAAAGGCGGCATCGACGTGCGGGTCCTCGAGCGCGCCGTCATCGACCATCGTCTTGGAGCCGGCGCCAAGCTCCTCGCCCGGCTGGAACATGAGCTTGACGGTGCCGGGAAGCTCCGCTTCGTGCCGCTTGAGCACCGCAGCCGCCGCGAGCAGCATCGCCGTGTGCGCGTCATGCCCGCACATGTGGCTGCACGCGCGCGTGGATTTAAACGGCAGGTCGTTTTCTTCGGTAATGGGCAGGGCGTCCATGTCGGCGCGGAGCAGAATGCAGGGGGCCGCCCCCGAGCCGATGGTCGCCACGATGCCCGTCGAGCGATCGATGCCCGGGTACCCGAGGCTCTCATACGAGCGCGTGAGCTCCGGGGCAACCGCGCCGCACGGCTTCCAGGCAACGCCCAAACGGTCGAGCCGCTCCGACACGAATGCGACCGTCTCAGGCAGGGCCATGCCCACCTCGGGAATTTGATGAAGGGCGCGCCGGTCCGCGACGATCTCGTCCTGCAGGGCCCGCGCTTCGGAAATCATGGTTGAACGCAGCGTTGTCATGCGGTGTCCTCCTTGTATCGTCAGAACACAGTAACCGCTTTCGCGCTCGCATGGCTCCATGATTGCGCCCAGAAAGCCAAATGGCAACCTCCTCGAAACATCCCCATCGCGCTGCGTGCCTGCGCTATGCTGGAGAAAGCACAACGTGCACCGATTGCAACGAATGAGGAAAGGATTGCGCATGTTATCTGAGCCGCAACCATCCCAAGCAGCCGCCGTGCCCACGCGCTTCATAGGCGGACGCATCACGACGGAGGACCCCGCGCAACCCGAGGCCGACACCCTGGTAACCGATGCCGCCGGGCGCATCGCCTGGGTCGGCAAGGCAAGTGAGCTGCCCGCCGCCTTTGCTGGCGATGCCTTCGAAGAAGTCAATCTGGGCGGCGCGCGCGTTATCCCCGGTTTTGTGGATGCGCACATGCATGCCGTGATGCTTGCGAACTTCGCTCCGCAGATCTCGGTCCTGCCGCCCACTATCAGCTCGATTGCAGAGCTCACCGAGGCGGTGCGCGCCCGCCGCGCCGCGCAGGGTCCTGACGCCTGGGTCGAAGGCTGGGGGTATGACGAGGCCCTCCTTGCCGAACATCGCTCGCCCACCCGCTGGGACCTCGATGCCGGCAGCCCCGATGCGCCGGTATGCATCATGCGCACCTGCGGGCACATCCGCTGCGTCAACAGCCGCGCGCTCGAAATCGCCGGCATCACGCGCGACACGCCCGACCCCATAGGCGGCGAGATCGAGCGCGACGCCACCGGCGAGCCCACCGGCGTCCTCAAAGAGACGGCGCGCGACCTTGTCACGCCGTTCATTCCCAAGCCGAGCGAGCACGATGCCGTGCAGCATATCGTGGACCTTGGCCGGTTGCTTGCCTCGCAGGGTATCGTCGCCGCGACCGACATGTGCAGCGTCGACGGCACGGACACCCATCCCCTGCTCTTGGCCGCCGCCCGCGCGGGCTTCAAGCAAGATATGGCCACGTACATGCTCTGGGACTACATCAAGGGAAACCCGGACGCCTACGAGCTTGGCCCCGCGCAGATGGACCGCAGCCAGCAGGTCTTTGCCGCGGGCATCAAGGTCTTGACCGACGGCAGCGTGTCGGGCCGCACGGCATGGTTCTACGATTCCTTCCTGCCCTCTGGCAGCAGCCCGGACGCAACCACCTGCGGCATGCCCACGTGCACGGACGAGGACATCGACCACGCTATCGCCTTCTGCCAGAGCCATGGCTGCCAGCTCTCGCTTCACGCCATGGGGACCCGCGCCATCGATCGCGTCGTCGACCGCACCGTGGCGGCCGGGCTCTGGGACGCTGGCAGCGTGCCTCCCGTACGCGTCGAACACGTGACCGCGCCATCGAGGCACGCGATCGAGACCATGGCGGCACGCGGCATCGCCGTGGTCACGCAGCCGATCTTTCCCTACGCCGAGATTGGCACCTACCTCACCAACCTGGGCGAGGAGCGCACGCGCCGCTGCTACCCCCTGCGCACCCTCGTTGATGCCGGCGTGGACGTCTGCATCTCGACCGACGCGCCAGCGACGTCGTGGGCCGTGCCCTCAGACCCCTTCCCCAACATTAAAAGCGCGGTGACCCGCCGGGCATACAACGGCTTCGACTTCGATGCCACCGAGGCGCTCAGCGTGGATGAAGTCATCGCCCGCTATACGCGTGAGCCCGCGCGCGTCCTCGGCTTCGAAGGGCTTGGCATGCTCAAAGCCGGTTATAAGGCGAGTTTTGCGGTGCTCGACCGGGACATCCTCGCCGTCCCCGCCGACGAGATCGACCAGGTGCAGGTTGCCGCCACCTACATTCGGGGCCAAAAGGTCTTCGAGCGCTAACCGATATAAAAAAGCAGCCGGGCTCGTCGGCATCACACGATGCCCTCGAGCCCGGCTGCTTATCATGCGAGCCAGTGCTGTGGCGATGCTTAGGCCTCGAGCGCCTTCTTGGCGATGGCGGCCAGCTCGTTGAAGCTCTCGATGTCCTCGTAGGCCATCTGGGCGAGCACCTTGCGGTCGAGCTCGATACCGGCGACCTTGAGGCCGTGCATGAACTGGGAGTACGAAATGTCGTTCATGCGGGCGGCAGCATTGATGCGGGTGATCCAGAGGCTGCGGATCTCGCGCTTCTTGTTGCGGCGATCGCGGTACTGGTACTGCAGAGAGTGCTGCACCTGCTCCTTGGCGTGCTTGTACGTACGGGAAGCGGCACCGTAGTACCCCTTCGCCTGCTTCATGATGGTGCGGTGGTGCTTACGGGCGTTGAGAGCGCGCTTCACACGTGCCATAGATGATCAACTCCTACTAACTCAGAACAGAACGGGAACGAAGCTGCATTAAGCGAGACGCGAAACGACGGTCTTGCGATCGGCACTGGAGACCTCGGTCTCCTGACGGAAGCCGCGCTTGCGCTTCGTCGTCTTCTTGGTGAGGATGTGGCTCTTGTAGGCCTTGGCGCGCATGAGCTTGCCGGAGCCGGTGACGCGGAAACGCTTCTTGGTACCGCTGTGAGACTTCATCTTAGGCATGGAATTCTCCTTTATCGCTGACAGAACTAACTACTTCTTATCGCTTTCGCTCTTCTCGGGCTTCTCGTCAAAGGCACCCTTGATCGGAGCGAGGAGCATGAGCATGTTACGGCCTTCGAGCTTAGGCTGCGACTCGACCGTGGCGTAGGGCTTGAGGTCCTCCGCCAGACGCTCCAGAACGTTGAGACCCTGCTCCGGATGCGCCATCTCGCGACCACGGAACATGATGGTGATCTTCACGCGCGCGCCCTTTTTGAGGAAACGGAGCACGTGGCCCTTCTTGGTCTCGTAGTCGCCCACGTCGATCTTGGGACGGAACTTCATCTCCTTGACCTCGACGCGCGACTGGTTCTTGCGAGCCGCCTTGGCCTTCATGGCCTGCTGGTACTTGTACTTACCGTAATCCATGACGCGGCACACGGGCGGATCGGCGTTGGGAGCGATCTCGACCAGATCGAGGTTCTGCTCGTCGGCGATGCGCTGCGCGTCGCGGATGTCGAAGAGACCCAGCTGGGAACCGTCGACACCGATCAGACGGCACCTCGTCGCGGTGATCTCGTCGTTGATGCGCGTGTCATCGTGCTTAGCTATTTTTGGTACCTCCTCCAAAACAAAAGCCCGGTGCATCAAACAGCATCCGGGCTCACTCATCTTATCCAGCGGCAACAGCTGCCGCGTTCATAGGTTGTGATGACCAGACAGCTGCCCAAGGCGCCGAAAGGTGGGGACGTTCGTCCCACTTTGCATGCGCACTGCCAAAGCAATGCGCGGTGAATGATAGCACAGCCCAAAACACTCCATGAGTTCACCATGAAGTGGTGCCGGAGGAGAGACTCGAACTCTCACGCTGTTGCCAACGGCAGATTTTGAGTCTGCTGCGTCTGCCAATTCCGCCACTCCGGCAACTGCGCTACCGCCGGTACATAGTACCACAGAACCCAGGCGGGTGGGCAAGATTAAATCCCGCAACCTGAACGTGGGTCGGGCTGTCTAGCTCAAGCGGCGGTCGTCTTTGTCGTCGTCGTGCACGATGCTGATCTTGACCTTGCCGAGCAAAACAGCTACCGCAAGCACAACGAGCACGATGGGAATCAGGCGCAGGGCACCCACGAACAGCACCCCGACGAGCGACAGGATGAACGAGATAATCGCCGCGGCAATGAACAGGACGACGAACATATATAAGCAGGTCATGGGCGGTCTTCTCTCTGCGGACAGCGCTCAGTACGAAAAAGGCCCCGGAAACCGGAGCCTCTCTATTTCGTGGTGCGGGCGAAAGGACTTGAACCTTCACGGGGTTGCCCCCATATGGACCTGAACCATACGCGTCTGCCAATTCCGCCACGCCCGCATATGTCTTCGGCTCTTGCCGAAAGCGCAGTTCATCTTACCGTAGCGTTCACGAGTTCGCAAGCCCTATTTTTAAGAAAAGCACGATGCGCGCGAAACACCCGGTAGGCGCCCGTGTTAGCCAGCGATGATGTCGAGCACTTCCTTCTCGGCAGCGGCACGGCCAACGCCCGTGAGGAACGGCACGCCGCTCACGTACGGGCACTCAAGGCCACTCGGTGCAACCGTCGTTGCCACGAGCAGGTCGGCGTCCGCGCAGGCGTCCTTGGCCTCGGAAATCGCGCACTGGACGATCTCGTACTGCCCCTCGTAACCGTTGTCGTTCAGCAGGGCGGTTACTTTCTGTGCAACGGCCGTCGAAGTTGCGATTCCAGAACCGCAAGCAAGAACGATCTTCTTCATCGAAGGTCTCCTTTCGGGTTAACAACGGCTATAGTGTACCGCCCGATACGGCAAAAACCAAAACCGTTGGAGAAATTTTTCAACCCTTGCCACATGACTCAGGTGCGGCTGCGGCCGAGCCGGGCAACAGATGCTCCGCGCGGGACGGCATTGCCACATGCTAGCAAGCGCACGGTCTGCTAGACTGTGTCAGACGGGGGCGTGGCGGAATTGGCATACGCAGGAGACTTAAAATCTTCGGCCTTCGGGATTGTGGGTTCGAGTCCCACCGCCCCTACCACGTCATACACGGCGTCGGCAACGGCGCCGTTTCTTGTTTGAACCCCTTGTGCGGACCCAAGCCCGCGCGGGCGCGGAACGGAGGCGCGCTCCCCACTCCTACGCCCGGTACGAGAGGCGCGGGGTCCATCCCACTACGGGCTTCTCGCCCTGAAGCACCTCGTCGATCGTAGCCGCCATACCGGCAAGCAGGCTGCTCTCGCTCACGGTGAGCGTCTGATACCCACCAGCCCGCATGAGCTCGCGCATGATGATAGATCCAGCAAGCATCATGGGCGCGCGCTGCGGCTGGATGCCCTTAAGATGGCGAATCTCCTCCACCGTCAGCGTGCTCATGCGCTGCAGCTGCTCCTCGATCTCGGTCAAGCTCAGATCGTGCAAATGCACGAACGACGAGTCATACGGTTCAAGCTCGTAGACGAGCGACACGAGCGTGGTGACCGTTCCCCCTACCGAGATGAACCGGCTCGGGCGGTCGGCGAACGTATCCCAATACAAGGCAAACTGCTCATGCGACCACGCCGCAGCGGCATCGATCTCGTCCCGTGCGGGCGGGTCAGCGGTAAAGAAGCGATCGGTAAGGCGCCGGCAGCCAATGTTGAGCGACTGCACGTGCTCAACGTCAATGGACGAAACCGCGGGATCATAGGTTCCCACCACGATCTCGGTCGAGCCGCCGCCAGGATCTGCCACCGCAATGCGCTCGCCCGGAAAGTCGTGCGCCACGCCGTAGAACGTAAGCCGGCCCTCCACCTCGCCGGGAATAACCTGGGGCTCCAAGCCGAGCGCGCGCAAGCGGCAGAGCAGGTCCTCGGAATTCTTGGCATCGCGCGCCGCGCTCGTAAGCGTAACGCACGTAGCAACCGCCCCAAACGCCTCGGCTTCCTGCACAAACGTGCGGCACGCGTCCTCCACCCGATCAATCGCGTCTGCGCGGAACCGGCCCGTCGCATCCACGTCTTTGCCCATATCGGTGATGACCGAGTGCTTGCGCGCATCGACGATCACGCCATCCCGCAGGCGCGCGAGCGACAGGCGCGACGACACCGTGCCCAGGTCAATGGCTGCAATGCGCACGCAGCCGTCCGAATCGTGTTCAAGCGTCATAAAGGCCTCCGTCATACAACGCGCCCGCGGGGCACCGGCCACCGCGGGCTGCACTCACGCCTGCAGTTTACGCCCGAGCTACTCGCCCGTCGAGGACACCGTTTGCCCCTCGACGCCTTGGTAGAAAAAGAGCGCATCGAGCACATGAATGTACCAGGGGGCATCTTCGGCAACGGCGCGCTCGGCAGCCTCGACTTCCGCGGAGGTAGACGGCGCGCTCTGGGCATCGTCTGACGCAGCGTCACCGGTCTTGCCCTTCGAGGCGTCCGCCTGGTCCGCGGTGCTGCCCGCAGCATCTGCCGTCCCGGCGTCGGCGGCGCTGTTCGCCTGGTCCTTGGCATCCGCACTTGCGCCCTGGTTGCCCTGCGCGTCGGCGGCGCGAGCGGCACCGTTGGCACCATCAGTACCGTTGGTCTTCTTTGCCGAGGACGCCGCCTTGCTACTCGCTGCGGCATCATCTGCATCGTTCGCCGGAGAATTCCCTGAAGACTGACCGGAATCGCTTGACGATGTGTCGTCATCAATGCCAATGACCTCAACCGCGTGCTCGCCCGGCATCACGAGCCCCAGCTTTTTGCGCGCCGTCTCCTTGATGCCCTCCGTCGAGAGCAGTTTGTCAACCTTTGCCTCGAGCTCTTTGTTGTACGCCTCGCGCACTTCGAGCTGGCGCGAAAGGATGTCGCCCGTACGGTAGGCCGCGTAATAATCGCGCGCCGGGAAGTAGATGCTCACCGCTACCGCAAGCGCCACCGCGCCGTAAAAGGCAAAGCGCCACGGGCCGGTGGTAATGGCGTAGAGCGTCTGCACCACGCGGTTGTCGGTGGCGTAGCGCATAAAGTTAGACCGACGCGTGCGCGCCCGTGCGCGGCGCTCCGCACCAACCGAGGCGTGCCCGGTACCTGTCGCACTCCTCCGCGTACCGCGCGACGCCGGCGCCGCCCACAGCCGATCGGCCGCCGAAGCCTGCGCACCTGCCATGCGCACCGACGCTGCCGGCCGCTGAGCGTATGACGAGGTCGAATTGTAACGATAGGTATCCATGGAGCGCCTTGTTTGGTTGAGGTGTGTTTGCGCGTTGTCCCCATTATGACACGCGCCGCGCGCCGTGATGCCGAAACTTTCTTCGCGTCGCCCAAAAGCGCAGGGCTGGGCTCCACCCCACACACCATCTCAACCAAAGCCCCACACATGGGCAGCAAGGCTTGGCCGCGCCTGAGGCCTTCCCAAGCGCAATGGCGCGCAGCGCCGGGAGCGAACGCCTACCTCAGGTTGTAAAACGCGGTGCGGCCAGCGTACTCCGCCGAGGTATACAGCCCATCCTCGATGCGGATGAGCTGGTTATACTTGGCAATGCGGTCGCTGCGGCACGGCGCGCCCGTCTTGATCTGCCCGGCGTTGGTGGCCACGGCCAAGTCGGCGATGGTCGAGTCCTCGGTCTCGCCCGAGCGGTGGCTCACAATGCAGGCATAGCCCGCGCGCTTGGCCATCTCGATCGCCTCAAGGCTCTCGGTCAGCGTGCCAATCTGGTTCACCTTCACCAGGATGGCGTTGGCCGCGCCCAGCTCGATGCCCTTCTTCAGACGCTCGGTGTTGGTAACAAAGAGGTCGTCGCCCACCAGCTGGACCTTCCTGCCCAAGCGTGCGGTGAGCTTGACCCAGCCATCCCAGTCCTCCTCAGCAAGACCGTCCTCGATGGAGATGATCGGGTACCTCTCCACCAGGCTTGCCCAGTAGTCGATCATCTCGTCCGTCGTGAGCTCGCGGCCCTCGCCCGCAAGAACGTACACGCCGCGCTCGGCGTCGTAGCACTCGGTTGTAGCCGGGTCCATGGCAATCATGAAGTCCTCACCCGGCTTGTAGCCCGCGGACTCGATGGCCTTGACGATGTACCGGAGCGGCTCCTCGTTGTTGGCCAAATCGGGCGCAAAACCGCCCTCGTCGCCCACGCCCGTGGCATGGCCGCTCTCCTTGAGCACCGCCTCCAAGGTGTGGTACACCTCGGCGCACCAGCGCAGGCCCTCGGTGAAGGTCGGGGCGCCCACGGGCATGATCATGAACTCCTGGAAGTCCACGTTGTTATTGGCATGCACGCCACCGTTCAGGATGTTCATCATGGGCGTGGGGAGGATGTGGCCGTTCACGCCGCCCAGGTAGCTGTAGAGCTCGAGCCCCGCGGACTGCGCGGCGGCGCGGGCCACGGCGAGCGACACGCCCAGGATGGCGTTGGCGCCCAGATTGCCCTTGTTGGAGGTGCCGTCAGCCGCAATGAGGGCGGCGTCGATAGCGCGTTGGTCAAAGGCATCCATGCCAATCACGGTCTCGGCGCACTCCTTGTTCACGTGATCGACCGCCTTGGTTACGCCCTTGCCCAGGTAGCGGTCTTTGTCGCCGTCACGGAGCTCGACTGCCTCAAACGCACCGGTCGACGCGCCCGATGGAACCATGGCACGACCAAAGGAGCCATCGTCAAGGGTCACCTCGACCTCGACGGTGGGGTTACCGCGCGAATCGAGCACCTCGCGGCCGTAGACATCAAGAATTTCACTCATGCTGTGTCCTTTTCTAAGATCGGCACCCGGATATAGGTTATCCATAGCAAACTTTGCATAGTGTGCCCGAATTTCCCTACCTTATGCGAGGCATTCCGGGAACGTGCTTCTTGAGGCGATAGGAGCACGAGGATTACTGCGTCTTGATTATTAGACCTGCGGAGGCATCGCTACTGCGGTTTTCGCACACTGCATTATGGATTCCCCGAATAGTTCGTTATGGGTTTTTCGCCCATTGCGTAAAACGCCGAATGGGTTGAAAGGAACACGTCCCCAACCAACCCCCAACCAACCTATTTGGCTTTGTTCCAGAGGTCGTTGAGTTCAGAGGTAGAGAGGCTCTCCAGCGCGATGCCGCGTGAGCGTGCCGCCGCCTCCATGGCGTGCCAACGCGCGCGGAACTTCCGCGTGCTTGCGCGCAGGGCTTCCTCGGCGTCGATGCCCTCTTTGCGCGCCACGTTTACCAGCGCAAACAGCATGTCGCCAAACTCCAACTCGCGCGCCGCGCTGCCCGGTTCCTCCGCTTCGAACTCGGCGCGCTCCTCGGCCACCTTATCCCACACGTCGGCCACGGTATCCCAATCAAAGCCCACCTTGGCCGCGCGCTTGGATACCTTCTGCGCCTGCATAAGCGCCGGAAAGGCCTTGGGCACGCTGTCGAGCAGTCCTTCGGGTGCAGGCTGCGCGGCGGGCTCCCCGGCCGTAGCGGCGCCAGCCCCTACGCCCTCGCCGGCCGCGGCGTTGCGCTCGGCGCGCTCTTCTTGCTTTACGCGGTCCCATATGTCGAGCACCGCGCTGGCATCCTGCGCCGCGCCGCCCCCGCCAAACACGTGCGGGTGGCGGCGGATGAGCTTCTCGTTGAGCTCACGCACCACATCTTCAATGGTGTACGCACCCGCGTCCGCCGCAATCTGTGCATGAAGCATCACCTGCATCAGCACGTCGCCGAGCTCCTCGCGCAGATGCTGCTCGTCACCCCGCTCGATACAGTCAACCGCCTCGTATGCCTCCTCGATCATGTTCTTGGCAATCGAGGCATGCGTCTGCTCGCGGTCCCACGGGCAGCCGTCGGGCTGGCGCAAGCGCCAGATGGTCTCGGTCAGCGCGTCAAAGGCATCGCGCGCGTCGACGCGTGTCGAGCGGTCGCGGACGGCTGCTGTGGGCTCGGCGTCGCAGGCCGCCTCTTCGTCCTGTGCCGCGCGCACCGCCTGGTCGCTTTGAGCCATGCTCTACGCCTCCTCGAGCACCACGTGGCGGAACGCCTGCTCAAGGGGCTTCCCGCTCTCATAGATGCCATAGCTGTGCGAGCCGTCCTTAGGGATGGACACGCTGCCCGGGTTGAACGCCCACACGCCCGGGTGCGCCGGAGCCGCCTCGTTCACCTTCACGTGCGTATGACCGTATACGACCACCGCACCGGCAGGCAGTGCCGGCAGATGGTCAACGCTGTTGTGGAAGCCCGCGCCAAACACGTGGCCGTGGGTCAAGAACAGCACGCGGCCGTCTTCGTCTACAAGTTGCGCATAGTCCGCCATGCAGGGGAAGTCGAGCACCATCTGGTCGACCTCTGCATCGCAGTTGCCGCGCACCGCGACGAGCTTTCCCGTGGCGGCAAGCTCGTTGAGGAGCGGCGCCACGCGCTTGGGGCCGTATTCGCGCGGCAGGTCATTGCGCGGACCGTGGTAAAGCAGGTCGCCCAGCAGCACCATGCGGTCGGGCTGCTCCCGCTCAATAGCTCGGACTAAGCGCTCCATCCAGTATGCGGAGCCGTGAATATCGGATGCTATAAGAACCTTCATGAGTTGTCCTTTCGCTCGCTCGTATAAACAGGGTAGCAAAACCGCCGCGCGCAGCTGAGCCGGCTGATGCCGCGTAACGAAAACGGCTGAATGGCAACGGGGCCATCCAGCCGTATTCTTGGGCGCCAGAGCGCAACATGGATCGTGACAACGTGCCGAGAATCGCAGCAGTGAAACGCACGACGCGGTACTAGTTGAGCGCCTCGATGCGCACCGCGCGCGAGAAGTAGTAGTAGACCGCCACGATTACCAAGTTTATAATCGCCGGCCACACGAATCCGTTGAGGAGCACGTAAACCACCACGGCAACCGCGTTGAGCACGAGCGTGAGCAGCGTGAGCCCCACGTAGGGCGTTGCGTACGCGCGAGCAGGCCGGTTGGCGGCGCCAATACCCCACACGCCCAAGAACAGGTCGAGCACGCAGGGAATCACCGAGCAAAGGGCGAGCAGCAACGCCGGCGAGCTATTGGCAAATCCAATGGCCACCGACGACCACCACGCCATGCCCAGGGTCGCAATCACCGACACGAAACTCATGATCTTGAGCATCTTTTGATTCTGAGACATATCGTTTCCCCTTCCGCGCGGCGCGTGCCCGCGCTGGCCACGTTGGTCACCTTCCCCCATGATACCCATCCGCGCGGCACTCGACCATGGCGGCGCGAGCGCCGGGGTGCTGCCGGCAAAACAAATTGCTAACGTGTGCTCTCAGCACGCGGAACCGTATCGCAGGTTTCCATGTAGCGCTTGAGCAAACGCATGCGGAGCGCTTGCAGCGCCTCGCTATACCGCTCGCAGTGAACGAGGTTCACCGTCTCCAGGGGATCTTGCGCCAGATCATACAGCTCATCATCCTCATACAGGCGCATAGTGTATTTGAGATTACCCATGCGAATCATGCAGGCCTTGGTGTGCTCGGGCCCTTCGCTCTCCTGCGTAGACAACCGGGGCCAGTGCCGCTTGTCCGGCGTGCACCCACGCTCCATGGCCTGCACCTCACCATGAAGTCGACCTCCCTCGCAGATGACGCAGTCGCGGTGTGGCACCTCGCGCGCAAGCAACGGAACCAACGACACGCCCAATTGATCCCACGAAAGATGCACCCCCGCAAGTTCTGCGATGGTGGGAACGATATCCGTCAATTCGCAGAGTTCTGACGAGACACGCGGGGTAACCTCAACACCTTGATGCGGCTTGACAATCAAGGGCACCCGGCACACCGGATCCTCAAAACAGTTTTGAACCTTTTCGGCAATCGAGTAATCCCCCGTGTAATCACCGTGGTCGCTCCACACCAAAACATCCGTGTCACGCGCCAGGCCCGAAGCTTCGAGCACGGCCGACAGGCGCCCATAGTAGCTATCAAATTGGCTCACCATGGCAAGGTAGGTGGCGTGCAACTCGTTGAAGCGTTCCTCACCCCAGTGGCCCAAACGCTGCTTTGAGCGAATAGCCTGCAGCATACTTGCCCGGTTTGCGCATGTTGCAACATCGGGACGACGCGGGGGCAACGCATCCCGATCGATGGACGAATACCACGGATCCGCGCACGCATACGGCGGGTGGGGCAAGGCGAGCGTGCAATAGATGAAAAAGGGCTTGCTCTGGTTTGAAGCTGCATACGTTTTGAGATAGTTGCATACCGCGTCAACGCAGCCCTCATCAACCTGTCGATAAGGGCTGTCCTGTGGAATCTTTCCCACGTAGAAGGAATAGTACGTATCGTCTTCGTCGTGAATGCGGTCCTCTGGCCCCACCATCTCAGATTCTGGAGAAAAGGGTGCTGGGACGTCCTTGGTATCAAAAGGGCGCACGCCGTCATAATAGATGTCGCAATAGCGCGCCTTTCGCTATTGGCAAACGTATTAAACCAGTGAGCCCCCAAGCCACGAACTGCATCGAGAATCTCACGCAATGCATCGGCTGAGAAATACTTGAGCTCGTCAGCCTCAAGATGCTCGTCGATGTAGCGCTGCTCTTTATAGCGCTTTGGCGCTACATGAACAGAAACGTCAAACATACGCCCCATGCGTCTCACCCCCTACTTCAAATAGTCCTTGAGCATATAGCCTGAATCTTCCGGCACCATGTTGCAGGTAAGCTCAACACCAGCATCCATAAGCCGCTTAAAGGAAGCCGCTTCCTCGTCAGTCACGCTAATCGACTGCTTGATCTGCGTCGTTCCCGGGCGCTTGGCCAGATTGCCCACGTTCACCGACGTGATGTCGAGGCCAAGGTCGCGCAAGCGCCCAATGACGAGCGGCGAATTAACCAGGAGGAACACACGCTGACCGCGATACTTTCCCGCCTTAATATTTGTCGCCGCCTTCTCGACCGAAATGAGCGACGTTGCAACGCCGGCAGAAGCGGCCATGCGGAGCACCTGTTTGCGCATATCGTCGACAGCTACGTCATCATCGGCGACCATAATGCGCGTTGCCTGCAGGCGACGCGTCCACATCGCGGCAACCTGTCCGTGAATCAACCGGTCATCAATGCGCACATGAACAATGCCTTCCATGGCAAACTCCTAACCGAGCAGGTGCAGGTTGTACAGGACAATGGCGAGCACGACTACCAAGATGATGAGACGCGTGGAGTTCATGTTCTTGCGGCCCAGCATCCAATAGGAGAACGCTACGAGCAGCACCGGAATAAGGCCCGGCATAATCTGGTTCAAGAAGTCCTGAACCACAATGTCAACGTCGCCCGTCGTCCACGTGAGCGGAACCGTCGCGGTAATCGTCGACGGAATGAGGGCACCAATGACCGTCATGCCCATCATGACCGTAGCGTCGGTGATGAGCTTGAGCTTGTTGCCCAGCTTGCCCACAATCTGCTGGCCAAATTCGTAGCCCAGGAACATGAATAGGCCCGTCGTCATGTCACCCATAACAATGCCGGCAAGCAAACCCGTCACCACGGGCTTGTTCAAATTGAAATAGGTAAACGTCTGCAGAACGGGCAACCCGTGCGCCAAGCTCCATGGTTTCAAGGTCTTCGATGCAAATCACGGTGAGACCGAATTTCATGAGCTTGCTTGCCAAGTCCTGTGCCGGGAAAAACGATGCGCCTTTGCCGCAGATAAAAATGCGCTCAGCGTGCTCGAGTAGATCGATAGCCTGAAGAACAGCGTTTTGATCGAGGTTTTCGTATGTTTGACGAAGTGACGCAATGGTTTCCTGATAGATGGCGCCAATCACATCGTTGATGGGACTCGCAAGCGTTACGTCCCCGCCCGGGCTTTTAACCTGCCGGTTCAAACGCATGCGCTCCTCGTACAGCTTCATTTTGAACTCAACGAAGCCGCAGGAAGCAACCTTTTGAACAAACTTGATGACGGTCGATTGGCTTACCCCTATATGTCGAGCGGCCTCGGCAGAGCTCATCTGACCAAGCTCGTCCCCACAATTCAGAAAAAACGAGGCAATCTTGCGCTCCGTCTCGGTGAACGTGGCGTCGCGCTTTGAAATCTCCGCTCGAATGCCCATAGAGCCTCCCCATGTATAACTCACAGAAGTGCACAGCTTCCGCGCGCATAGGAATTTTTAATTCCTTCAAGGCGATTACCCCAGACGTTACAAAAATGGGCGTAAGCGGTTACAGAGCGAGAACGACGGCTTTACATTCCCCATACATTGAGCAACGGCATCACATGGCTCGCCTTGCTGCCCAACCAGCCCAGAGAGCAACCTCATGAAAAAAAGCCCCAGCTCGCAAGCCAGGGCTTCGATGGCAGAGAGCAAGGGCGCCGGAACGCAGCGACGAGCAGGGGCACCGAGACGCGGCGAGCAAGAGAGCAGACGCCCCGCGAGCTAGATCGCAGCCATCACGGTTTGGAGCGGGACGTGAGCACGGCGGGCGAGAGTGGCGGCATCCTCGTATTCGGGAGTGGTGCGCGTGGAGCCGTCGGGAAGGGTGACGGTCTTGGTGCGCACGGGGCCCCAGGGAGTCTGCACCGTTCCCGTCGTGCGGGCAAGCACCGTGCGCTCGCAGGTCCAGCGTCGTATGCCGATGGTCGTGGTCTCGGCAAAGATAACGGCCTCCAGACGCTCAACGTCTTCGGGGAGTGCGATGACCTGGAGCTGCCAAGCCGGACGGCCCTTTTTGGAAAAAATCGGCGTCCAGTGGACCTCGCGCGCGCCCGCCGCGCGCAGCTGCTCGGCAGCGTAGGCAAGCACCTCGCCCGACGCGTCATCGATGTCGCATTCAAGCCGCACGATGGGACCGGGATGAGCGTCATCGATGGTGGGAGCGGGGACGTTGGCAGCCGGCGCGACGGCACCGGCAATCTGAGCGGGGACGTTGTCGGCAGGCGTGGATGCGACGGCCGGGGCGGCAGCACCAGGCAGCGGGGTTCCCGAGGGCGCCGCGTTCTGCTGCATGGTCTCCGCTAGCGCTTGAGGGGCGCGCGCGTCCTGCGCGGGCAGCTCCTCGATGATGAGCGCCCGCACTATGCTCGGCCGATCGTACGTGCGCTTACCGGCACCCAGGCCGCAGCGCAGCACGCGAAAACGATCCGGCAACTCAAACTCAGCATGGAGCGCTGCAACGACAGCGGCCCCGGTGGGCGTCACGAGCTCGCCCTCGGTGTCGCACACGGAGAGCGGCAGGCCGTGTTGCTCGACGATGTTCATAGTGGCCGGCACCGGCACAGGGATGACGCCATGCTGGCAGCGGATGGTGCCGTGGCCGTCAACGAGGCGCGGCACGATCACGCGGTCGACGCCCAGATCGTCCACGAGCACGGCGACCGACACGATATCCACGATGGAATCGACCGCGCCCACCTCATGAAAACGCACCGCGTCGAGCGGCACGCCATGGGCCTTGGCCTCGGCGTGGGCGAGCACGTCAACCATGCGATGGGCGAGCGCGCGGGCACCGGGCGCAAGGCTACCGGCGTCGATGATGGCATCGAGGTCCGCCGGGGCGCGATGCTCGTGATGATGGCAGGCGTGATCATGATGGTGAGCGCGATGATGGCCCGGCTCGTGCGCGTGCGCGTCCGTCGCATCGTGCCCATGGAGATAGGCCATGTCGTGGTCGTGGTTCTCGTGCGCCGCATCGAGCACCACGTCAAAGTCGCAGCAATCGAGCCCCGCTTTGCGCACCCGACCAATGCGCAGCTCGTAGCCTGCAACCGGCAGGCTTGCAAGCGCCGCGCGCAGCCGCTCCTCGCTCGCGCCCGCGTCAAGCAGCGCCGCGGCCGTCATATCTCCGCTGATACCGCACGTGCAGTCGAGGTACAGCGCTGTTCCCATGCGATCCTCCTTGGCATCAAGTAAAACGCGCTCGTTGTCACACCTGGAGCGCGCCCCAAATCAAGCGGCTAGCGCGCGCGACCCGGCAGATGGTTGATGAGCGAGGCCTGGTACGCCGCGCCGAACCCGTTGTCGATGTTCACGACCGACACACCGCTCGCGCAGCTGTTGACCATGGCCAGCAACGTGGTGAGCCCGCCGAGATTTGCGCCGTAGCCCACGCTGGTGGGCACGGCGATCACCGGACACGCCGCCAGGCCGCCCACCACGCTGGGAAGCGCGCCCTCCATGCCGGCGATCGCGATGATGACCTGCGCGCGGGCGATCTTCTCGCTCTGGCGCAGCAACCGATGGATGCCCGCCACGCCCGCATCGCTCACACGCGTTACCCGGTTGCCCAGAAACCGCGCCGTGAGCGCAGCCTCCTCTGCCACCGCCATGTCGCTGGTGCCCGCCGTGACCACGAGGATCTGGCCGTTGCCGTCCGGCTCGGGGAGCTCGCCTACCACACCGGCGCGCGCAGCGTCATGATACGTGAACACGCAGCCTCGCTGCTGGAGCTCTTCCGCCTTGGAGGGATCGAGCCGCGTGATGAGGATGCGCCGCTGCCCCGCCTGCTGCATGGCTCCCACGACGCCCGCAATCTGCTCGGCCGTTTTGCCCGCACCATAAATGACCTCGGACACGCCGGTGCGTACACCGCGTTCGGTATCGACCTGCGCGTATCCAAGGTCGGCAACGGCATCCACGCGCATGCGCTCCACGAGCTCGTGCGGCGAGAGCTCGCCCGCCGCCACCGCCTGCGCCAGCGCCTCCAAATCCGATGCGTCCATTGCGTTCCTCCTCTGTAGCCGTTATTGCTATGGTAGCAGCTGCCCTATAATGGGGTACCAATTGCCAGACGGCCATCGCAACCAGAAGGGAGCCGTATGAGCGACAACGCGAACAAGCAGGCTATTGACGAGGCCTCGGACGATCAAGATACCTACCACGCGCCGAGCCCCGCGCTTTCGATATACGCGCTGGTGGCAAGCATTGCCGGCGGCGTGATTGGCTATTTTGCGAATTGGCCCGTTGGCGTGGTGCTGGTGGTTTCGAGCATCATCACGGGTGTGCTGGCGCGCAAGCGGCATGCCCCCTACCGCTGGGCGGCGACGCTTGGTATTGCAATCAGCACGGTATGCCTTGCGATCTGCGTGTTCGTGGTGAGCATCGTCTTGTACCAGGCGCAGCAAATGACCAGCTTGCTGACGAAGTAGCTGCCCTTGTAGCTCCTACAGCACGCGACGCCAGTGGACGAGCGGCCGGGCGGGCACCTGCCTACCCGGCCGCTTTTGCATGGCCCAAGCAGGCTTACGCATGGCACATATGGCGCGCAAGCTGCCAGGGCCGCGCAAGTTGCCGGAGCCGCTCGAGCTACGGGAGGAGCGCCTCTTCCCACGCCGCCGCGCGGAAGCCCACCAGCACCGTGTTGTCTGCGACCACGATGGGGCGCTTGACCAGCATGCCATCGGTCGCAAGCAGCGCACGGGCATCCTCGTCGCACATGCCGGCGTCGAGCTGTGCTTTGACGCCGAGCTCACGGTACTTCATGCCACTCGTATTAAAGAAGCGGCGCACGGGCAGACCCGAGCGCTGCTGCCAATCGGCGATCTCGTCTGCGCGCGGATTGTCTTCCACAATGTGGCGGTCGGTATACGAAATACCGTGCTCGTCGAGCCACGTTTTGGCTCTTTTGCAGGTCGAGCACTTGGGATATTCAATAAAGAGCACATCGGTTGCCGTCGGCATGGGTTCTCCTTAGGTCGTTGGCCTATCGATGGCGCGCATCAAGCTCGCCGGCGAGCTCGTCAATCGAGACGCCGTAGCGCTCGAGGGTCACCAGCAAGTGGTACACAAGGTCCGCCGCCTCGTAGCGAATGTGGTCGTGGTCGTTGTCCTTGCAGGCCATAATGACCTCGCTCGCCTCTTCCGCCAACTTCTTAAGCAAGCTGTCCTCCTTGCCCTGGAGGAGCTTGGCGGTGTAGCTCTCCTCGGGCGAGGCCTCGCGGCGGCCGTGAATGACGCCGGCCAGCCCCTTCATCGTGACGCCGATGTCTCCCGGCATGACGTTTGCCGTTCGCTCTCCCATGCTTCCCCTTCCTTGCTTGCGCTCTGCCACGCGCTCCGGTTCATAGACGCTCTAGACACTCGGCCCGCGGGATCAATTTGATAGCGTGCGAAAAAAGCAGCTGCGCGCACCCGTATGGCAGGCGGGGCCGGGTGAGTCGACCTTGACGAGCAGGGTGTCCGCGTCGCAGTCGGCGTAGATTTCCTTTACCTGCTGCATGTTGCCGCTCGTCGCGCCCTTGTTCCAGAGCTCCTGGCGGCTGCGGCTCCAAAACCAGGTGGTCCCCGTCTTTTGCGTAAGGCGCAGCGACTCGGCGTTCATCCACGCCACCATGAGCACCTCGCCCGTGTCGTACTGCTGCACCACCGCGGGGATGAGCCCCCGTTCGTCAAACTTGAGGTCGTCAACCTGCATGCTTTTCTTCCCTTTCTTCAAGACGGGTTGGTTGGGGACGTGCTCCTTCCAACCCATTCCATGATGTGGCGATACCTATGGTCGGCTAACCGCGAAGGGGTTGGAAGGAGCACGTCCCCAACCAACCCATTAAAAGTCGAGACGGACGGGGATGCCCTGCGCGGCCATGTATTCCTTCACCTGTCGGATGCTGAACGTCCCAAAATGGAACACGCTTGCCGCGAGCACCGCATCGGCTTCGCCCTCGATGATGCCCTCGGCAAAGTGCTCGAGCGTGCCCACGCCACCGGACGCGATGACGGGAATGCTCACCGCACGGGCCACCGCTCGGGTAAGCGCCAGGTCAAAGCCCGCTTTGGTGCCGTCGCGGTCCATGCTTGTCAGCAGGATCTCGCCGGCGCCGCGGCGCGCAGCCTCCTCGGCCCACGCCACCGCATCGAGGCCCGTTGGGTTGCGACCGCCCGCGGTATAGACCTCCCAGCGGTCGGCCCCCGGCTTGCCCGGTTCGCCCACGCGCTTCGCGTCGATGGCGCAGATCACCGCCTGCGTGCCAAACGCCGCCGCCGCTCGAGTAATGAGCGAAGGGTCCTTGACGGCAGCGGAGTTGAGCGACACCTTGTCGGCGCCGGCCGCCACCATCTGCCGCATGCCTGCCAGGTCACGGAAGCCGCCGCCCACCGTATAGGGAATCGAGAGCTCCTCGGCCGCGTGCGCCGCCATGTCGATGGTCGTCGCACGGTTATCACTCGTCGCGGTGATGTCGAGAAACACCACCTCATCAGCGCCTTCGCGGTCATAGGCCGCCGCAAGCTCCACCGGGTCGCCGGCATCGCGCAAGGACACAAAGTTCACGCCCTTGACCACGCGGCCGTTCTTCACATCCAAACAGGGAATCACGCGCTTGGTGAGCATCAGGCCTCCCCTCCCCGCGCCGCAGCGAGCGCGTCGGTCAAGCTAAATACGCCCTCGTAGATGGCACGACCGGTGATCGCGCCCTCAATGACGTCCTCGCCCGCCGCGGCGAGCGCGCGAATGTCATCGAGCGACGAGATACCACCCGACGCCACCACGGGAAAGCCCGCGATGCTCGCCACGCGCCGGTAAGCCTCGACATCGATGCCCGTCTGCATGCCGTCGCGCGCGATGTCGGTAAAGACCAGGTGCTTGAAGCCCAGGCTCGAAAGCTCGCCCACCACATCCTCTACGCTTCGCGACACGCCCTCGCGCCAGCCGTTCACCTTAATCTCGCCGTCGCGCGCGGCAACGTCGGCCACGAGCAGCTCGCCGAACCCGCGGGCAGCCACCTCAGCAAACCCCGGCTCCCGCACCAGCACGGTGCCCAGCGCGATGCGCTTGCAGCCCAGCGCCGCAAGCTCGTCGATCCGCGCGAGCGAGCGCACGCCACCGCCTATGTCCACCGACAGCCCCTCGACCGCGCAGATCGCCTTGATGGCCGCCGTGTTTGCAGCGCGTGCGTCCTCATCCTCTTCGAGCGCAGCGGAAAGATCGACCACGTGCACCCACGAGGCACCCTGCTCCGCAAACGAGCGCGCCATGGAGGCCGGGTCGTCCGAGTACACCTTCATATGGGCCCGATCGCCGCGCTCCAGGCGCACCACCTTGCCCGCAATAAGGTCGATAGCGGGGAAAAGAATCATATTCACCTCCACGGGTGATAAACGATTGACCAATTACGCCAGCGCCTGGGCCAGCGAGACGAAGTTTGCCAAGATCTGATGGCCGTGCGCCGACGATTTCTCGGGGTGAAACTGGCAACCAAAGATGTTGCCCTGCTGCACCACCGACGGGAAGTTCCGCGCATAGTGCGTGACCGCAGCGATGGTCGCGGCTTCGGCGTCGGTATCCACGGCATACGAATGGGTGAAGTAAACGTTGGTGCCCTCGGCAACGCCGGCAAGCAGCAGGCACGCCCGGCCCGCCGGTGTAAGGTGCACCTGATCCCAGCCCACATGGGGCACCTTGAGCCGGCGCGCCGGCAGCACGGTGCACGAGCCATGCAGCACGCCGAGGCCCCGCACCCAGCGCTTGCCCTCGGCGCAAAACACCGTACCGGGCGCTAGGCCCGCGCCATAGGGATCGCTCGCCTCCACGGCCGGCGCGTCTTGGGGCACACCCTCGTCGCCGCGCTCAAACAGCAGCTGCAGCCCCAGGCAGATGCCCAGAAACGGCACGCCGTCGCCACCGCGCACCGCATCAAGCACAGCCGCGTCCTGCCCCGTTTCGTGCATGAACGCAATGGCATCGTAAAACGACCCCACCCCCGGCAGCACCAAGCCGTCGGCGGCGCGCATCTGCGCGGGGTCGTCCGTCACGAGCGCCGTGGCGCCGGCGCGCGCGAGCCCGCGGGCAACGCTCGACAGGTTGCCCTTGTGGTAGTCGATGACGGCTATGGTCGGAGCGTTCGCCATGTCTTCTCCTTCAAAGTGATAAAGCGCGGGGCAAGCAAACCGGGTGCCGTTGCCCCGCAAACAGCACGCAGGCCCTACAACGAGCCCTTGGTGGAAGGGATGCCGCGCACGCGTGCGTCGTACTCGCAGGCAAAGCGCATCGCGCGGCCCACGGCCTTGAATGCGGCCTCGATGATGTGGTGCGAATTGGCCCCAGCGAGCTCGCGCACGTGGAGCGTCACGCCCGCGTCGCGCGCGAAGGCGTAGAAGAACTCGACGGCGAGCTCGGTGTCAAACGCACCCACGCGCTCCGTGGGCAGGGGTAGGTCGCAATATGCCTGGCCGCGGCCCGAAATATCGACCGCCGCCATCACCAGCGTCTCGTCCATGGGAATCGCCACGTCGGCAAACCGCGTGATGCGCGCCTTGTCGCCGAGCGCCTGGGCAAACGCCTGACCGAGCACGATGCCCGTGTCCTCCACCGTGTGGTGCGCGTCGACCTCGGTGTCTCCGAGCGCCTCGACCTTTAAATCAAAGAGGCCGTGGCGCCCAAAGGCGTTGAGCATGTGGTCGAAGAACGGCACGCCCGTGTTGATGTCGCACGCGCCCGTACCGTCGAGCGTGAGGGTGAGCGTGATGTCGGTCTCGCCCGTCACGCGCTGGACGGTGGCCGTGCGGGCGCTGGCCGAGAACAGGTCGTCGAGCCCCGCGCTCGTGCGGGCGGCGCTTTCGGCGGCCGTTGCCGAAGAGGTGGCCTGCAGGTCACGGTGTTGCTTCTTGTAGATCGTCATGAGGCTTGCTCCTTCACCAGCTCCGTGAGGGCGGCAATGACCGCGTCGTTCTCTGTGGGCGTGCCCACGGTAATGCGCAGACAGTCGGCGAGCCCCGGCGCATAGCTAAAATCGCGGACGAGAATAGAATACTCGTCGCGCAAGCGCTCGCGCACGCGGCTTGCCTGCGGAATGCGCGCGAGCAGGAAATTCCCCTGGCTGGGCCAAACCCGCCCCGGCTGCGGCAAGCCGACAAGGAGCTCGGAGAGCGCCGCATGCAACCGTTCGCGCTCGGAGCAGATCTGCTCGACCACCGGCTTGTATGCCGCGCGCGCCCGCACCGCCGCCAAGGCGGCCGCCTGGGTGAGCACGTTGACCGAATAAATCTGGCGCACGGCCGAGAACACCTCGATGACCTCGGGCGCAGCAACCACATAGCCGCAGCGGATGCCCGCCGAGCCAAACGCCTTGGAGAGCGTCTTCAAGATGACGAGGTTGCTATGGCGCGCAAGCAGCGGCAACGCCGAGGACCCCTCGCGGGCAAACTCACCGTACGCCTCGTCCACGAGCACGATGCCCGGGCACGCGGCGCACAGGCGCTCGACCGCATCGAGCGGGAAGAGGTCACCCGTGGGGTTGTTGGGCGAGGTCACGATGACGAGGTTCGCCGTGGCGGCCGCTTGGACCAGCTCGTCAACCTGCGGAGCAAACGTTACCGGGTCGCGCGGCACCGACGTGGCGCCGGTCTCGACCAGCGAGGCAAAAAAGGCATACTCGCTAAAATCCGGCGGGCAGGTGAGCAGTGTGCGCCCCCGTCCACCAAAGGCGAGCATGATGTTGAAGAGCAGCTCATCGCCACCGTTTCCCACGCAGACCTGCGCGCGCTCGACGCCGAGCCATGAGGCGAGCTCGTCGCGCAGCTCGTTAGAAAGCGGATCGGGATAGCGGTTGAGCGGCGTTGCCGCAAGCGCGGCATCGATGGCCGCACGCACGCCATCCGGCAAGGGGTAGGTGTTCTCGTTGGCCGAGAGGTTGATGCGCGTAGGCGTGAAGTTGGGGTCATAGGGCTCGATGTCCACGAGGTGCGGCTGCACGAGCGCACGCATGGTCGGGGAAAGCTGCGCCATGGCTACTCCCCCTTCTGCGGAGCGGGCGCGGCAGGCGCGGTAGACGCAGCCGTTGACGCGGCGGACATCACGGCGGATGCCATAGCCCCAGCAGAGAGCGCGCTCGATGCACGCGGCGCAAGGCCCGCGCTCACCGTCTGCGCATCGTCCTCAGGCCAGGCTACCTGGGTCAGGTCCGCGGAAGCCAGCTGGTCGAGTGCCACGGCCTCGTCGCCAAACTCGAGCTTGCGGCGTCGCAGGCCCACCGAGAGCGCATGCGCCCAAAGACCCTCACCTTGGGCGAGCGTCTGCGTGGCCGGCGCATCGTCCAAGAGGCCCGCCGGCGTATAGCACACCACCGAGGAGCGCTTCACGAAGTCGTCGACAGAAAGCGGGCTCGAGAACAGCGCCGTGCCGCCCGTGGGCAGCGTGTGGTTGGGACCTGCCACGTAGTCGCCCAGAGGCTCGGAACTCCACGCACCCACAAAGATGGCGCCCGCGTTGCGGATGGAGCCCAAGAGCCCCAGCGCATCCGCGCAGTGAAGCTCCAGATGCTCGGGCGCCACGGTGTTGACCGCGTCGACCGCCGTCGCGATGTCGGGCGCCACCACGATGGTGCCCTCGTTA
The DNA here is from genome assembly GCA_949287085.1 of uncultured Coriobacteriaceae bacterium. Lineage (GTDB taxonomy): Bacteria > Actinomycetota > Coriobacteriia > Coriobacteriales > Coriobacteriaceae > Enorma. Next base: position 25,674 of record CASEER010000001.1, read on the forward strand.
TCAAACGACGCGCGCGTGATCTGGGCGCGCGGGCTCTGTGCCAAAAAGGCGTCGATAGCCTGCTCCACCGCAGCGGCAAAGCTGGCGTCGCAAGTGATGAGGTAGCAGGCGGCGAGCGGGTCGTGCTCGGCCTGGGCCATGAGGTCGGCCGCTACAATCGTCGGCTCGGCCGTGGCATCGGCGAGCACGCAGACCTCGGAGGGGCCCGCGACCATGTCGATGCCCACATCGCCCGAGACGAGCTGCTTGGCCGCCGCCACGTACGCGTTGCCCGGACCGGTAATCACATCGACCTTAGCGATGCTCTCGGTGCCATAGGCGAGCGCCGCGATTGCCTGCGCGCCGCCGACCGTATAGATCTCGTCCACGCCGGCCACGCGCGCGGCCGCAAGCGTCTGCGGCGAGATGCCGCCGGTGACGCTCCCCTGCGCATCGCGCTGCGGCGGCGTGACCATAACGATGCGCTCCACGCCCGCGACCTTGGCCGGAATGACGTTCATGAGCACGGTCGAGGGGTACTGCGCGCGGCCGCCCGGCACATAGACGCCCGCCGCGGCCATAGGGGTAACCTTGACGCCGAGCATCGTGCCGTCGGGCCGGGTGGTAAACCACGACTGCTGAAGCTCGCGCTCGTGAAAGGCGCGGATCTGGGCCGCCGCCTTCTCAAGCGCAGCGCGGAAGCTCGGGCTCACCAGTTCGAGCGCCCGGTCGAGCGCCTCCTGCGGCAGGCGCAGGCTCTCGAGCTCCACACCGTCAAACTCCTTGCAGTACGCATGGAGCGCCTCGTCACCGCGTGTGCGCACGTCGTCCACGATAGCGCGGGCCGAAGCCACCACGGTGTCGGGCAGCACGCCCTTGCGAATGAGCTGCCCGGTGCGCAGGCGCTCGCCCGGTGCCAGGGTAATCGTCTTCATAAAACTCCCTATCAGCGCAAAATGGCACCCGCCGTTGCGCGCGCCATTCATAATCCTCGTACACTTTATCATGCTAAAGTTTCCCACACAAAACCCGGAGCGCCCGCGCGCCGAATGGAAACAATCTGTACACCCGCGCGCCGTATAATGAGCCAAAATGCGCGAGGCGCGACCGGGGCATCGGGCGCATCGATCAACGAAACGGAGGGCCCATGACCAAGCTTATCCTCGACCTCGACACGGGCATCGACGACACCCTTGCGCTCATGTACGCGCTCGGCTCGCCCGAGGCGCAGCTGCTGGGCATCACGGGCACCTTTGGCAACGTGACGGTGGCGCAGGGCGTGACGAACGACCTGGCGCTCTTGGCGCTCTTTGGCCGAGAGGACGTGCCCGTGTACGCGGGAATCGACCACCCGAGCACGGCGGAACGGTATACGCCGGCGCCCGGATCGCTCCGCTTCCACGGCACCAACGGCCTCGGCGGGGCGCAGGTGCCGGCCGTGCCCACGCAGACTGTGCAGGCAATGAGCGCCGTCGACGTTATTATCGACGCCGTTGAGACGTATGGGCCGGACGAGCTCACCATCGTGCCCACGGGCGCGCTTACCACAATTGACGCCGTGCTTGCCCGGCGGCCGGACCTCGCGTCGCGCATGCGGCTGGTGCTGATGGGCGGCGCGCTCACCGTGCCGGGCAACGTCTCGCCCTTTGCCGAAGCCAACATTCATAAGGACCCCGAGGCCGCCGACCGCGTGTTCAAAAGCGGTGCGGACCTTACCATGATCGGCCTTGACGTGACCATGCGGGCCCGGCTGCCACGCGCCGACGCGGAGCGCCTCTTTCCCGCCGACACGGCGGGTGGGGCGTTTTTGGCCGAGATGCTCGGCTTCTACCTTGACGCGACCGCCAAGACAGCGCCTGCCGGCGAGGCGGGCTGCTGCCTGCACGACCCGCTTGCCGTGGCGGTAGCGCTTGATCCCACGCTCGTGACGACACTCGAGCTCGACCTGCGCGTAGATTGCGCCGAGCCGGGGCGCGGGCGCACCATTGGCGACCCGGAGCGCCTGCTTGCGCCGTCGGGGCGCACGCATGTTGCGCTCGATGTTGACGCGGACCGGTTTTACGAGCGCTTTTGCAAGCGCGTGAGCATGGTGGCGCGGAGCCGCTGCTAGGCCGCCTCCCCGCGTCATCCGCCTGCGCCGCGTCGGCCCACTCGTGCCCTACACAACCCACCCGAAAGGAGCCCGCCCATGAGCCGCGTGTTCGTATTTGGAAGCCTCAACATGGACCTCTCCATCGCCTGCGACCGCATGCCCCGGGCAGGAGAAACGATCGCTGGACACGATCTGCTCGTGAACCCGGGTGGCAAGGGGGCCAATCAGGCCGTGGCTGCCGCGCGCATGGGCGCCGCCACCTGCATGGTGGGCGCGGTGGGCACCGACGCTTTTGGCGAGCAGCTCGCGCAGGCGCTCACCGCGGCGGGCGTTGACACGCAACACCTCGCACGCACCGCCGACGCGCCCACCGGGACGGCTCTGATCATGCGCACCGACGGCGACAATCGCATTATTCTGGACGCCGGCGCCAACCATGCGCTGCGCGCCGACGCGGTCATGGCGGCGCTTGACCAGGCAGCTGAACCGGGCGACCTGCTCATCACGCAGCTTGAATGCGATATTCCCACGACGTTCGACGTGCTTGCACGCGCACACGCGGCGGGGCTCGTTACCGTGTTTAACCCGGCGCCCGCCTGTGCCGCGCCGCGCGAGCTGTGGCCCTCCGTCGATTTGGTGTGTCTCAACGAAACCGAATGCGGCACCGTGTGCGGCATCGAGCCCCACACCGACGACGACGCACGCCGCGCAGCCAAGACGCTCTGCGCCCGGGGTGCGGGCGCCGTTGCCATTACGTTGGGATCGCACGGCTCAGCCCTCTATGACGGCCGCACGTTCACGCGCATCGCCCCCGTACCGGTACAAGCGGTCGACTCCACCGCCGCGGGAGACACCTACCTGGGCGCCCTCGCCGCCGAGCACCGATGCGGCGCGGTTTGCCTCATGCGCGTCCGCCCTCACCGTGACCCGCGTTGGCGCCCAGCAAGCCATTCCCACCCGCGCCGAGGTTAGCAGGGCGCAGGAGGGCGGCTACTCCTGCGATGCCGCGTAGGCGGCGAGGCGATCGGCGAGCACGCGCACGCGACGGTCAAGGCGGGCGCGGCCGGGATTCACAAAGAACCGCGCCGTGCACTCCATGAGCTCGCCCGTGATAACGAGGTTGTTCTCGCGGAGCGTGGTGCCCGTGGCCGTAATGTCCACGATGCGGTCAGTCATGCCCACGATGGGGCCCAGCTCAATATTGCCGTGGAGCGAAACGATATCCGCCGCTATGCCCCGGCTCTCGTACCAGGCGCTGGCGATGCGCGGGTACTTGGTGGCCACACGCAGGCAGCCGCGGCGCGCGTAGGCCCGTTCGGCTGCACCCGCACGGTCCGCCGGCTCGGCCTCGATAAAGCGGCAGGCACCGTAATGCATGTCGATGAGCTCGAGCAGGTTCAGATCGGCCTCGATGAGCGAATCGCGCCCGCAGAAGCCGCAATCGGCGCCGCCGCCCGCAACAAACGCCGGTGCATCGGTCGCGCGCACGATGATGAACTCCACGTCACCGATTGGTTCGTCAACCGAGCATACCGACCCGCCCGCCTGCGTGCCTGAGGCCGGCTGGCCCGCCTGTGCATCCGTGGCTGGCTCGCCCGCTTGCGCGGTACCCGGCTGACTTGGTGCGACGGCATTCTTCCCCCGCATATCGTGGGAGCGAACGATCAGGTGCCGGCCCGGATTGCGCAAGCCGGACACATCGAGTCCCACGGCCTCAAGCGCTGCAATCGTACCTTCGTTCAGCGAGCCCTTGGGCACCGCGATGCGCAGCGGCTCCTCGGTCGCACGCGCCACGGCATGGTCGGCATTCGCGTCGTGGGCGTCTTCGCTCGCCGCGCAGGCGCTTTCCAAACGCTCGAGCGAAAACGCAAAGCCCGCCGCCGGCACGCGGGCGCGCCCGGGGAACACGCCGTCAAACGCCGCGTCGTAGCGGCCGCCCGTTCCCACCGGGTCGGGCAGGTTGCCCGCATAGACCTTGCATACAAGGCCCGTGTAGTAATCGAACGAGTTCATGATGGAGAAATCAAAGGAGAGCACGTCGGCGAGCGAGCGCGCCGGCGAGCCCCCGTCCGTCGCGGCCGAGTCCTCGGTCACGGCAGCCGAGCACCCGCTCGCAGCGACCGAGCCCCCAGCCATGGCAGCCGAGTCCCCGCCTGTCACGGCCGAGCCGGACTCCTCGTCTGCTGCAAACCGCTCGCCCAAACGCGCCACGAGCGTGCGGAGCTCCGTGGTAAGCGGCTCCGCAATGCCCGCCGCCGCAGTGAGCTCGTCCACGCGGTCGAGCACCTCGATGCCGCCGTGCAGACGCGGGAGCTCGGAAATAGCACGGCGCAGCGGCTCGTCAAGTGTGCTTTTGGCGACGCGCGCGTCGAGGTCGACAAAGTTATTCGCGTGCACCAGGGCAAGCGCTTCCTGCGCCAGCTGCTCGTCTGCGCATTGTGCCAAAAGCCCCATGAACGGCCGCACGCTTCCGCACACCAGCTGCCAAGAAGGCAGCTCGAGCGCACGCAACGACTCGATGACCAGCGACACCATCTCAGCATCGCCTGCATCGCCACCGGTGCCAATGAGCTCAAAGCCAAGCTGCGTAAACTGGCGCGCGGCACCGGCGTTGCGCGGCTGCGAACGCACGAGCGGCGCTTCGTAGCGCAGGCGGAGCGGCAACGCAGCGTTGCGCAGACGCGTTGACACCAGGCGCACGATGGGAAGCGTGTTGTCGGGACGGACGACGAGCAGACGGCCATCGTCGTCAAACAGCTTGAAGGGCGTATCGGTAATGCGCCCGCCGCGGTCGAGCGAGCCCTTGTCCTCGAGCAGGGGTGTCTCGACCGGCAGATAGCCGTGGACCCTAAAGCACCTCGTCACCGTCTGCGCGATTTCCTCACGCGCCAGCGCCTCCTCGGGAAGAATGTCCCTAAAACCCCACGGTGTTGCGTTCATAGCCGAATACCTCTCTGCCCTACCATCCTGACGCACGCCCCACGCGCCGTCAGTCGCAGTACTTTACCACACTAGAGTGCGTTCTGGGGAAAAGAGCGTATAAGCGATTTGCCCGCTGTTTCGTATGCTCGTGCCACCGCGCAAAAGCTTGCGAGGCGCGCGCGGGTCGGGCGCGCCGTCTCGCACAAGCTTGGTGAACCGTACTCGGGTCGGTCGCGCCGTCTCGCAAAAGCTTGGTGAACCGTACTCGGGGCATCCGCGCCCCCTGCCACGCGCTGCGGACGAGTAAACGCAGGAAGCCCCCGCCTTCCTTCCGAGCGCTTCCGCGCGAGCCCAGCGGTACTGAGCTGCGCGGTCAAACGAAGAAGAAAGACGGGGGCTTCCGATGGGGGTATCCTCGCTACAAAGCCTACGCCTTGTTGACGGAGCCAAACTCCTCCATGAGCTCCTTAGTGCGCGCCACGATGGCCTCGCGACCGGGCTTGAGCACCTTGCGCGGGTCGAAGCCCTTGCCCTCGAGGTCCTTGCCGGCCTCGATGTACTTACGGGTGGCAGCGGTGAAGACGAGCTGCAGGTCGGTGTTCACGTTGATCTTGGAAACGCCGAGCGAGATGGCCTTCTTGATCTGGTCCTCGGGGATGCCGGTGCCGCCATGGAGCACGAGCGGCAGGTCGCCGACCTCGGCCTTGATCTCGCCGAGGCGCTCGAAGGACAGGCCCTTCCAATCCGCGGGGTACACGCCGTGGATGTTGCCGATGCCGCAAGCCAGGAAGTCGACGCCCAGGTCGGCGATCTGCTTGCACTCGGCCGGATCAGCGAGCTCGCCCGCGGAGGTCACGCCGTCCTCGGTGCCGCCGATGCCGCCCACCTCGGCCTCGATGGAAAGGCCCTTGGAGTGCGCGAGGTCCACGAGCTCCTTGGTGCGGTCGAGGTTGAGCTGGAAGGTCTCCTCGTGGGAGCCGTCATACATGATGGAGGTAAAGCCGGCGTCGATGGCCTTGAAGCAGTCCTCGTACGAACCATGATCGAGGTGGAGCGCCACCGGCACGGTCACGTCGAGCGCCTCAACGCAGGCCTTCACCATGTCGGCGCAGACCTTGAAGCTGCCCATCCACTTGGCGGCACCGGCGGTGCACTGGATGATGAGCGGGCTCTTGGCCTCCTCAGCAGCCTGGAGAATGGCGAGCGTCCACTCCAGGTTGTTGGTGTTGAAGGCGCCTAGGCCATAATGACCGGCCTCGGCCTTCTTGAGCATGTCAGCTGCATTGACGAGCATATGAACCTCCAAAAATGGAATGGTCGGGTACACACATAGAATACCACTCAGCGACACCCTCGGCGCAATCACTCCGTGAAATTAGGATAGAGGAAATTTGACCTATCGCATAAACGGATTGGTGGCGAGCTCCTGGGCGATGGTCGTGGCGGGGCCGTGGCCAATATAGCACCGCGTCGCGGGCGAGAGCATGCGGCCGAGCTTGGCGAGCGACGCTAGAATGGCCTGTTCATCGCCGCCGGCAAGGTCCGTGCGACCATGGCTGCCCGGAAAGAGGGTGTCGCCCACAAAGGCAACGGGCGCCGCATCATCGGCCCCACGGGGAGCCGGTGCGCCGGGTTGGTCGCCTGCTGTGGACGATGCCTGCCCCGGCTGGCCCTCAGCTGCAGACGATGCTCGCTCCGGCCGCTCGTCCGCGTTGGGATGCTCTGCATAAAACACCACGCCGCCTGGCGTATGGCCTGGCGTCGCAATAACGGTAAAGGTCACATCGCCCACGCCCACCGTGTCGCCATCGCGCAGCAAACGCGTGGGCGTGCCCGGATGCTCCGTTGCGATGCCCCACTGACGCTGCTGCTCGATGTTGGCCTCGACCGTGTCCTGATCCGCCGCGGGCAACATGAACGGGCAATCCTCCCCCAGCACGCGGCGCATGCCCGCAACGCCGCCCACATGGTCGGCGTGCCCGTGCGTGCAGGCAATGCCAACGATGCGCACGTCCGGATGACGCTCGGCAAAATCGCGCGCGAGCTTCTCGCCCTCCCACGCCGGATCGATCACCAGGGCCTCGTTGCCCGCAATCACAAAGTACGTATTGGTCTCGATGGGTCCGTTAACCACGCATTCGAGCTTCATATCCATTCCCTTTCTCATAATCCAATGTGGGGACACCCCAATAGGGGGACATTCCAATGTGAGGACGCGTAGGTGAAGCGCTGCCACAAGAGGCATAGCGCCGCTACAAGCGCTGTCACAAGAGACGTGGCGCTGGGAACCCAACGCGTCTCGCCAGGACTCTTTACGGGAGGATATGATTTTACAACGCTATACGCGGCGGACGGCAATGCACACAAACACGCACAGCAGCGTTATTACGAGATAAGCCACCGCATTGAACAGAAGAGAGACCAAGAAGGCAGCTATCTCAGGGATGCCGATCAATACGCCGACTATGCACACAACCGCATACAGGATGATGAGCGCAAGCAGCACCATCCTTGGTGCGGTAGGCGTCTTTTTCTGAGATGTATTGCGTGGGAGCATGCCGCCGATGCCCGCTCCAAGCAATAAGGGGCACAGGGCGATGAAGAGGAAGAGGAGCCGTTCGACGAGCGATGCACCTCCGGAGGCAATGTGCACCAGGACATAGCCGACTCCGTTGTTCAGGTATGGCGGAGCCACAGCGGGAACCAGCTGCACAGCAGCGCCGTGGGGGTTGGTTGAGGAGGGGTTGGTTCCAACCCCCTTTTGCTCTGCAATGGGTTGGAACGAACACGTCCCCAACCAACCCCTCATTTCACGCTAACTGCGGCGCTTGAGGGTTTTGGAGCCCTCGCCGGGCATGAGGCGACGCGCGTCGTAGACGCTTTCCACCTGGCTGATGGCCGCAAGCAGCGGGTCGAGCCCGCTCGCATCAGAAATCTCGACCAAAAAGCGCAGCGTGGCCACCCCGTCGCGCGAGGTGGACGTTGAAGCCGACAAGATGTTGGCCCCCGCCTCGCCAATGGCGATGGTCACGTCCTTGAGCAGGCCCATGCGGTCGAGGCACTCGACCACGATCTCAACCTGGAAGAGCGCGTCGGCGGCAGTGTCCCAACTAACCTCGATCATGCGCTCGGGGTGCTCCATGAGGCCCTTCACGTTGGGGCAATTGGCCCGGTGGACCGACACGCCGCGGCCGCGCGTGATAAAGCCCACGATGTCGTCGCCCGCCACGGGGTTGCAGCAATGCGCCAGGCGCACGAGCAGCCCATCGCTCGATGCCCCCTTCACGATGACGCCCGAATTGTCGCGCCGGCTGGAGCGCGGGCGGCGGTTGGAGCCGCGCGCAGGTTGCGCCGCAACCTGCTTCTCGGCCTCCGCCTTGGCCTTGGCCGGAACCTCGGGCTTGGGGTCCAAGATCTGCTCCACGCGGTTGCCCACCATACGGCACGCCACTTTACCTGCGCCAATGGCAGCAAACAGGTCCTCGAGCTGCTTGTAGTTGAGCTGCTCGCACACCGTGTTGAGCGCGCGCGTGGACCGCGGCGTCGAGATGCCGTACCCGCGCTTGCGCAGATCCTTGGCCAGCAGGTCGCGCCCGGCCGCCGCGTCCTCGTCCTTGGTAGCCGCGGCAAAGTAGCGGCGGATCTTTGATTTGGCCGAGGGCGTCTTCACGATGTTCAGCCAGTCGCGCGAGGGGTGTGCGCTCTTGTTGGTGAGAATCTCCACCTGGTCGCCCGTGAGCAGCACGTGCGTGAGCGGCGCCACTGCACCGTTGACCTTGGCGCCCACGCAGTGGTTGCCCACCTCGGTGTGCACCGCGTAGGCAAAGTCGAGCGGCGTTGCCCCCGCCCGCAGGTTCATGACCTCGCCCTTGGGCGTAAAGACAAAGATCTCCTGGTCGTAGAGGTCGACCTTGAGCGAGCGCAAAAACTCCTTGGGATCGTCGATCTCGTCCGACGCCACCCAGTCGAGCGAGTGCTTGAGCATGTTGATCTGGTCGTCCAGGCGCTGTGCGTCGGCCGACTTGGACGCGCTCGAGCCGCCTGACTTCTTATAGAGCCAGTGCGCGGCGATGCCGTATTCGGCTTGCTCGTGCATCTCGTACGTGCGAATCTGAATCTCGAGCGGACGCGCCGTGGGACCGATGACCGTCGTGTGCAGGCTCTGGTAGTTGTTGAGCTTGGGCATGGCGATGTAATCCTTGAAGCGGCCCGGCATGGGGTGCCACAGCGAGTGCACCGCGCCGAGCGCCGAGTAGCAATCCCCCACGCTCTGGCAGATCACGCGCAGCGCCACGAGGTCGTAGATCTCGCTGAATTCCTTGCCCTTGCGCTTCATCTTCTGGTAGATGGACCAGTAGTGCTTGGAGCGCCCGTTGATCTGGAACCCCTGGAGCCCCACGCGCTTGAGCTCGTCGGTGAGCGTCTTGATGGTCTCGGCCAGGTACCGTTCACGCACCTCGCGGCTCTCGGCCACCATGCGCGCGATGCGCTGGTAAGCCTCGGGCTCCAGGTAGAAGAACGACAGGTCCTCGAGCTCCCACTTGATGGAGCTCATGCCCAGGCGGTCGGCGAGCGGCGCGTACACGTCCATGGTCTCGCGCGCCTTAAAGAGCCGCCGGTCCTCGCGCAGGGCAGCGAGCGTACGCATGTTATGCAGGCGGTCGGCGAGCTTGACGATGATGACGCGAATGTCCTTGGACATGGCGAGGAACATCTTGCGGAGATTGAGCGCTTGCTTCTCGTCCATGTTGTCGACTTCGATGTTGGTCAGCTTGGTAACGCCGTCCACCAGGCCGGCCACCGTCTCGCCAAAGAGGTTCGTCACGTCGGCGAGCGAAACCTCGGTGTCCTCTACCGTGTCGTGCAAGAGCGCGGCGCACACCACGTCGCAGTCCATGTTGAGCTCGGCCAAGATGATGGCCACCTCGACGGGGTGGTTGATGTAGAGCTCGCCGGAGCGGCGCTTTTGCGCCGAATGCTTCTCGGCTGCGAAGCAATAAGCATGCTCCACCGTGGCGCAGTCCTCGGGGCTCATGTATTTGCTGCAGAGCTGCGCCAGGCGGTCGTAGTTGTCGGCGCAGATTTCCGGCGGGAGGTCATCGGCCTTGGTATAGTGCATCATCTGCGAAAACGATGTAAGCGTCGCATCATGAGCGGCGCGCGTGGCGGCATCCATCTCGACCCCCTAACCTCTGCCCCGCGCCTACGGCGTAATGGGGCGGTTCACTCGTGCAAGCATATCACGAGCCGGCGCGTCGAGCGCCCAGCTGCGGAAGGTTGTAAACGCCAGGCGCGTGCGGAGCCCCTCGAGGTAGCGCGTGGAACTCGTGAGCGCCATGTGCCCGGGGCTCTCACACATCTCGATACGCCGGGCGCTGTCAAAGCCCCTGACCTTGGCAAATCCCAACTCCTCAAAGATGGCGATGCCGCTCTCGACCATGTGCTCGTCCACCGGCGTGCGCGCATCGATAGCAAGACACATGCTGGAAATATCGAGGTCCGTTGCCGAGAAGCTCGCCTCGCCCGTCTTGCCGCGGTGCGAGCGCCACATGGTCTGGAGCGCGCGGTAGATGGTGACGAGCTCCTCGCGCTCGGGCGCCGCCGCATCGAGCATGCGCTCGTTGATGCGGGCGTCGCGCGTGGAATAGAGCAGGTGGATGACGGCCGGCGCCCCATCGCGTCCCGCGCGACCGCTCATCTGGTTGAACTCCGTGGCCGAGAACGGCATATGGTAGAGCACCACGTGACGAATGTCGGGCAGGTTGACCCCCTCGCCAAAGGCCGAGGTCGAGACAATGCATTCGAGCGCGCCGGCGCGAAACGCCTCCTCGATGCGCGTGCGGTCGTCGCGCGCAAGGCCCGCATGGTAAAACGCGATGGCATGGGCGAGCTCGGGCACGCGCTTGCGCAGGGTGCGCGCGAGCGCGGCGGCTTGGTCGCGCGAGTTGACGTACACCACGGTCTTCTCGCCCGTCGCCACAATGGATACCAAGCGGTTTTCGCGCGTGGAAAGGTCGCGGTCGTCTTCGAGTTCCAGGTTCTCGCGGATGGTACCGTCCACAATGGTGCGACTGATGTCCAGCAGGCGGCTGATCTCGGCTGCTGCGGCGGCGTCGGCCGTGGCGGTGACCGCGAGCACCACCGGGTGGCCCAGCGCATCGAGCACGCGCGGGAGCTCCAGGTAGGCGCTCCGCTCGCCAGCCTTGGCACGGGCGGCATGGTGCGCCTCGTCCACCACCACGAAGCCCACGCGGCCGGCGCGTGCGAAGCGGTCGGTATGGATGGCAAGAAACTCGGGTGTGGTCAGCACGATGTCGAGCGTGCCAGCTGCTAGCGCGGCAAACGCGCGAACGCGCGCCGGGTCGGGTGTGGCACCCGTGAGTACCGCCGCGCGCACGCCCAGCGCGGCGCACGCGGTAATAAGATGAAACGCCTGGTCGGCCACGAGGGCGCGAAGCGGATACACGAGCACGCTGGCGCGATGGTTGAGCACCGCCTCGCGGATGGCGTGCACCTGGAAGATGAGTGACTTGCCCCGGCCCGTGCCCATAACGGCCAGGGTGTTCTCACCATAGCCCAGGGCGTCGAGGGCCTCGCGCTGAGCTCGATGGGGCGCCGCAGCGCCGATAAGCGTGTGGAGGAGCGAGCGCGTGAGCTCGTCATAGGGAAGCTGGGCGAGCAGGGCGCGCCGCTCGACCGCCGCAGAAGATGCCGCTGCCTGCGCCGCCGCGCTCACGCTATCAGAAGCATCAGCTCCGCTGGCAGCGGTCGCCGCGCCGGAAGCGCGCGCTCGGTCGGCGGTATCCGCCACGCCTGTAGGAGCCGCCCCGTCGGCCCTGCCAATAGCATCTGCCACGCCGGAAGCGCCCGCCGCACCGGCCTCTTGCGCTGTACCAAGGGCACCCGCGGCATCGGCTGCATCTGCACCAAGACCGGCACCGCCGGCCGCGGGCAGCACGTCCTCGCTCGAGTGGCACAGGATGTCCTTCACCATGAGCTTGGGCTTGACGCGGCCCTGCCAATGTTCGGCCACCGCCTCAAACACCAGGTCAACGACCGAATCGCAGTTGCACACGGTGTCGATGTCCGGCACGCGGAACATAATCGCCGCCACACTCGAGGCGCCGTCGGTGGCGGTAAAGCGCATGTGGTCGCCCGTTTTGCCCACGCAGAACCGGTCGGCCATGGTCACCCCCGTTGCCGCCAAGAGCGGCACCTTGTTGCCCTGGCCAAAGGGCTCAAGGAGCGAGACCTGCTCGATGGTATCGATATCGAGCTCTGAAAGGCACACCGTCGTTGCCACCTCGCCCTTGTCTTCAAAAGCCTCGGCCGGCAGCTCCGAAAGCACGGCATCAAGCCGTTTGCACAGGTCATCAAGGCGATCGGCGGGAAGCGTCACACCCACCGCGCCCGCGTGGCCGCCAAAGCGCGTCAGCAGGTCGGAGCAGCGCTCCACCGCTTCGAACAGGTTGACCGTGCCCACTGAGCGGCCCGACCCGCGCGCCACGCCGTCCTCGATAGAAAAGAGCAGCGCCGGCACATGGTAGCGATTGACGATGCGGCTCGCCACGATGCCCTTCACGCCCTCGTGCCAGCCTTCACCGCCCACCACGATCACACGACCGCCCGTATAGGTTTCTTCCACGCGCTCGAACGCCTCGTCGGCAAGCTCGGCCTCAATGGAACGACGCTCCTGGTTGATCTCCTCGAGCCGCGCGGCCAAACGGCCCGCCTCAATGGGATCGCGCGCAAGCAGCAGGTCAAGCGCGAGCGTGGGGTCGGCCATGCGCCCCGCCGCGTTGAGCCGCGGAATGAGCGAGAACGAGAGCGAATCGGCCGTAACCGTTGACAGGTCTGTTTTGCTCATGCTCGCGAGCGCCACGAAACCAGGACGGGTGGTGTTGCGCATCTGCTCGGTGCCCGCCGCCGCCAGCGCGCGGTTTTCGGGCGTCAGCGTCATCATGTCCGACACGGTGCCCAGCGCCGCAACCTCAAGAAGGCTGCGCCATAAGTTAGGCTGGCCCAGGCGGCCGCCCAGCACCTGCACGAGCTTGAGCGCCACGCCGGCGCCGGCGAGCTCGTGCGACGGACCGGCGGCAACAAGCTTGGGGTCGGTGAGCGGCACCCCCTGAGGCACCATATCCGAGGGTTCGTGATGGTCGGTTACCACTAGGTCAATGCCGCGATCGGTTAGATAGGTAACCTCGTTGCGCGCGGCGATGCCGTTGTCCACCGTTACCACGAGTGACGGGCTGCACATGCGCACCACGCGGTCGAGCGCCACCTCGCTGAGGCCATACCCCTCGTCAAAACGATGCGGGATAAACGGGTACACCGTGGCCCCCAGCGCACGGAGCGCCTCGGTAAGCAGGCAGGTTGAGGTGATGCCATCAACGTCAAAATCGCCAAAGACCGCAATGGTTTCGCCGGCGCGCACTGCCTGCTCGATGCGGCTGGCTACGTCGTCCATGCCCGGGATGATGAGTGGGTCCGCCCAGTCGCGCTCGAGCGACGGGGTCAAAAAGCGCCGCCCCTCCGCAACCGAGGTAATGCCATGGGCAACCATGATGCGCGCGACGAGCGGCGCCACGCCGAGCCCGCAGGCAAGCTCATTTGCAAGCGCCGGGTCTTGATGGGCCACCGCCCAGCGGTGCGTTGTCTTAAGCGATGCCATGGTGCGCCACCCCGCTTTCCGGCTGGCATGGGCACGCAAATGCAAGGCAGGCGGCACGCACGGTATGGGCGCCGGCAGCAGCTGCCATGGTCATCGCGCACACGGAGACAGATGGCGGATACGGGCTAAGGGTGCGGCGACCGCGACCGAAGCGGCCCCGCGCCGAGGAGATGCAGTTCATGGCGAACGTCCTTATGAGTGTGGCCCGCTGCGGCGGGCCGAGCTGTTGTTCGCCTTCATTATACGCGCCGTGCAGACACGAATGCGCGAGAGACTCCGGACCGCCCCCGTTAGCACGCCAGCAGGTACCGCGTCTCGTACGGAGCAAGCTCAAGGGCACCGGAAAGCGCTATCGGCTCGGTGCTCTCCCCTGCCAACAGATCCAAGAAGGCTCCGTTGAGCTCGCCCGCCTGCACAGCTGCCGGCTGGTCCGCCGCGTTCACCGCAACCAGCACGCGCTCTGCCGGCTGACCATCTGCCGCATCAACGGCGCGCTCGAACAGCAGCTGCTCGCTCGCAATCTGCACGTTGCGGTACGACCCGTAGCAGAGCGCCCGCGCACCCGGCACGAGCGCGCCGTCCTTGGCGTGTCCCGTGCGGGCCGCCACAAGCTCGGCAATCCATGTTGTGAGCTCGTTGGGTGCGGGCTCGGCAAACGCCGGGCGCAGCGCCCAATCGTCGCTGCCGCCCTTTTGGCCCGTCGCGCCCCATTCGCTTCCGTAATACACACAAGGGATGCCCGGCATGCCAAAGAGCAGCCCGTATGCCGGGCGCACGCAGGCCGGGTCGTTCAAGATGCTCGCCAGGCGCGTCACGTCGTGGTTGTCGGCAAACGAAAGCAGGTGCAGCCCGCGGTAGATGCACCACGGATCGCCGCCAAACTGCCGGTGCAGCGAGTGCGCGATCTCGAACATGTTGTGCGAATTGAAGCTTGAATACAGCCCCTTGTAGCACTCGTAATTGGTGCAGGAGTGCAGCATGTTCTCGTTTACGATCTGGCTGTAATCTCCGTGGAGGGTTTCGCCGATCAGCACAAACGAGGCATCGCCCGGCACACCGTCAGCAACCGGCTCGTGCGAAAGCTCGTTTGCCAGGCCGCGCAGGCGGCGCAGGAACTCGTGGTCGAGCGAATAGGCAACATCGAGCCGCAGGCCATCGATGCCAAACTCAGCGCGCCACGTGCGCACGCAATCGAGCAGGTAGTCGACCACCTGGGGATTTTTGAGGTTGAGCTTCACGAGCTCAAAGTGGCCTTCCCAGCCCTCGTACCAAAAACCGTCACCAAAGGCCGAATCGCCGTCAAAGTTGGTCATAAACCAGTCGCGGTATGCGGAGTCCCAGCCGTGCTCGCGCAGGTCGTGGAACGCCCAGAACTCACGGCCCACATGGTTGAACACCGCGTCGAGCACCACGCGCATCCCATGCTCATGGAGCGTGCGCACGACCTGCGCCAGATCGCTGTTGGTGCCCAGGCGGCAATCGACTTTGGTAAGATCGCGCGTATCGTAGCCATGGGTCGAAGACTCAAATACCGGGTTGAGCAGCACGGCACCCACGCCTAGCTCTTCAAGATAGGCGGCCCAGTCCGCCACCCGCGTGATGCGCGGCACGCACACGCCATCGTTTTCGTGCGGCGCATCGCACAAACCCAGTGGATACACCTGGTAAAACGTGCTCTCAAATGCCCACATAGCCACACCTCTCGCAATCGCAGCCACGCAGGACGATGATGCCAGGCCAACGCCACCCGCGCCAGGGGCACACAAGCCTGACACCGCTGTCCCACCTCGCATGTTTTGACAACATGTCAATTATGCACAATTGCCGGCGCCTTCGCCAGCATAACCCTTGCAACGCAAAAGAGGCCGGGACAACGCCCGGCCTCTCATGTGCCAACAATCTGTTGTGGAGCAGTTACTCCTCGACCAGCTCAAACTGATCCGGACCCACGCCGCACACGGGGCAAACGTAGTCCTCGGGGAGCTCGGGGGTGTCGACCTCGACCTCATAGCCGCACACAACACACACGAACTTGTAGGTCTTCTTCTCGTCGCTCATGTGAATCCATCCTTTCGTCGGTGCCGGTGTACTTCAGCCGGCTTCACGAGCAGTATAACCCGATGCGCTCGCTCGCATACCCGTTTTTGGGAAGTCATCCGAATACCAAAATGTTAGACATCTCGTAGCAATATTCGATGTGGGTGCGGAGCAGTCGGATGCCCATCTCACAGCAATCTGCAGCGCGGGTGTGGTGGTGCCGAATGCCCATCTATTCCGCGCCCATCACCCCTGGTAAGACGCGGCCTTGGGCGGTGTCTTGCCCTTCAGCACGGCATGGTAAAAGTCATAGGTGAGCGGCTCCTCATCCGAAAGCCGCTCTGCCTCCACCACCTCACCAATGAACAGCAGGTGCGTGCCTACATCGACCGTGTTGACGAGCTTGCACGCAAAGAGCGCGCAGGCGTGCTCGGGTGAATAGGGACTTCCCGTAGCGGCCGTCTTGCAACCGTACTTCTCGAACTTGTCGTAGGTATCGCTCGAACGGAAGCCAAAGTTGCCGATGTAGGGCATGTCGGCCGTCTTGTCGATTGCCGTCAGGGCAAATGCCCTCGCCTGCGCAATTACGCCCGCGGTGACGTTCTCTTTGTTGACCGCAACCGAAATACGCGGCGGCACGGCCGTTACCTGCACCGCCGTGTTAATCACGCACCCCGCCTTGCGGCCATCGGCCTCAGCCGAAACCACATACAGGCCCGAAGCCATCTTAAAAAACGCTGTCATGTCCATGCGAATCACCTCTCTCTGCGCGCGTCGCGCACCCCATAAGCATAGTCTGGGCGAGAAGAGCCCAAAGGGACGATTCGGCTAACGGCACAAGCAGCAAACAGATAGCCGTGCGCGGCCTTAGCGGCTCCGCTCCTTGAGCGCGCGCTCGATCTCGCGCTGCATGTCGCGCTTGGCCATGTCCTCGCGCTTGTCGTAGAGCTTCTTGCCGCGCCCCAGGCCCAACGTGAGCTTGACGCGCCCCTGGTCGTTAAAATACAGCTCCAGCGGCACCAGTGCGTAGCCGCGGGTACGGAGTTTTTGGTCCAGATGGTCGATTTCCTTGCGGTGCAGCAGCAGCTTGCGACGCCGGTCCGGATCGCGGTTAAAAATCGAGCCGTGGCTGTACGGATGAATGTGCACGCCCATGAGCCAGCACTCGCCGCCGCGGATGAGCGCGAACGTGTCGCTGATCTGGCAACCGCGTTCACGCAGGCTCTTGACCTCGGTGCCGGCCAGCTCCACGCCGCACTCGTAGGTCTCTTCGATAAAGTACTCGTGGTGCGCCGAGCGGTTCTTGGCGATGGTCTTGCGCTCCTTACGACTAGGCACGGGCATCTCCCTCCGGCGCCGTCACGGACGGGGCAGCTCCGCTGGCACCATCCGCATCGGGCGCAGCCGCAGACGCCTCCCCTGCCTGGGTCTGGGCCTCGGCCTCGGCTGCAGCCATCACGGCATCAACGCGCTCTCCATCGGCCGCCGCGCCCTGGGCACGCTCGGCTGCCAGCTCGGCATCGGACTCGTGAATCAACTTGATGAGCGCCTTGGCCGCATCCTCGCCCACCAAATCGCGGGCCCGCAGCGTGTAATTGGTGGCCTCGTTGCGCTCGCCCGCCTGCGCGGCGTCCGTCGCGCACATGAGCAGGCAAATGGCGATCTCCGCATTAGGATCAGCCTCAAAGCCCTGGTCCGCCAGCGCCTTGACGGCTTCCTCTTCCGGCGCATTGGCCTCCTCGGGCGCCTCGGCCATCAGGCGCTGCAGCAGCTGGCGCGTCTGGCGCGCGCTCGGTGCATAGCTCGCCGCCCGGCGCGCAAAACCCGAGGCAAGCATCTTTTCGTGCTGATCCAAGAAAAAGAGGCCGAGCCCCGCGCACGCACGGCCAAAGCACACCGCATCGGCTGCACGCGCAAGCACCGAGTAGTTGAGCGCCGCGCCCTCTTTGGGGTCGCCGAGCACGCGGTACAGCTCCGCCAGATCAAGCCGGTAGGCGCAGTTCATGGGGTCCCAGCGCACCGCCTGCTTAAGCGCATCGCGCGCGAGCGCGTACTCCTGCTGCTGCAAATAGGCAAACGCCAGGTCGGAGTACACGCGGTCAAACGGCACGGGCACCTGCTTGAGCGAGCGCGGGTCCTTTTCTACCCGGCGATACGCTAGCAGCTCAAACGAGTCGGCAAAGCTAAAGTACTGGACGTGGTCGGTTGCGCGACACGCCTGCTCGGCATATTCCTCAATCTCGTCGCGCATCTCCAGCAGCGCCGGCAGGGCGTTATCGATGTCGCCCTGGCCCAAAAAGTTCTCAACGTGCTGAATATCTTCCATGCTCACGGATAGGTTCATGAGGCATCCTTCCCGGTATGGGTTCCTAGGCACATGCGGGTCGCGGGTCCGGTAGCCGAGCGCCGCGCTCCGCTGGTATCTGCGTGTTGGGCTATCAGTGTAGCGCACGCGCAGAGGTCACGAGCGCCAAATCGAGGTAGCCCCGCGCGACGTTCACGGATCGCACCTCCACGACCACGCGATGGCCCGGCCGCACGACGCGCCCGCTTACCGAGCCGGTGAGCGTAAGCGCCCGGTCGTCGAACTCAAACCACTCGTCGCCCAGATCGCGCAGGTGAATAAGCCCCTCGGCCTGGGTGTCGGCAATGCGGGCAAAGGCTCCGGCATCGCTTACCCAGGTAATGACCGCATGGAACTGCTCGCCCAGACGCTCGCCATAATAGCGCGCGACCTCGACCTTCTGCGATGCCCGGGCCGCTGCATCGGCAATGCGCTCGCGCTCGCTGCACGAACGGCACAATTGCGGCACGATCGCATCCAGCGCTTCGCGCCCGATTCCCACCAAATGCGGCGCGCGCTCCCGGGCCACGCGGGCACCCAGCCGCTCGCGCGCCAGAGCCAGCTTGAGCGTGCGGTGCACGATGAGGTCCGGATAGCGGCGGATGGGGCTCGTAAAGTGGCAGTATGCCTCTGCCCCCAACGCATAGTGGCCCTCGTTGTGCGGGACATACGTAGCCCGCTGCATGGCCCGAAGGAGCAGTGCGTTTACCAGCTCAGAAGCCGGTGTGCCCTCCGTCGCGTCAATCGCGCGGCGCATGGCGTCCTGGCTACCCGCAGCAATGGCAAGCCCCAGTGTGCGGTCGACAACACCAAGCTCGACCAGCGTTCCCGCAGCAGCCTGAAGATGGTCGGGCGTGGGAGCTCCATGCGCGCGGTAGGCGCTGGGCAGGTTGCGGCGGGCGAGCCATCCGGCCACGCACTCGTTGGCCAAGAGCATGGCCTCTTCCACCAAGCTGGTGGCCCGCGTGCGCTGGCGGCAGGTGAGCTTCACGGGCGTGCCTGCGCTATCGAGCAGCGCATGGATCTCTACCGTGTCAAAGTCCACGGCCCCGCGCCGCTCGCGCACCGCCCGCCGCAGCTGCGCAAGCTCGTCCGCCAAGCGCAGCGTGGCCGCAAGGTCGCAACCCTCGGCCTCCGCTAGCGCACAGAGCCGGGCAAGCTCGGACGAAGGCTCGGAGTCGCCCGAAAGCAGCGCATCGGCTTCGTCGTACGTAAGGCGAGCCCGCGAGCGCATCACGCTCGGGTACAGGCGCGCGCCCTGCACGCGGCCGCGCGCGTCGAGCTCAATGTCCACCGTCATGGCCAGCCGGTCCTCGTGCGGACGCAGCGAGCACAAATCGTTGCAGAGGCGCTCGGGCAGCATGGGCAGCACGCGGTCTGCCAGGTACGCCGAGGTGCCGCGGCGCCGGGCCTCCAGGTCTACCGAGCTCTCCCAAGCAACGTAGTGCGAAACGTCGGCAATGTAGACGCCAAGTGCAAAGCCGCCCGCAGGCGTGCGCTCAATCGACAGGGCATCGTCAAAATCGCGCGCATCCACGGGGTCGATGGTAAAGGCAAAGCGGTCGCGCACGTCGCGCCGGAGCGGGTCGCTGAGCGCCTTATCGATGTCGAGCGTAAGGGCGGCGGCCTCTTGTTCGGACAGAGCGGGATAGCCGTCGGCAAGGTCGTAGCGCGCCATCACGCACTGGATGCCCAGGTCAGCCGCATCGGGTCCGCCAAGACGCTGCTCGATGGTCACCACGCCCGACTCGGCACGCGAAGGATAGGCGACGATGCGGGCACGCACCACATCGCCCGGCTCCACGCCCGCTGCTCGCGCAGAGGTATCTTGTGGCGGGATAAAGAAATCGACCTTCAGACGCGTATCGAGCGGATGGATGGTGCCCAAGGGGCCTGCCACGGCATATGTGCCCACCACGGACGACACCGCGCGTTCCACAACGCTCTCCACCATGGCGCGCTTTGAGCCCGAGCCGCCGCGCCGGAAGCTCACCGCTACGACGTCGCCGTCCATGACCTCACGCAGGCATGCGCTTGCCAGCCGGAACGTGCCCTCGGCCGTCTCAACAAACCCATGATGTTCGGTAAGCCGCACCGTGCCCGTGATGCTCGGTCGCCGCTCCCGACGCACCGGCGACCGATGCCCCCGCGAGCTCCGCTTTCTCCCCATATGCTCTCACCGCTCCAATGTCTTAGCCAAACCACTTGGCATTGTGGCTCGCCACAACCTGGCTCCGCGCGTCATATGGCCACCAAAACCGAGCCCCTGCGCGCCACGCCCGAGGTTGCACGGTACAACAAGGCCACAAACAAGAAAAGCCGGCCTTTCCTCGTGCGCGATTCCACGGGAGCCGGCTCCGCCGAACTCCAGGGACCAGCGCGAGAGGAAAGACCGGCCTTCCACCCGTTACCCGTGCAATGCTACACCTTGAGATACCGCCGCATGGCAATGGCCGAGCCAAACAGTCCGATCACCATGCCCACCACAATGAGCGCCACATACGTCATGAGGTACACCTCGATGGGGATCGAGAACTGCCACCAGCTCACCATGTGCATGATGCGCGGCATGAGCAGGTTGCGCACCAGCTCGAGCACACCGATGGAGAGCAGCGCGCCCAGCAGGGCCTGCAGCACGCCCTCGGTGACAAACGGCCCGCGAATAAAGCCGTTGGAAGCACCCACCAGGCGCATGATGGCGATCTCGCGACGACGTGCCGTAATGGACAGGCGGATGGTGTTGTTGATGAAGATGAACGCGATGAAGGTCAGCAGCGCCACGAGCACGATGCAGGCAATGCGGATGTAGCCGGTCACCTGGAACAGGCGGCCCACCATCTCCTGGCTGTACTGCACGCTCTCGTTAACATCGCCTTTGTCGGCAATGGCCTGGAAGTCCGGGTCCTCCTTGATGCGGTTGGCGGTATCCTCGACCTGCGAGGAATCGTTCATGACCACCTCGTAGGAGCGCGGCAGCGGATTCTTGCCATCGAGCGCCGCAATGGTGGAGTCCGCGCTCTTGGACATGTTGCGGTACTCCTCGAGCGCGTCTTCCTTTGACTTGAACTTCACGCTGGCCACGTTGTCCCAGCCCTCGAGCTTCTGCTGGAAGGCCTGAACGTCCTCGTCAGAAGCCTTGTCCGAGATAAACACGTTGATGGTCACCGTGTCTTCGATGGTGCCAATGGCCGAGGTAACAAGCGCCGAGCCCACAATAAAGAGGCCGATGATAAAGAGCGACAAGAAAATCGTAATAACCGCGCCGAACGACGTGGTCCAGTTGCGGAAGAAGTGGCTGAACGCCTCGCGGAGCGAGTAGCCAATGTTAGAGGGCGCCATAGTTGCCGTAGCCTCCCCTCTCCTGGTCGCGCACAACATGGCCGGCCTCGAGCGCAATAACGCGCCGATGCATGGAGTCGACCATCTCGCGGTCGTGCGTCGCAACGATTACCGTGGTCCCCGTGCGATTGATGCGCTCGAGGAGCTTCATGATGCCCAGCGAAATGGCCGGGTCGAGGTTACCCGTGGGCTCGTCGCAAATAAGCAGCGGCGGACGGTTAACCATGGCACGCGCCACGTTGACGCGCTGCTGCTCGCCGCCCGAAAGCTGGTCGGGCAGGGAGTTCATCTGCTCTGCCAGGCCCACCAAGCGCAGCACCTCGGGCACCTGGGCGCGAATCACGCCGCGCGGCTTGCCAATGCACTCCAACGCAAAGGCCACGTTTTCATACGCGGTCTTGTTGGGCAGCAGGCGGAAGTCCTGGAACACGATGCCCATCTGGCGACGCAGGTAGGGCACCTTGCGGTTGCGAATGCGGGTGAGGTCCTGGCCTGCCACCATCACGCGGCCGGAGGTCGGCTTGACTTCGCGCATGATCGTGCGCAGGAACGTGGACTTGCCGGAACCGGAATGGCCCACCAAGAACACAAACTCGCCGGGATAGATCTCGATGTTGACGTCCTCGAGCGCAGGCTTGTTGGGCTGCGCCGGGTACACCTTGGTCACGTGTTCCATGACGATGACCGGATCCACGCCGGCCTCGCGCGCCTTTTCTTTGCGCGACTGCACGGGAGCAAAGACCTGCGTGAAGTCCGAGCTCTGCAGCGCGCTGTCGAGCGTTGCCACCTCGTGGGCCTGGTCGGCATCAACCTGGGGCGCCGGCACGGGCGCAGGCGGAGCCATGGGGTCCGGAATCGAGGGAATCTGCGCGTCGAGCGTACCCGATGCCTGCGCAGGCCGGTTGAGCGGCGACGGCGCCGACGGAGCGGCATTCACCTGCGGTGCGTTCGGAACGGTCTGCGGCATAGCGTCGCTGTTTGCCGGCTGATAGGCAAATGGGTCGGCCACGGCATCCGAGCTCGCTGCGGGTGCCGTGTAGGTCGTGCTCGCGAGCGAATCGGGCATGGCATTCGTTGTTGATGGGGTGGTTGCTGGTTCCTCGTTGGGCGAGGAATACGCGAAGTGGGAGGCCGCCTGCGGCTCGCTCTGGCGCGGAGCGTCCTGCCCATCTCCGGGTTTACGGAAGTGGTTGCCCACTGCAGCTCCTTAAGTCGTGCGTTTCATCTACATACGTGTTCATTGTAGCAGCATGGCCCGCCATACACAGAAAAGGCGTAGAGGAGCATGCAGCAAGATCGAAGCAAGGGGCACAAGGAGCAAAGTCCTCAAAGCGAAGTACGCAAACGCAAAGCACAGCGCGCCGCACGGACCGCGCAAAAAGCCGGGGCGTACGGCAATCCGCACGCCCCGGCCTCATCAACCGTCTATGATGCTCAACCGCTGCAACAGCGCTGCGCGCAAACCCAAGTGCGCAGGCCCCGCGGTCCTTGGCTACCTACCCAGCAGCTCGCGCACGCGGGCAGCAATACCGGCGGCATCAAGGCCGTAGTAAGCAAGCAGCTCAGAAGCGCTGCCGGACTGGCCGAACGTCGTCATGCCCAAGCGCGTCACCGGCACAGGGTGCTTCTCGCTCAGCAACTCGGCCACCGCCGAGCCCATGCCACCGTAGATGCTGTGCTCCTCGACGGTGAGCACGCGTCCGGTCTTGGCTGCCGAGGCGATGATCGTCTCCTCATCGAGCGGCTTCACGCTCATCACGTCTACGACCTCGGCATCAATGCCCTCGGCAGCAAGCTCGTCGGCCGCGGCCAGCGCATGCGCCACTTCAACGCCGCAAGCCATGATGGAGATGTCCGTGCCTGTGCGCGGCACGCCCGCAAAGGCAACGTCGCAGGTAAAGTCCTCACCATACACCTCGGGCAGCGGCTCGCGGCCCAAGCGCACATAAAATGGCCCCGGCGTCTCGGCAGCAAGGCGAATGGCAGCTGCGGCGCTTGCGTAGTCCGCCGGCACAAGTACGCGCATGCCCGGCAGCACGCGCATGAGGGCGATGTCCTCGAGCGCCTGGTGCGTGGCGCCGTCCGCACCCACGGTAATGCCCGCATGCGTGGGGCAAATCTTTACGTTAAGGCCCGAATCGCACACGGTGTTGCGAATCTGCTCCCAGCAGCGCCCGGTACCAAACACGGCAAACGAGCCGGTAAACACCGTGCGACCGGTAAGCGCTAAACCGGAGGCCACGCCGATCATGTTCTGCTCGGCAATGCCCACGTCAAACAGACGGTCCGGATAGGCCGCACCGAACTTGCCCGTGGTAGTGGAGCCGCAGAGATCCGCATCCACGGCCATGATATCCATGCCCTCGTCAACAAGCTTGATGAGCGTCTCGCCATATGCGGCGCGCGTAGCTTTTGCCATGGCGCTTACGCCTCCTTCTGCGCGGCGAGGAGCTCCTCGTATGCCGCATCGATCTCTGCGATGGCCCGGACGGCTTCCTCGTGCGTGGGTGCCACGCCGTGCCAGGTAACCTGGTCTTCCATAAAGGAGACGCCCTTGCCCTTAACGGTCGAGGCGACAATGATGGCCGGCTTGCCCGTCACCGCCACGGCCTCGTTGAGCGCGCGGCGCATGCTGGGGATGCTGTGGCCGTCGGCCGCAATGACCTCCCAACCAAAGGCGGCAAACTTGTCGGCAATGGGCTCAATAGCGTTTACGTCGCTCACATGGCCATCGATCTGCAGGTTGTTGCTGTCAAGAATGGCAACCAGGTTGTCGATGTGCTGGTGCGCGGCAAACATGGCCGCCTCCCAGTTCTCGCCCTCCTGGAGCTCTCCGTCGCCCGTAAGCACAAAGACGCGCTTGAGGTCGCCACCATCGCGCGCGGCGTCGGCACGGAAGCCGAGTGCGATGCCGCTCGCGATAGAAAGACCCTGGCCCAGGGAGCCGGTGCACACTTCTACACCCGGGCAGGCATGGCAATCCGGATGGCCCTGCAGGCGCGACCCCAGGTGGCGGAGCGTCTTGAGCTCATCGTGCTCCAGATACCCAATCTGGGCAAGTGTGGCATACAAAATAGGAGCAGCATGACCTTTGGAAAGTACGAACCGGTCACGCGCGGGATTCTTGGCATCCTGCACATCGTAGCCCATGACACCGGAGAAATAGAGCGTCGCCACGATATCCGCGGCCGAAAGCGAACCGCCTGGATGGCCTGAGCCTGCAGCCTCGAGCATCTCGACGACATCGCGCCGCATGCGATTCGCGATGAGGGCGATCTGCGCATCGTCGTGCGCGCACGCGGTCCTCAACTGTTCTGTTGCCATGTCCGTCCCTTCAGATGAAGCGCCCCTTGTAGTGACGCGTTCATCATAACAGGAAGTGCCCGCTCAGGTACTTAAGCTGTAGCTTAAAATCGGATACCCCTTAGACGTCCCGTCTTTATGCAAGAAATATTCACCGGAGAAATGCCTAGCCGCTCGACAAGCCTTACCTAGTCTTTTTTATTACTCGGAAACTGCGGGTTCTTCGCGCCATCGTTTTTGATAAAAATATCGTGTGCAACCAAGCAGCCATAAACGAGGATGCAAACAACCAAGACGGCCTTAATGAATCCCTCGACAACAGAAACTATTGCGGCAATGGGATATACAGCGATTACCTCGTCTGAAACAATAAGCGCGTTGAGGCTATCACAAATTCCAGAGTCAATCTCATAGAGAAAACCTAAACGCATAAGCAGGTACGCCCCGATGAAAAACAATAGCTTTTGACACCGCTTGCTCATAATACACCCAGCTCCTAACGCAAATTGATGGTTACTGACCCGCTGTAGCATTTACGCGCATACCATGTCGTTGAAGACGATCCACTCATCGAAAAACCAGCAGCACTCAACACAGGATACGAGAACCCGAGCGTGCTGGTCTTTGCTATACGCAGTGTGCCCTGATAGCTACAGCGTTCTTGGAGGTTGTCTCTGCAAATACCGGTGTCGCAATAATCAGTCCGCCGCAAATCAATGACAACAATGCAGCAAATAACCTTTTCATAGCCGCTCGTCCTTTCAATCGGCATATAAAGTGGGCTCGATAAACAACCTCCTTCCTAAACAAAAGATCTATATTCATATTTTTTATTAAGTTCTATTTATTTCAAGAAATCTTTTAATTGTATGTGATATATTTCGGAAATTCGTTAATTTGCTATCTTAGTGAAACGCCCCCGGACCCATCGAAGCGCGTATTGCAGAGCCAGAAGGGGCCCCGCGGAGGGCTGGCCACGCATGGCTCCCGAAGTCAGCACGATACCCTCGCTCCAAGCCTATATATGTGGAGATGGGAGGCGAGGGGACTTGCGCCCCCTACGCACGTTCGGTTAGATGCGGGAACTCCGTCCCAGATTAAAGTGTTTCGCTAAGGTAGAGAATCCACCCCAATTTGGGGACGTGCTCGATTTGACTGGAAACGGTCTAAGCGACTACATCCCCATATTGGAAAAATGAGAGTGCCCTATGTTGAGAAATCCTTGAAGCCGTAGCCTATGGCCTCGCTCACGTCGGTGATCATGATGATGGCGTTGGGATCGTACTCGTGCACGATGGTCTTGATGATGGGAATCTCGCTCTTGCTCATGATGAGCAGGATGACCGGTCGCTCGGTGCCGGTGTAGCCTCCGCGTGCCATAAGCTCGGTGCAGCCACGGTCCATCTCGGTAAAAATAGCCTGCTTGATGCCCTCCCACTCATCCGAAATAACGAACGCCGCGCGTTGGCGGTTGCCGCCGTCCACCACCGCGTCGATCACATATCCGGAGAGCACCATCGAAAGCGCGGCGTAGAGCGCCTGCATGAGCGAGAACACCGGAGCGGAGGCGGCGCACACCGCAACATCGAGCACCATGACCGTCGCACCCACCGGCAGCGACGTCTTGCGCGAGATGATCTGGGCGATGGTATCCGATCCGCCCGTGTTGGTGCCGGCGCGAAACACGAGGCCGTAGCCCAGGCCCGAGATGATCCCGCCCCAGAGCGCCGAGAGCATCAGGTCGTTCGCCGCATCGGCAAAGGTCGTGGCCAAGGGTACGAAGAGGTCGGTGAAAAAGCCAAAGAGCACAAAGCCCGTGATGGTGCGCACCACGTACCGCACACCGCCCGTGCGCATCACGAATAACAGCAGAACCGCGTTGAAGACGATGGTCTGCAGACCCACCGGAAGGTACAGGCCGTTGCGGCGGGCAAGCTCGGCAAAGATGGTGGCAAGGCCCGTGAGCCCGCCCGCCGCGAGCCCGTTGGGCACCATGAAAACGTCTACCGCGAGCGCCGCGATGGCGCACCCCGCCACCACGAGCGGCAGGTCGCGCACAAAGCGCGAGCGGATGAGTTTGGTGAGGTTAATGTGCGGCATGGTTACCCGAGAGGCCATGAGCCCGTCCTTTCTGCGCACGGCGCGGGTCTCGCAATGGGACCATCTCGCACCGCCGTACCCTAACAGGCGCATGACGTTGATTTTCCGCAGGCTATGGTAACACGTCAGCCGTTCGTTCGCACGGGACGCACGTTGTTACGGTTCCAGAGGGGCTGGCATCGGCGTGTTAGCTGCGTTTTGGCAATTCGCCAAACGCGGCAACGTACTCGTCGTCATCCATCCAGTCGATGATGTCGCCGGGCTTGCAGCGAAGCGCTTTGCACATGGCCTCGAGCGTTGAGAAACGGATGCCCTTAAGGCGACCGGTCTTGATGCGCGAGATGTTCACTGGGGAGATACCGACCTTCTCAGCTAGCTCGTTGGAGGACATCTTGCGGTCCGCCATCACGCGATCAAGCCTCATAACAATGGGCACTATGCCCTCCTCTCCCCTACCGAGTGGCTATTAATTATATGATGTTATCCGAATCTTCCTGCAATATTCTGCCGTATTCAAAAACTGCTCCCAGGGCAAAGAAAAGAACTGTCAGCGACAACATGGACAGGTCCACGGTTGGGCCCGAACTGAGCACATGCCCTAACGCCTTAGCGGGCCCTCGAACCCCAATAGTCGGAAGAAAGAAACCCATGATAAATCGAAGGAAGAAAATAGCCGCAATCACGAAAAACTTGTAAGACTGACGCCTAGAAAAAACCTCCGACCGAACTCGCACCAGATGAACAAACCTAGCAACTATTGCCCAAATAGCTCCATTAAAAAATCGAGTTGGCACAATTAATCGTTAGAAACAGTCGACTTGATTCGGTTGCATCGCCATCGAATATGCCAAATAAAAAGCGGAATCCCAAAATAATGGAAAGACACGACATCAGACAAAAGAATACCGTAATGAAGAGTAAAGAACCCTTCAAGGCCTTTTGTTTCTCCATGTTCCTCCAATACGACATGCGTATTTGCTGCGCTATACACCGATTCTAATACCACCGAAATCCAAGCAAGCGCCAACTTGTTCGCTAGAAATGATGAACAGCATACGAGACCCCAATCAATTCGTCATGGTAATCAAAGTTTTAATTCTCTGATGTATCGCTTCCCTGTTGTACGCACAGTATGGGTCGCGACAATCTGCGCGGCCGTATTCTAAATACGCTCGTGCCCTGCAACCACCTCCACATAGATAGCGTTTGCCACAGTCCTTGCAGCCGTAAATATCGTCAACAGTAGGCAAAGCAAAGCGAAAGAGCGCATCACGCAGCACGTCGGCCGAATCCTCAAAGGCATTACCCAAACAGAACTGCGAATAATGCAGCATATGGCAGGCGTACGCCGCGCCATCGGCAGCGATGCTCACGCCCACACGCCCCGCACCGCAACAGGCGCACGCACGGAGCGTTGCGCGCGCACCATCAGGGAAGACATTATCGATGCCTGCTGTTGTCCCCGCTGCCTGCATGACCTCGGCAAGATGAATAAGGTCGTCATCATGGAGATAGGCAGAGTGGAGCCGCACCCGATTGGGGAACGCAGCGCCCTCGCCTGTCTCATCTTCAATAAAGCCATGCCGCTTCATGTAAGCAACAAGCTCAAAACAGTCCGCAGGCACGTCTACCTCGGGAACGTCGTGCTCCGCCATAGCATCACACAGCGCCGCCCCACTGATAGTCAGCCCGATGATGGTGCCTGTTTCAACGTTCCCGATCGCAGGCACCTTGCCAAGCTCAACCCTTACGCTACTTTTTGCCAGTCTCATAATTAAGACTTTCTATTCAGCAACTATATAATATATTTTATTATTAATATTATAGAATCGCAACGATACGGACACGACCAATATTTGTCCTCCTTGACCATGGAAAGGACACCGTAACCTTGAAGTATTTAAAACGTCATAAAAAACCACTTGTTATTCTGTGCGTCCTCGCACTATGCGCAGCGGGCATCGCCGTTTTTTGTTGGAATTCTATGCGGCAGGCTAACCTATGCGGCAGGCTAACCTATGCGGCAGGCTAACGACCTCGTGGGAACAACAGTAGGGGGCTGGGAAGATGCCATGCACTATTCCAGTGGATGCAGATTCAATTGCCTATTCAGAGCAGTAAGACCTGCCTAGGCGCTCAAAAGCCTAGGCAGCGTTACTATTGTCCCACCTGGTGGATTACTCAGCGCTCGTGGCCCAGCGGTGGTAGCCAATGATAAACGGGTCGAGGTTACCCTCTTCCAGCACATCGTCCACGTTGCTGGTCTCCACCCCCGTGCGCAGGTCCTTGACCATCTGGTACGGATAGAGCACGTAGCTGCGAATCTGGTTGCCAAAGCCAATCTCGGTCTTGGGGCCGCGGATCTCGTCGAGCTTGTCCTCGCGCTTTTGCAGTTCCAGCTCATACAGGCGCGCTTTTAAGATCTGCATGCACGCGGCCTTGTTCTGGATCTGGCTGCGCTCGTTTTGGCAGGTGACCACAATGCCCGTCGGCAGGTGCGTTACGCGCACGGCCGAATCGGTGGTGTTGACGCCCTGGCCGCCGGGGCCGCTTGCGTGGTACACGTCCACGCGAATGTCGTCGGGCGCGATCTCGATGTCAATGTCATGAGGCAGCACGGGGATAACCTCGACGCCAGCGAATGTGGTCTGGCGGCGCTTCTTGGCATCCGTGGGGCTAATGCGCACCAATCGGTGCACGCCGGCCTCGGCGCGCAGCATGCCAAACGCGTCCTTGCCCTCCACCGTAAAGGTCGCGCGATCGATGCCGATCACCTCGGCCGCGGGGCAATCGTTGACGGTGACCTTCCAGCCACGGCGCGCACAGTACTTCATGTACATTTTGAAGAGCATGAAGGTCCAGTCCTGAGCCTCCAAACCGCCCTGGCCAGGCTTGATAGTCACAATGGCATCGCCATGGTCAAACTCGCCGGTAAACCAGCTTGTCAGCTCGAGCTCGTCAATGGCGCTGCTCAGGGCCGTCGCCGCGTGAGCAGCCTCGGCAATCAGCTCCGCACCCTCGGGGTCCTCCCCCATCTCGGCCGCAAGTTCAAGTGCCGCGCGCGCATCTGCGAGCTGCGAACGCGCGCCCTCGACCGCCTTTACATCGCTCTGCACCGTCGAGAGCTCGGCCATGGTGGCGCGGGCGTGCTCGGCATTGTCCCAAAAGCCAGGTTGAGCGCTCTGACGCTCAAGCTCTGCCACGCGCTCGCGCTTCTCGTCCACATGCAGGTACGCCTCGACCTCGTCCAGCCGCTTGGCCAGCGCGTCAAGCTCCTCTACCGAGATTGTTGCCTCCTCCGCCATTAGCGGTTCCTGCCATGGCAGTTCTTGAACTTCTTGCCGCTCCCGCACGGGCATGGATCGTTGCGGCCCACGTTGGCATACGGGTCGCCGCTCTCGGCCTTCACGTACGTCTTGACCGCGCTGTGCGTCGGCGCAGACGAGTGGCCGGCAGCGTTGGCCGCCTGAGCTGCCGCCTCGCGACGGATGGTCGAGGAGCCTCCCTCGCCGTCAACATCGGCCGGGCCGGAATACTTGGCCTGAGGCAGCTCGTCCGACTGCGCGGCCGCACGCTGCGCCGCGCGCGGAGCCTGCTTGACCTCAATGCGCAAAATGGTGCGCAGGTAGTCCTCGTACATGGTGTCCACGAGCGTCTGGAACGCGCTATAGGCCTCGCTCTTGTACTCCACGAGCGGGTCGCGCTGGCCAAAGCCGCGCAGACCAATGCCCTGCTTGAGGTAGTCCATCTCCTGCAGGTAGCTCATCCAGCGCGTATCGATCACGCGGAGCATGACCTGGGTGTTGAGCTCGCGCATGAGGTCGTCGCCCAGGCGCTCGGCCTTCTGGTTGTAGCACTCCTTTACGTAGTCGAGCACCTCGGCATCGATGGCCTTGAAGTCCTCGCCTTCGTCGGCAATCTGCGGCGCGTTTGTCCGACCGGTCAGCTCGACCACCCACTTGTGCAGGCCGTCAAAGTCGCGTTCGCCCTTCTTGGAGTCCTTAGGGCAAAACTCAGCCACGCAGCGCTCGACAGTGTCAGCCATAACGTCGTCAATGTGCCCGGCAAGGTCTTTGCCGTCGAGCACCTTGTTGCGCTCGGCATAGATGACCTGGCGCTGCTTGTTCATAACGTCGTCGTACTCAAGCACGTTCTTACGCATAGAGAAGTTGATGTTCTCGACCTTGCGCTGGGCGCTCTCAACGGCCTTTGAAATGAACTTATGCTGGATGGGCAGGTCGTCCATGTCGGCCGACGACATGAGGTTCGAGATCTTGTCCATCTTGTCGCCGCCAAAAAGGCGCATCAGGTCATCTTCGAGCGAGAGGTAGAACTGCGTCTCGCCCGGGTCGCCCTGACGGCCGGCGCGGCCGCGCAGCTGGTTGTCAATACGGCGGCTCTCGTGGCGTTCGGTGCCAATGACGGTCAGGCCGCCCGCCGCAATAACCTGCTCGTGCTCGCGTGCGCAGACCTCCTTTGCACGGGCTTCCTCGCTGGCAAGCGCGGACGCGATGGTGGCGAGCGTGCTATCGTCGGTCTCCACGCCGAGCGCCGCGGCGTCGGCGGCGGTCATCTTGGCGGGGTCGCCTGCGCGCAGCAGCAGGTCAACCTCGGCCTGCGTAAGGCCAAAGTCGCGGCTAGCCACCTGCTCGCGGGCGAGTTCGTCGGGGTTGCCGCCCAGCAAGATATCCGTACCACGGCCGGCCATGTTCGTCGCGATGGTCACGGCGCCCAAGCGGCCCGCCTGGGCCACGATGTGCGCCTCGCGCTCGTGGAACTTGGCGTTTAAGACCTCGTGCTTGATGCCGCGCTTGTCCAGCAGGCGCGACAGCCGCTCGGAGCTCTCAATGGACACGGTGCCCACCAGCACCGGCTGCCCCTTGGCATGGCGCTCGGCCACCTCGTCGGCCACAGCGCGGTACTTGGCGTCGATGGTGCGGTACACCAGGTCGTCGTGGTCCACGCGAATCACGGGCTTGTTGGGCGGAATCACCTGCACGGGCAGATTGTAGATCTCACGGAACTCGGCATCCTCGGTAATGGCGGTACCGGTCATGCCCGAGAGCTTGTCGTACAGACGGAAGTAGTTCTGCAGCGTAATGGTGGCGAGCGTCTGGTTTTCCTCGCGCACGAGCACGCCCTCTTTGGCCTCGATGGCCTGGTGCAGGCCGTCCGAGTAGCGGCGGCCTTCCATAATACGGCCCGTGAACTCGTCGACGATCTTGACTTCGCCGTTGGTGACCACGTACTGCTTGTCACGGTGGAACATGTACTGCGCCTTAAGCGCCTGCTGCAGGTGGTTGACCAGCTGGCCCGAAAGGTCGGCATAGATGTCGTCGATGCCCAGGCGCTGCTCGATTTTGCGCAGGCCCTGCTCGGTGGCCGCGATGGTGTGCTTGGCCTCGTCCATCATAAAGTCGCCGTCGGGCTCCGGCGCGGGGTTGGGGTCGAGCGGATCGTGCTCGACCTCGGGCGCGCGCTTGAGTCCGCGGACCGCGCGGGCAAAGTCCTTGTACGTGCTTGCCGACTTGGTACCGGCGCCCGAGATAATAAGCGGGGTGCGCGCCTCGTCGATCAAGATCGAGTCGACCTCGTCCACGATGGCAAACGCATGGCCGCGCTGCACGCGCTGGTTGGCGCGCAACACCATGTTGTCGCGCAGGTAATCAAAGCCAAACTCGGAGTTGGTGCCGTAGGTGATGTCGGCGTTGTAGGCCGGGCGCTTCTGATTAAGCGGCATGCCGTTTTGCAGCAAGCCCACCGTCATGCCCAAAAAGCGGTAGACCTGGCCCATCCACTCGGAGTCGCGCTTGGCCAGATAGTCGTTGACGGTCACCACGTGCACGCCCTTGCCCGCGATGGCGTTCAGATAGCCGGCGAGGGTCGAGACGAGCGTCTTGCCTTCACCGGTCTTCATCTCGGCGATCTGGCCGTCGTGAAGCGTCATGCCGCCAATAAGCTGCACGTCAAAGTGGCGCAACCCCGTCGTGCGCTTGGATGCCTCACGCACCACGGCAAACGCCTCGGGCAACATGCTGTCGAGCGACTCGCCGTTGGCGTACCGCTCGCGAAAGAGCACGGTTTGGTGGGCGAGTTCCTCGTCGTCCATCTTTTCGTAGGTAGGCTCGAGGGCGTTGATCTTCTCAACGACCTTCTGGTAACGCTTGAGCTCCTTATCGGAGCCGAAGGAAAGAAGTTTTGAGACGAACCCCATATGGTTTCCTTTTCACAGGAGACAGCTCATGCCGAGCGTTCCGGGCAGATGCCGTCCGGCGCCCATGTGCCGCCCCCGATGGACAGACTCAGACTGCTTAACTCTATCCCTTTGGCGGGCGCGTCATACACGCGGAGGATGCATCCCACGGAGAAACCACGGTGCACGGGCTTTTTGTCCGGGCCTTGGCAAGTCACCGCGGGGTCATGCAAAAAGCGAAGCGGGTCGAAGCGGGTACTATGTAGGCAACTCAACGGACGCAGCAGCCCCATAGCAGGCAGCGCCCGCAAGCGCCGGCAAAGAGATAAGGAGTGGGCAATGGCTCAGATGAGATTGGCAAAACGTGAGGTCACCGGGGCCGAAGAGCTGCGGAGCATCGTCGAGGCGTGCCGGACGGTCCGGATTGGCGCCGCAGACAGCGAGGGCATGTTCATTGTGCCCATGAGCTTTGGCTACGACTGGGAACAGGACGAGGCGGGCGCCCCACACCTTACCCTATGGCTGCACTCAGCCGGCGAGGGACGCAAGGCGGCCGCGTTTTCTGCCAACGGCAGCGCCGGCGTGGACGTTGCGATCGAGATGGACTGCGAGGACGGCGTGATCACCGGCAACTACGCGTGCTCGTACTCCTTTGCGTACCGGAGCATCATGGGCACCGGCCGCATCTACCCGGTCACGAGCGGCGAGGACAAGGTCTACGGCCTCACCCGTATTATGGAGCACCTGGCGCCCGGCGCGCCGCAAGCGTTTGGCCCCGGCGTTCTTGACCGCACGGCCATGTGGCGCGTGGATGTTGCCGCCTTTACCGGCAAGCAGCGCGAGTCCCAGCACTAGCAGCGCACAAAGCCCGAGCCCCTGCGTGCCATCTGGCTCGCCGAAGCCCGAGCCCCTACGCGTCATGTACAAAAAACGGCTCGCACCGGATATCCGATGCGAGCCGTTTTGCGTCTATGCAATGAAGCAGACGAGCTACTCGGCAGCGGCCTCGGTGGCCTCGGCCTCAGCAGCGGGCGCCTCCTCAGCGGGAGCAGCCTCAGCCTCGGGAGCCTTGGCGGCCTCCTGCTCGGCCTTCTTGGCAGCCTCAGCCTCAAACTTGGCGGCACGCTTGGCCTTCTCGGCAGCCTTGGCCTCGCGC
Organism: uncultured Coriobacteriaceae bacterium; assembly: GCA_949287085.1. Lineage (GTDB taxonomy): Bacteria > Actinomycetota > Coriobacteriia > Coriobacteriales > Coriobacteriaceae > Enorma. The sequence continues at coordinate 59,813 of CASEER010000001.1, forward strand.
TCGGCGGCCTTCTTGGCAGCAGCCTCCTCGGCAGCCTTCTGACGCTCGGCCTTCTTGGCAGCCTCGCGCTCGAGGGCGGCCTGCGCAGCGCCACCGAACTTGTCGGCGAAGCGCTGGACGCGTCCACCGGTATCAACGAACTTTTGCTGGCCCGTGTAGAACGGGTGGCACTCGTTGCAGAGCTCGACGCGGATCTCGGGGACGGTGGCGCGGGTCACGAAGGTGTTGCCGCAAGAGCAACGGACCGTGCACTCCATGTACTCGGGATGAATTCCAGGTTTCATGCAGGGACTCCTTACGATCTTGCCCTGGTTACCGACCAGGACATAAGGCGTCTTGGTTTCCGACCAAGACAGAACAACTGGGTTAGGATAGCACACCCATTGCCCGTGCTGCCAACGTCATAAAAGCATCACGCTCTGGGCACGACGGCTGCGTGGTCAGGCGATTCTCCAAGCAGCCATGTGGCCCGGCAATCTCCCGGTCGGGCAGCTTGCGCATCGGCGAACGTGCCTATGCAACGGGCCGCCCCAATGCAGCATGCTGCCCGATCGGGTTCGCTACTCCTGGTCGATAAGTCCCAGGTGAACAAAGGCGTTCCACATGCCGTCGTCATCAACGTCGGTGGTTACCCAATCGGCCGCGGCCTTGGCCTCCGCACCGCCTGAGCCCATGCATACGCTCTGCGCGCATATCTCAAACATAGGAATATCCACCTTGGCGTCGCCCACGGCAATGGTGTCGGCCATGCTCGCGCCCAGATGCTCCACGAGCACCCACACCGCATGGGCCTTGTCTACGTCCCGCACACCGAGGTCGCCAAAGAGCGCATGCTCGCCCTTGCCGCCCCAGGTGCCGGCCTTGAGGTCGGGGAACTCGGCAACGGCGTCAAGATGGTCCTGGTAGCTCGACAGAATGTAGCTCACCTTGTTGAGGTCGTCGCGATAGAGCTCACCGCCGTACACGAGTCCGTGGATCACGTCGTTGGTATCGAGTTCCTCGGCCTCCTTTGCCGCTACGCCCTTGCCCAGCGCGTACTGGCGCAGCACCGGGCGCGCCGCCTCGCGAAAATGCTCGCTCGCAAACAGGCCGTTGTTGCTTTCGAGATAGAACTCGAGCCCGCGCCCGTGCAGCCAGTCAACAATGTGGCGGCACTGCTCAAGTGTGATGAGCTGGTGCATCACGACCGCGCCCGCGTCCTCCACGTACGAGCCGTTGCCACCGATCATGCCATCGAACCCAATTTCCCAGATCTCGGGCGCGTTTTCGGCCTTGCTGCGGCCGGTGCACATGTACACGCGGTGGCCGGCAGCGCGCGCGGCCTTGATTGCCGCCTTTGCGGAGGCGGGCACGCTGCCGTGGTAGTTGGTGACGGTGCCGTCTACGTCAAGGAAGACGATCTTGCGGTTTGGCATGGCCCGTCCTTTCCCGGGGTCGTTATCCCTAGCGGGGTCATTATTAATAGCCTAGTCTAACCCATCGGCGCCGTTGCTCTTGATAATCTTCTGATACGCAAAGAAGCTGTCTTTGCGCCGACGCTCGTAGGCGCCCGTGCCGTCGTCGTGCTTGTCCACATAACTGCTCCGCCATGCGAACATCCTTGTCTATTTGCCGGCCACAGCGTTTTGTCCGCCTGCCAACCACAGTGCTGTGCATCACGCGCGCGACGCGCAGAGCCCGCCGCTCCCTGCGAGGTTTCTCGTGTGTTACCAAGCTGTGGGCATCCCGTGCGTGGTGCACCGGGCACCGGTAGACTGGGTATAACGATGTGCATGTGTTTGCACGCACCGGCATTTGCGCCGGGGAGCCCCGAAGAGAAAGGCGCCTCATGGCAGAAACCGCCTCGAACCGCATTGTTATCACCGTGCTGGGCAAGAACCGCCCGGGCATTGTGGCCAGCATCTCCCACGTGCTTGGCGACGAAAACGTCGACATTCGCGACATTACCCAGAGCATCATCGAAGACATCTTTACCATGACGATGATCGCCGACATCTCCGCTGCCGCTGCCGACTTTACCACTCTGCAGGAGCGCCTTGCTGCTGCCGGTGAAAAAATCGGCGTGAACGTGCAGATCCAGCGCGAAGACGTTTTCAACTACATGTATCGCCTGTAGCGCCCCGCGCCGGTAGCCCCTGGGTGCCGGCGCTTTTTTGCTTGCACGTGCGACGCGGTCCCAGGCCATATCGTTCGCACCGCGCCGCACGGGCACCCCGATGCGTATATTCCCCCAGCTTCGTGGCACAACCGCAGCGCGGTTTTGAGGCACGGCCACGTAGCCCCGTGCATCGCCCCAACTGCCTCTCGTCCCAAAGGAGGCCTTGCCCATGTCTAAGAACATGACCGAGATTGACCTGCGCCACCCGTTTGCCGCCGAGCGCGCCACCATTGATTATGCCGAGACGCGCGAGACGTCGGACGCTACCAAGCGCTTGTACGACGGTGCCATCATGGTGCCCTACGACGAGGAGCTGTTCCGCGCGCACGACGTTAAGCGCGGCTTGCGCAACGCCGACGGCTCGGGCGTCGTGGCGGGCCTCACCCGCATTTCGGACGTGCACGGCTACCGTAAAGAGGACGGCAAGCTCATCCCCGACGAGGGCAAGCTCACCATTTTTGGCTACAACATCGAGGAGCTCATTGGCAACGCGCAGGCCGAGAACCGCTTTGGCTACGAGGAGCTCGTCTTTTTGCTGCTTACCGGCGAGCTGCCGCGCCAGGACGAGCTCGACGCCATCAAGCGGCGCATTGGCAGCCAGCGCCTGCTGCCCACCGACTACATTCGCGAGTTCCCCCTTACCACCAAGTCCAAGAGCATCATGAACGTGCTCGCGCGCGCCGTGCTCATGCTCTACGCATTTGACGAGACTCCGGACGACATCTCGGCCCCGCACGAAATCGACGTGGCGCTTTCGCTCTTGGGCCGCCTGCCGCGCATCGCTGCCATCGCGCACACCATGCACAACGCCGAGTCGGAGGGCCGCCGCGCGCACATTCCGCTGCCCAACCCTTCCTACTCCATGGCCGAGACCATCCTGCAGGTGCTGCGCGAGGGCGACAACTTCACCCACGACGAGGCCATGCTGCTCGACGTCATGCTCATGCTTCATGCCGAGCACGGTGGCGGCAACAACTCCACGTTTGCGTGCCGCGTGCTGTCGAGCTCGGCGACCGACGCGTATTCCGCCTATGCCGCGGCCATCGGCTCGCTCAAGGGCCCGCGCCACGGCGGCGCCAACTCCAAGGTCATGGCCATGCATGCCGATATTCGCGAGCACGTGCGCCGCTGGGACGACGACGGCGAGGTGGCCGGCTACCTGATGAAGATCCTCAACCGCGAGGCCTTTGACGGGTCGGGCCTGATCTATGGCATGGGCCACGCGGTCTACACGCTTTCGGACCCGCGTGCCAAGATCTGCCGCACCTATGCGCGCAAGCTGGCCGAGCAGAAGGGTCTGGGCGAGGAGTTTGCGCTCATCGAGCGCATCGAGCGCCTGGCGCCGCAGGTCATGCGCGACGTGCGCGGCACCACCAAACCCATCTGCGCGAACATCGACCTTTACACGGGCTTTATCTACAACATGCTCGGCGTGCCCGAGGACCTCTATACGCCCATCTTTGCCGTGGCGCGCGCCGCCGGCTGGGCGGCGCATCGCATGGAAGAGATCTATGGTGCCAACCGCATCATCCGGCCCGCCTATAATTCGGTGATGGAGCAGGCAACGTATGTGCCGCTCGCCGAGCGCGGGTAACGCGGGGGCGGTCCCCAGATTGCTGGAGACGGTCCCCAGCTTGCAATTCCCAGCATGCCCGCCCTTCGCCTAATAATAAGGCCGCTCGCCTAGCTCTCCCCCGAAGGATGCGCCAGCCCGCCATAAGCTAATTGCTTAAGTGCGAACGCATGGCTTGCACCGTGAAGAAAGAGGGGACCTCTATGCTGTTTGAGAACGACAGCTCCTACGGCGCGTTGGGCGAGATGTGCTCCAACACGAGCCGCCGGCTGGGAGCAAACGCCCGCGGCACCTGCCCCGTCGATATGACGCGCGCGCTCGTGGGCGTGGCGCACGCGCAGAGCTGCGGCAAGTGCACACCGTGCCGCGTGGGCCTGGGCGCCATGACCGACATGCTCGAGCAGATCATCGGCGGCATCGCCGCGCCCGGCACCATCGAGCGCCTTGAAGACCTTGCCGAGCAGATCCGCGTGAGCTCCGATTGCGCGGTGGGCTTCCAAGCCGCCGAGCAGGTGCTCATGAGCGTCAAGGCCTTCCGCGACGACTTTGAATACCACGCGCAGACGGGCCGCTGCCTGCGGAGCTCGAGCCAGGGCGTGCCGTGCGAGGTCAGCTGTCCCGCGCATGTGGACATCCCCGGCTACATTGCCCTCACTGCCGCCGGGCGCTACGACGACGCCGTGGAGCTCATCCGCAAGGACAACCCTTTCCCCAGCGCGTGCGCCTACGTGTGCGAGCACCCCTGCGAGGAGACCTGCCGCCGCACCATGGTGGACGATGCCGTGAACATCCGCGGCATCAAGCGCTATGCCGTGGATCACGCAACCGGCCCGCGCGCCTGCGACCGCGCGCCCGCCACGGGCAGGCGAGTGGCCATCGTGGGCGCCGGTCCCTCGGGCCTCACCTGCGGCTATTACCTTGCCCGCATGGGGCACGAGGTCGTGGCCTTTGAGCAGCGCGAGAAGGCGGGCGGCATGCTCCGCTACGGCATCCCCAACTATCGCCTGCCCAAGACCATCCTTGATGACGAGATTGCCTCCATCGAGGCGGCGGGCGTCCAGATTCGCTGCAACACCCCGGTGGGCGCAGACGGCATCACCCTCGAAGAGCTCCAGCGCGACTTCGACGTGGTCTACATCGCCATGGGCGCGCACGGCGACAAGAAGCTCCGCATGCCCGGAGAGGACGCCGAGGGCGTCGTGCCCGCCGTGCGGATGCTCCGCGAAATCGGCCTGGGTCACACGCCCGACTACACGGGCCTCGACGTGTGCGTGGTAGGCGGCGGCAACGTGGCCATGGACGCGGCGCGCTCGGCCGTGCGCTGCGGCGCGCGCAAGGTCACCGTGGTCTATCGCCGGCGCGTGGCCGACATGACGGCGCTCCCCGAAGAAATCGAGGGCTGCATTGCCGACGGCTGCGAGCTTGCCGACCTGATGGCCCCGCTCGAGGTGCTCACCGATGCGGAGGGCCGCGTTCGCGCGCTCAAGGCGCAACCCCAGATCATCGGCCCCGTGAAACGCGGGCGCCCCGCACCCGTGACCGCCGACCGCGAGCCGCATGAATTCCCCTGCCAGGTGGTCATCGTGGCCATCGGCCAGGATATCCAGTCCGACTACTTCGCCGATGAGGGCCTGCCCACAAGCTGGAAGCAGTTTGATGTAGACGAGCACCTTGCCGTGCCGGAGCATCCGGGCATCTTTAGCGGCGGCGACTGCATGCGCGGCCCCGCAACGGTGATCCTGGCCATCGCCGACGGCAAAAAGGCGGCACGCTCCATCGATACGTACCTCGGCTTCCACCACACCGTTTCGGTCGACATCAAGCTGCCGACGCCGCGCCTAGACGACCGCGTGCCCTGCGGCCGTTCCGTGAACGGCGAGCGCCCCACCGAGGAGCGCGTGCACGACTTTGAGCTCGTAGAGTACGGCCTGTCGGAACAGGAAATCCGCCAAGAGACGCTCAGGTGCCTCAACTGCGACCACTTTGGCTGCGGCATCCTGCATGAGGAAGGACGGATGTCATGGTAACGATCACGATCGACGGCAACGTCTACGAGGCGCCGGAAGACGCGACGATCCTTGAGGTGGCGCGCGAGCACCGCGTGGACATCCCCACCCTGTGCTACCTGCGCGACATCAACGAGATCGGCGCCTGCCGCATTTGCCTGGTAGAGGTGGAGGGCATCGACCACCTGGTGGCCGCGTGCAACAACAAGGTCACCGACGGCATGGTGGTCCACACCGACACGCCGCGCGTGCGCCGCGCCCGCGTGGCCAACCTGCAGCTCATCCTTTCGCGGCACGACCGCCGCTGTCCCACGTGCTTTCGCAACGGCACCTGCCAGCTGCAAGCGCTCACCGACCGCATGGGCGTGCACGAGGTGCCCTACACCACGTTCTTTGAAACCAAGCCCATCGACGCACGCTTTCCGCTCGTGCGCGAGCCCGAGAAGTGCGTGAACTGCCTGCGCTGCGTCTCGACCTGCCAAAAGGTGCAGGCGCTCGGCGTGTGGGACCTGGTAGACTCCGGCAGCCGCGCGCACGTGGACGCCGTGGCTCCCGACGACTGCGCTTTCTGCGGCCAGTGCATCGCCAACTGCCCCACGGGCGCACTTCATGAACGCGACGACACCGAGCGCGTCTTCGATGCGATCTTTGACCCCGACACGATTACCATCGCGCAGGTGGCGCCCGCCGTTCGCTCCTCCTGGGCAGAGCTCCTCGACTTGGGAGGCAAGCCGCCGACCCCGGGCCGCATGGTCGCGGCGATTCGCCGCCTGGGCTTCGACTACGTCTTCGACACCGACTTCGCTGCCGACGTGACCATCATGGAGGAGGCAAGCGAGCTCATCGAGCATCTGAAGGAAGGCGCCGAGGGGCCCATGTTCACCTCATGCTGCCCCGGCTGGGTGCGCTTCGCGAAGACGCGCTACCCCGAGCTTGCGAAGAAGCTCTCCACCACGAAGAGCCCGCAGCAGATCTTCGGCGCGCTCGCCAAGACGTACTATGCCGATATCCTCGGCGTGGACCCCGCAAAGATCTTCGTTGTGTCCTATATGCCGTGCGTCGCCAAGAAGATGGAGGCCGCCTACCCCGGCATGGACTCCACCGGCACCGGCCCGGACGTGGATGCCGTGCTCTCGGTCCGCGAGCTCACGCGCCAGCTTCGCCAGCGCTTCGTAAACGTGGACCTTCTGGAAGAAGAGGACTTCGACCGCCCGCTCGGCGTGGCGACGGGCGCCGGACACATCTTCGGCGTGACGGGCGGCGTGATGGAGGCCGCGCTCCGCACCGCCTACAACTTTGTGACCGGCGAGAACCCCGACGCGGACGCATTCCATGAGATTCGCTCCGAAGGACCCGAGCGCGGATGGCGCGAGAAGGAGTTCCAGCTGCCCGACCGTACGCTCCGCATCGCGGTGGCGAGCGGCCTTGCCAATGCAGACGCGCTCTGCCGTGCCATCGAGCGCGGCGAGGCGAGCTACGATTTCGTTGAGGTCATGGCCTGCCCCGGCGGCTGCGTGGGTGGCGGTGGCCAGCCCATCATCGAAGGGTTCAACCTTTCCGCCGACCGCGGTTGCACGCTACGCATCATCGATGAGCAGAGCGAGCTGCGCTTTAGCCACGAGAACCCGGCGGTCACGGCCTGCTATAACGACTTTTTGGGCGCACCCCTTTCGGAACGCGCCGAGGAGCTGCTCCACTCCGACCATGCAGACTGGGCCATGCCCTTCCGCGTGACGGCGGACGGCAGCGAGTCGTAATTCATTCATAGGCCATCACCATGCGCGAGGCCCGGGAAGGTGACTCCCCGGGCCTCGCGCTCTTCTGCAGCAGCATTCCACCTGGCCCCCACCTGGCCTGCGCCCTCTCGATGCTCCTAGAGACGGTCTTCGTAGCCCTGGAAGAGCTGCTCCATAGCGTCGAACAGCTCCGCGCGGCTGTGAATACCCAGCTTGGCGTAGATATGTCGCACATGGGTGCGCACCGTGTTCAAGCTCACCACGAGCTCGCGCGCGATGTCCGCTGTCGAAAATCCCCTGAGCAGGAATGCCAGCACAGGCAGCTCGGCATCGCTCACGCCGGTTCCCGCGAGCACACTGCTGAGCGAGGTGTCCACGCGCCGCGAAAAGGCGAGCCGCCGCCTAAAGGTCAAGACCACGCTGGCAAGCGCCCAGGCCCCGCAGAGCATTCCGGCAGCGATGAGCGCGACGGCCGAGACTCCCAGCATATGCGGCTGGACCGGCAGCTCAACAAACGCGCCGCCGCATGCGAACCCCAAAAGCCCGGGAACAACGACCGTCGAGACCACATCGGCCGCGGAGCGCCCCATGCGCCGTGCAAAGCGCCCCGCCTGCATCGATGCGTACAGCGCGGCCGCGAGCGGCACGCCGTGCACTACAAGATGCCATACGAGAGACGCAACCCAGCATGGGCGCAGCGCAAGATACGAGCCGTCCAGCAGGTAGTAGAGCACGCTGCCCGACGCCCCCGCGGCCGCCAGCGCGACGCTGCGAACAAGGCCGATGCGCAACGAGACGCTCCGCTCCGCACGCAGCTTCCCGCCGCATGAAACACCAACCGCAGGCGCTGGCGTCAAAGGCGTTCCCATGCGCCCGCAAACCAGAATGACCGCGGCGCAGGCAACGCCGCAAGCAAGAACGACCGGTACCAGCACTCCGGAGCAAACGCCGCACCCAAACGCCAGAGATGCCGCCATGGGAACAGCTGCGAGCCCCCGCGATGGCAGCGCGTTACTCCACAGGCCCCGCAGCACATGAAACGCGAGCGCCACCGCAGCGACCCCCGACGAGCAGGCTACAAGGGCGACTGCGCCCCTTCCGATGTGCCGCATGGCTGCCCAACTCATGCCCTCGGGAGCAAGGGCGAGCACGATAAGCGCCACGAGGGCGACAGCCTGCAGCCACGGAGCACCAAAGGTGCCCGAGCGGCATAACCGAGCGGACTCGGTATGCCCCGGCGCATCGCCACGGGAGCCATCCACAAGGGCCCTCCCATTGTCGCCGCCCGCGCTCATCTGCATGAGGACGGCCGCCGTCACCAGAAAGGCCACGACGGGCACGGCTTCGCCTCGCAACAACCACGAGGGCTGCGCAGCGCTCAACCATGGCAACACGAAGGCCTCGGCAAGCAGCGGCCAAGCAAAAAGACCCGCTACGGCGGCAACGCGCCGTGCATGGGCACCGGACGCGCGTCCCCGTGCCGCCGCGCCCCCTGCAGCGCGCGGTGCCTCGTGCCCACCTAAAGACGCCGTGCCGCCAACGCCATCGTGGGCTTGGGCTTCCCGCTCCATCTCTCGCTGCACGATATCAAGCGCCTCAGCACGCGACGAAGCACCGAGCTTCACGTATGCCCGCGCAGCGTAGGTGCCCGCAGTCGATTTTGTGATCCCCTCCGCCCGGGCGATCTGCGCAAGCGAGCGCCCCTCGGCCATGGCGCATATGACCGACTCCTCGCGCGCCGTAAGACCGTGGCGCGCGGCAAGGCGAGCGCATGTTGCTTGTGCTTCAGCGGGCTGACAGCCGGACCCCCGAGCGGTCGCCGGGCGCCCAGCGACCCCATGATCGTCACCGCACGAGCCATCCGGCCTGCCCACATCGGCACCGCCGCGCGTCTGGAGCGCCTGTGCGACCAGCAGCGCCGCGCCCATGAGCTCAAGAGCAAGCAGCGCCATCGGCTCAATAATTACCACCTTATCAAGGGATATCGTCATTAAGGATGAGAGCATGACGCCAACGGGAAAAAAGGCGATGCCCGCGCTTCGATCGAGTGCGGACGCGGGGGCGCGGCGCAGCATCTGAAACCAGATGCAAACGATGACCGTAAATGCAAGCGATACCCCATAAGGAGCAAGAGCCGCTCCCATAGGAACCTTGCCCACTACCCAGGCAACAGGCGCCGCAAGAACGGACAACGCGAGCACGACACACCGGCGGGGGAAGCGACAGGCATAGGCCAGCGCGGCAATCGCGCAACAGCAGCACACCATGGACCACGAAGCCACCACGTGCTCTGAGGGGGTCCATAAGACCACTCCATCGTAACCCGAGCGCGTCTCTGCGAGCACCAGCGCGCAAAGCGCGACGACCATGAACGCGATGCAACAGGCCACCAGGGGCGCAGTCCTCGCCGGCAGATGCGGCGGCACATCAAGCCACCTGCCGCCCGGCCGGCCCGTACTCGCGGAATCGCACCCGGCGTTGCACACGGGAAACGAGACCGCAAACGGCAACCAGAGAGCGCAAGCAGCAAGCAGAGCGATTGGCCCCCAGAACACTTGGCCACGAAGAAGCAGGATACACACCAGCAGAGCGACGGGAATATTGCTCCTCCAAAGCCATAAACCAAAGCGGAGCATTATATGGCGAGCAGGAGCGGCAAGCCACCATGCTGCCAGCGCGGCCAACATAAACATCGCGGCCGCCTCGGCACATGACAATTCAAAGATCGCGGGAATGCCGATACGCCATCCGACAACCGTGAGCGGCTCGAACTGCAAGCGCCATAGACCGGCCATAACATATACGGTGAGAAGATAGAACGCGATGCGCAAGACTACCGCCGGCACCAGAGAGGGCCTCAGGCGCGACCAGGCGCCACAGACCCTATCTCGAACGCGCGGTAGCATACCCAACATACACGTCCTCAAGATGCTCGGTGTCCGTCACCTCATGGCATGACCCGTCAATAAGCATATATACCTTGTCGCACACGAGTGAGAGCTCATGCAGCGCGTGGCTCGAAATCACCACGATGGCTCCTGAAGAAGCCAAGCGGCGAACCGCGGAGCGCATCGCTATCACCGCAAGCGGATCCAACCCGTTTGCGGGCTCATCAAGCAGGTAAAGATGGGGGCTGCCGAGCATGGTTTGCGCAAAGCCCAACCGCTTGCGCATGCCCTGTGAATAGCGGCCCACGCGCGTACGCAATTCCGGCTCTAGCCCCACGCGCTTCATAACGTCTTGCGCGGCCGTCTGGGCATCGTCCGTTGAATAGCCAGCAAGCTGCGCCAAGCTAACGAGGTTAGCTTTTCCCGTACGGTCATCGTCAAACGGAGGATGCTCGAACATGATGCCGCACGGCACATGCGTACGGCCACCGAGCGGCATGCCGCAGATGGAGCCCGTGCCGTATTGTGGGCAGAGCAGCCCCGCGAGCACGCTGATGAGCGTCGTTTTACCCGTTCCATTGGGGCCCATGAGGCCAATAACCTGACCTGGCTCGGCAGAGAAGCTAATACCATTGAGCACGGTTTTCCTGCCATAAGAAACGGTGATGTCCTTGAGCCAGATTCCTCGCTGGCCATCAGGCAGATGCCCACCTTTCCCGCGCGCGTGTTTTCGCAGTGTTTTCATATCTTCAACCCCTTGCGTGTTTTGCGCGACGCCGAGTAATCGGCAATCCCGCATTGCGCAGCTCAGCATAAAGCGCTGCATACGAGATGGAAAGCATCGCGAGAACGATTGCGGTAAGCTGCGCAAAGCTATTGATAGGGAATGTCCAGTCTGTGTATCCCGTAGCACCGTCCACGGTAACCACTTCACCTGCACGCTGTCCAGCCTGCGTTTGAAAGAAGCCAGCCCCGAGCCGATAGTTGGCAAGACTGAACCGGTCGGTCACCCATCCAACCATACTCAGGGCGCTCCTCGGATTGAGCACCAGGGCAATCGACGTCGCGATGTCACCGAGCATGTTCAGCAGAACCACGGCAAGACATCCAGCGACTATCGGTGCAAAGCGGGTGCGGCATCGTACGCTCAACGCCATAACCAGGAGCGCAATTGCCGCCTCAATGACGGTAAACGCTGCAATAAGACCAAGCAGCACTGCTGGGTACGACCACGATTCCGGGATTAGCCCCCAGTTGTCATGAACGGTATATTCCGGCCCTTTGGTCGCCAACCATTCCGGCACGCTTCCGTTGCCGAGTGGCAAGCCGCGTTGCAGCGCGCTCATCGCAACAGAAAGCGCAAACAAGCCTACAACGCAGCCAAAGCAAAGTATCAGCGCCGTCAGCACCTTTGCCTTTACATACGACGAGCGCTTTACCAGCCGCAAAGCAATAAGCAGGCGGCTGCCCTCCCCCGCATCTCGCGAAATCAGATCCCCACACAGCACGATGCATGCAACCGGTAGCAGCCATCCTGCTTCAACATTGAGCGCAATATAAAACGCATCAAAAACGGTTGCCCCCGCGAGTGTCTGAGCACCTTCGGACGCCTGCTGCGCTGCCGCCATATCCATACACATCAGCGACGAATGAACGCCTGCAACCAAAATGCCAAGCACGAGCAACATTCGTGGCAGCGTGCACGTGCGTTCAAGCTCATAGCGCGTTAGGCGCAGCGTTTCCGCCATGGCATCCACCTCCGCTCCTTTGCAACGTTACCGTGCACCAATACTGCGGCACCAAGGCACACCGCATTCAAGGCCATCGCCGTAAGAGCCACATCGCGCAAATAAGGTCCAACCAAACCGACCTCTCCGGGAATGCCCGGGAAGAATCCCAAAAACTCGGGCGGAGCCCATGTGCTTGGTAAAGTACATGACCATAACGCGCTGCCTATTGGCGTATGTTGCGTTATCGCCCAGAGCGCCGGCCACAGCACCACGGCGGCAGCGGGACGCGGAAACGCGAGCGCGACAAACCCCGTTGAGGTCGCCATCGCAAGGCAGACCACCAGCTGGAGCAGTATGAGGCCCGTGTTCCCCGCCGCACCCAAAGATAGCGTCGGCGCGTAATCGGGGGCCGCCGTACAGAGCGTACGAAGATAATCAGCCTCAAACGAACCGGTGCACACGAACATGCAGATAACAATAATGACGAGAGAGACCAGAACAAACGACAGCGCCGTAGCCGCAATGAGCGCAGCCATATATGTGAGTGAAACGCGGACCGGGCTGGTTCGCTTGCCCACGATAAGGCTCAGGTATCCGCTTTTGAGGCACCACGCGCTGTCAGCAAACACTGCAAAGGGGAGTAGCAAGGCGAATGTATCCGATCCCCCTATCGTCGTCGCCGCAATAAAAAGCGGAGGCATGTCCAAGGCTAGCAGGCTTTCCCCATTAGGCAGCACGGCATACGCTGTAAAGAGATTCTGAACAAGCTGATACACGACAACAAGAACCATGACGGCAGTAAATAAGAAAAACCGTCTTCGGCACGTCATACGGAACAACTGTATGAACATTATTCCGGAGCTCCTTTCGTCCAGCGCCGCCCGAATGGCTTGCACGGTGACTGTAGCATCGCAGAAACCGCGCGCACCGTCTGTCATACGACGTGGGTGAACTAGTAAACGCGCAGGTAAAAAGGTGGAGTCACAGCAGCGCCACACCAGTTGCGCCAAACAGACCGGCGGCGCGCCCCTAACCTGCAGGCACTGGTATAGTGGTGACAGCTACGTTATTGTTGCCTCACCAACCGGGAGGTTTTTATGAACATCACTCGCCTGCTGAGCCGCAACGCCGCCATGAGCCGACGCTCGTTCGTTGCGGGAGGGGCCTTCGCGCTCGCAGGGATCGGTCTTTCCGCCTGCAGCAGCGGCACGGGTGCGGGCAGCTCCGCGGGAAGCGCCGCGCGGGTCACATCCGCCAACGCAACAACCATGCGCATTGGCGCGCTCAAAGGCCCCACGGGCATGGGGCTCGTCGGCCTCATGGACGCAGCCGGGATGTTTGCCGCGGGTGATGAAGCTCATACTGACGACGGCACCGCGAGCAGCACCCCTGCCGCCGACTCCCCCGTGGGCACCGATCCTGCGGGCATCGGCACGCTCGCCAACACCTACGAGTTCACCCTTGCCGGCGCAGCGGACGAACTCGCGCCGCAGCTTATCCAAGGCGACCTTGACGTGCTCTGCGTGCCCGCGAACCTCGCCGCTACGCTCTACCAAAAGACCAAAGGGGCGGTCACGGTGCTCTGCGTGAACACGCTCGGCGTGCTCGACATCGTAGAGGCGGGGGAGACCATCCAAAGCATCACCGACCTCGCCGGCCGCACCATCTATTCCGCAGGCCGTGGCTCCACGCCGCAGTACGCGCTGGAGTACCTCCTGCGCCAAAACGGCATCGACCCCAAAGCGGATGTGACCATCCAATGGGCGAGCGAGCACGCCGAGTGCCTGGCCGCGCTGCAGGCGGATCCGAGCATTGTCTGCATGCTCCCCCAGCCCTTTGCCACGAGCGCGCTCGCCAAGGTGGAAGGCGCGCGCATCGCGCTTGACCTCACCAAGGTTTGGGACCAAACCGTCGCTGCCAACGGAGCAAGCTCGCAGCTCATCACCGGCGTAGCCGTAGCGCGGAGTGCGTTTGCGAGCGAGCACCCTGCCGCGGTCGAAGAGTTTCTTGATGCCTACGCCGCTTCCGTCGACTTTGTGAACGACGATCCGGCCACCGCTGCGCAGCTCATCGAAGCCGCCGATATTATCGCTGCGCCCATCGCCCAGAAGGCCATCCCCTATTGCAACATCGTGTGCATGACCGGCACCAGCATGGCAGACGCGCTTGAAGGCTACCTGCAGACGCTGTACGACGCCGACCCCGCGTCGGTGGGCGGCACCATGCCAGACGACGCCTTCTACTACACCGCCTAGCAAACGCCGCGGGAGCACCTATGAAGGTACGGGCAAGCTGGGCCATCATCGTATGGCTTGTGGCGTGGCAGCTGGGGTCGATGGCGCTCGGCAGCGACCTCTTGCTGCCCGGCCCGCTCACCGTGCTCATACGCACCGGGGAGCTGTTGCCGCAGCCAGCGTTTTGGGCGCGCGTGGGATTCTCGCTCGCGCGCGTTCTTGCTGGCTTTGCGCTCGGTGCGGCACTCGGCATGGCGGGAGCGGCTGCGGCAGCGCGCTGGCACGCAGCGGAAGAGCTGCTCGCCCCGCCCATGGCACTTGCCAAAAGCGTGCCGGTGGCCTCGATTACCGTGCTCGCCCTTATTTGGCTTCGCGCCGCAAACCTTGCCGTTCTGGTGGTGTTGCTCGTGGTGCTGCCGGTTGTGTATGAGAACGCGCTCCAGGGACTCCGCGCCACCGATGCCCGGCTTAGCGAAGCCGCCCAGCTGCTGCACCTGCGCCCCCTGCGGCGGCTGCGCTTTATAACCATGCCCACGCTCTTCCCCTACCTGCAGACATCGCTCACGCTTGGTCTGAGCACCGCATGGAAGGCGGGCGTGGCGGCCGAGGTCATCGGCATACCCGCGGGGTCGCTCGGCGAGGCCATCTATGATGCCAAGGTCTATTTTGATACGCCTGCGCTCTTTGCCGTGACGCTCGCTGTGGTGCTGGCGAGCGCCCTGTGCACGGCGGCGCTGCGTGCGCTCTTAAACCGGGTAGAACCCGTGCTCTGCGGTACCGCGGGTCATGCAGGAAGGTTGGAGCGTGTTGAGCACGCGACGGACAAGGCGGCGTCTGGGAGCAAAGGCGCGGCCCGCATGGGAGCGCCCCGGCTGCACATAAGCAACCTTGCCAAATCGTTTGGCGCCACGCGCGTGTTGGACCGCGTAACGCTCACGGTGGCTGCAGGGAGCCCCGTCTGCCTTATGGCGCCGTCGGGCGCGGGCAAAACAACGCTGCTGCGCATCATTGCCCAGCTGGAGCACGCGGATGCGGGATCGGTTGCATACGACGCGGGCGAGGGCGCGCAGGCAGAGCCGGACGCACAGGCGCAAGCGGGGGTGGGCGCGCAGGCAGAGCCGGACACGCGAGCACAAGCGGGGGTGGGCGCGCAGGCACAAGCGGAACTCCCCACCGTTTCTCTGTCGTTCCAGGACGATCGGCTAGCCAATCAGGCAAGCGTCCTGGCCAACGTGCGCATGGCGCTTGCACCCGCAAGCCCCGCCTGGGACGAGGCACCCGCGCTGCTTGAGGCACTCGGCCTCAAAGAGCGCCTCTATGCTGCGGCCGGCACGTGCTCGGGCGGCGAGCGCCGGCGCGTGGGCATTGCGCGCGCCCTGCTTGCCCCGCATCGCATCCTGCTGCTCGATGAGCCCTTTAACGGTCTCGATGCCGCCACCAAGGAGCGCGTAGCCCCCCTCATTCGCGCGCGCGAGGCCCAGCGCATCGTCATCATGGCCTCGCACGACCAACACGACGCGGAGCTATTGGGGGCACACGTCGTCAACCTCGTCTAGCTGCGGGGCTCCTGGGTGCGCAAGCTCTCCAAAATGGCGCGCATTTCTTGCTGCACGGCATGGTCGCCATTGCAGCCAATCACGCGATTGGCAACCGCCTTGAGCGCGGGGCGCGCGTTTTCCATGGCGCAGCCCGTACCCACGAACCGAATGATCTCGTAGTCGTTCATGGAGTCGCCAAATGCCATGACCTCATCGCGCGCGATACCGTGGCTCGCCATGACCTGCTCGATGCCCGACGCCTTGGAAACGCCGCGCTGAAGGGCGTCGATCCAGTAATGGCCCGAGGGCGCAAACACAAACTCGTCGCCCAGCTCGCGCGAGAGGGCGTAAGCATAGTCCATCACGTGTCCACTGTCGCAGAAGATCGATGCCTTGATGATGTTGGTCTCGGGACCGGGCAGGTACCAGATGCGCTCGGCCTTGGGCAGGTCCTTGTCAATCTCGCGCACAAACTTGTCCTCATCGTCCAGAAGAAACGAGCGCTCGTCGTCATAGAGCACCATGTGCAGGCTCGCAAACCTTCCAACGCATTTGGCCAGGCGACGAATGCCCAGGTGCGAAAACACCTCGCGGTCAACGAGCTCGCCATCCACGTACACCTGCGCACCGTTGGCCGCAACAAAGTCCATCTGGTCAATGACCGGTTCAAAGAACTGGCAAAGCCGGTCGTAGCGGCGGCCCGAGGACGCGGCAAAGCGCACGCCCTCCTTGCGCAGCGCTTTGATGAGGTCAAAGGTTTCGGGTGGCACGTGGCTGTTTTCGTCAAGCAGCGTGCCGTCCATGTCGGAGGCGATAAGACGAATCAAAGAGACTCCTTTTGACGGTGGCATATGCATGCGCAGATAACGGACACATACAACGGCAACTGGTCTACCAAGACCAATAACCATAGTTCATACCGCAGCACTACCTTAGCGGGACCAGGTAAGCGTCGTTACTTAGCGTAGGTAAAGGTTGTGACATCAAAGATGCCTTCGGGACGGATGCGGAGCGTAGGGATCACGGGGAGCGGGAGGAAGATCATGCCCATGATGGGATCGAGCGGCGGCTCGATGCCGGCAGCGCGCGCAGCCTGCACGAAGGCGTCGTGCTCGCGGGCCACGTCTTCCGCCGTGCCATCGCTCATGAGGCCGCCCAGCGGCAGCGAGAGCTTGGCGACCACCGCGCCATCGCGCACGAGCACAAAGCCGCCCTGCCCCACGTTTTGCACGGCCTCAAACATGTCGCGCGGGCTATCGCCCACCACGCAGACGTTGTGGGAATCATGCCCCACCGTGGAGGCGATGGCGCCGCCGGTGATGGTAAAGCCGCGCACCCATCCGCGCCCGATGTGCGTGCCCGTAAGGCCGTACCCGGCAGGGCCCGCGCCGTCCGCGCCCGCAGCCTGCGCGGCCACGCCGCGACCATGGCGCTCGATCAGCATGATGCGCCGGAGGCCCTCGCTAGAATCGGGATGCGCGGCCCTCGTGATGGCGTTGCCGGGAATCACGTCGATCACCGCGCTTCCAGGCTGGAAATCGTAGGAGAACACCTCGGGCGAGAGCTCGGGCAGGCGCACGGAGCCGCGAAGCGTCGCCTCGAGCTCCTGCACGCGCGCGGTCTCCGGTGCAACGTCGCCCACGAACAAGCCGTCTTCGGCAACGAGCTTTCCCGCAGCATACACACGATGCGGAGCGCGCTCGAACGAAAGGTCGTCAAGCAGCAGCAGGTCAGCGCGCTTGCCCGGCGCGATGGCACCGCGATGCTCGAGCGGGCCGCCGTGGCCGTGATCGAGCCCGAAGCACTCGGCAGTGGAGAGCGTGCCCATGGAAATGGCGAGCACCGGATCGATGCCGCGCTCCACCGCGAGTCTGCAAGCATTGTCGATCATGCCGATTGCGAGGGCATCCGACGGCGCACGGTCATCGGTGGCAAAGCAGCAGCGGCGCGCGCGAAGCGGGTTCTCGAGCACCACGGGGCTCAGCGCCTCGAGATCATGGCTGCATGTTCCCTCGCGCAGCATGATATACATCCCGCGCGAAAGCTTATCGAGCGCCTCCTCGGGACCGGTGCACTCATGGTCGGCGATGACGCCGCTTGCAACATAGGCGTTGAGGTCCGCCCCGGCTACGAGCGGCGCATGACCGTCCACCACGCCCGAAACGGTCGCAGCGGCGGCATCGATGCGCGCAAGGGTCTCCGCATCCGCCGCCTCAACGCCCGGATAGTTCATCATCTCGCCCAAGCCGAAGACCTCGCCCGGATGCACGCCCATGAATGCGCGCATATCCTCGGCGGTGATGGAGGCACCCGCCTGCTCGTCGGGCAGCGCGGGCACGCACGAGGGCATCATGAACTTGATATCGAGCGGAACGCGGCGAGCATCCTCGATCATGAACGCGAGGCCGTCGAGCCCGCAGACGTTCGCGATCTCGTGGCTGTCCGCGATTGCCGTCGTGGTGCCGCGCGCGAGCGCCATGCGCGCATATTCTGCGGGTCGCACATTCGAGGATTCGATATGCAGGTGGCCATCTATGAAACCAGGGGCAAGATAGCGGCCCTCACAGTCGATGACCTGCGCCGTAGGGGGATCGGGAACAGCACCGTCGCGATCGTCGAAGAGCACTCCCGCGATCGCACCATCTGCCACCACCACACGGCCGCGCACCACGCGCTGCCCGTAGACGTCTACGATCTGGGCATTGGTGAACAGCGTATCGGCCTGTGCACGGCCCTCCGCCACGTCGACCAGGAGCTTGATCTCGTCTGCCGCCATGCTATCCCCTCTCCATCGGGTGCTGGACCGCCCTCGCGCGCAGGAATCCCTGCAGAACCATGCGCAGGAATCCCTGCAGAACCATGCGCAGGGATCCCCACCGAACCACGCAGCGCACGTTTGTGGAGCATGATACCCAAAACCGCGCGCAATCCGCTAAGGGGTTGCAGCGAAACATAGGAGGAGCGCGATAGATGAAAAACGGGGCGCCGCGCATAGCACGCCGCGCCCCGCAATGCTTCGCCGAGTACTCGCCGTATCGCTAGTCCGTAGGATTGGCGGCGTTCGTGTTATAGCTCGTCGCCGGCTGCATGGGAGCCATCATGATACGGCCGGTACCACGGTACACGTTCACCAGGCCCTCCCCGCTCACCGCAGAGCCGATGAGCGACTTGCCGGAGCGCTCGACCGCGAACTCGAGCCCCGAAGTCCATGCGAGCGCATAGTTGCCATCGACCTTGAGCTCGTCGTTTTGCAGGTCGATGTAGAGCACTTCGGTTTGCGGGCACGGCGACTCGAGCGCGACCACGCCCGTGCCATCGAGCCTCAGATTGAACAGGCCCTCGTTGCCCGCCACGGCCGACGACATGTTCGACCGACGCTGCAGGTCGTGGCGAATGGTGCTGTCGCATGCAAGGAACAGGCCGTCGTTGAGCACGACCGAATTGCCCCATTGCGAGAGATCGAGCAAGAGCAGGTGGCGCCAGGTGGGCTCGCACACGAGCATGCCCGTGCCGGAATACTCGGGCTTGATGATGGAATCCTGGCTCACCGCGCCGCGCACCATCTTTCCGAAGAGATCGCCCGCGCTCTTGACGCCGGTATTGGCATGGATCTGGCCGACCGTCCACTGCATGGCCCCCGCCTGCAGGGTCACGCCCGTGCGGCCATCGAGGGTCGCGACGAGCTGGCGGCGGCGCACATCCATCTGCGATGCGAACCACGCCTCCTGCGCGCTCCAGGGCGCAACGGATAGGTCGCGGTCCCACTGGATAACCTGAAACTGCCCCGCCTGGTGCAAAACCTTTACGTCGTCGTTATTGAGAAAGTTGTAGATGGTGTACGACATGATTGCCCCCTCATCTGCGCCGTGCGCCCTAACCTTACCGGGATTATAGGGCCGCGAGGCAGTGCGCCGCGGCGCACCGGGCGCCCTTTCGCCCAACGGGGCCGTGGTGCGCGCGAGCGCTCTATGCCTCAACGGGCCGTGGCGAGCGCCCTTTTCCCATGGGCCGCAGCGCGAGTTCTCGCCCACAATGCGCCGTGGCGAGCGAGCCCCTATCCTGACATGCCGTGGCGGACGAACGCCCCATTCCAAACGCGCCGTGGCGGACGAGCGCCCCGAGAGCAGGCGGGCGAATCGCGCGACGGCTAGCGCCCGCGTCGGCGCACGTCCTCATCGAGCTCGCGACGCCAAGCGCCCGCCTCCAACGGCTCGCTGCACCGCACCATGCGGGCTGCGCACGACGCCGCCCGATACATCACATTCGTGCCAACCTCATCGTGCACGTATCCGACGGCGCAGTCGCGGTCGATACCGAGCCGTTCCGCCTCGCGGGCAACGTCGATGTTCGCCCCGATGAAGATGAACTCCCAGCCCTTCTCCCTCTGCCGCTCGATCAGCCGCTTTACCTCGCGATACGAGTAGCGGCTGCTCGCATTCTCCATACCATCCGTCGTGATGACGAAAAGCACTTTGTCCGCCTCGTAGCCCGCAGGCTGCACGCGTTGCACGAGGTCGACATGGTCGATTGCCCCACCCACTGCGTCGAGCAGCGCCGTGCAGCCGCTGCAGCGGTACTCGCTCCGCGTGAGCGGCTCGACACTACGCACATCCACGCGGTCGTGGAGCACGCGCGTATGATCGTTGAATATGAGCGTGGATACGATGGCCTCGCCCGGCCCGTCGCGGTGCTCGGCAAGCATCGCATTGAAGCCTCCCACGGTGTCGTCTTCCAACCCTGACATCGAACCGCTCGCATCGAGGATGAATATCAGCTCGGTGCGCGCGGCGGGCTCATCATGCCTGGTGCGCTCGGTGCGCGCGGCAGGCTCGCTGCAAGCGTGCGAACGGGTGCGGTCGGCGTTATGATCGAGGTGTCGCTTATCCATGGTTGTCTCCTTACGGCATCGACTGTCCGACACCGTGAAGGGTACGCTGCGCCGAAGCGCCGGTGGTCAACCGGCAAGCGACATTTGGCGCAGGTGCCCGGAACGCGCCCGCGAAACGCCCGGCGCCGCCCGAACGCCCGGCCCGCCAAGTGCCCCGACGCCATCCGAGTGCGCCGGCGCCCACCAAGTGCCCCGACGCCGCCCGAACGCGGCTACACCGAACCGACAAGCGGCAGGTCGTAGGCGAACAGCACTTCGTTAAGCTGGAAGAGGTCGTAGATGCCGCGCTCTATGAAGAAGCGGACGATCACGTCGAACTTGCTGCTCTTCGACAGCGTGAACCCCGCGCGAGCAAGTAGGTCCTGCGTGGCACTCATATCGAGCTCAAGCGCGATAGCGAGCGCCACGACCGTCTGCTTGGACGGGCGGTACGATTCATTTCCTCGTATCTTCGAGAAGAGCTGACGGCTGATGTTCGCACGATGGTACACCTCGGCGTCCGTCATGCCCCGGGCATCGATGAGAGCAAGCAGCGTCGTGGAGAACGGTGCGTCGAGCGTGGCGACCAGCTGGGCAATCTCCGCATCGAGCGTAGCGCCGGCACGCGACGGCGCGCCTGGCATCGCAGCGCCCGGCATCCTAATGTTTGAAGCAACGAACGGCCTCGACGCCGCGATGGATGCATCGTCCTCTTGGAGGCATTCAGGCAGGGCGACGGGCTCGGCCATCTCCACAGAAAGCGGCGCGGAGGCATCCTCCGTCCACTGCAGCTCGCGTTCAAGCTCACCCATATCGCGCCGCATGAAGGAGCTCGAATCGACGTATTCGTCATCGATATACTCTTGAACCTGCTCGACGAGCGCGTTGCCCATCTGGACGACCGCGCGCTCGAACACCACGAGCGTCAGCGCAACCTCGTCGTGATTCCTCAGGAATGCAGCGACTTCCTCGCGCGCGATAGCGAGCGCTCGCTCAACGGGGAATCCATAGATGCCCGCCGAAATAAGCGGGAACGCGACCGACCGGGCGCCGAGCTCCACGGCGCGCGCGAAGGCGCTGCGGTAGCAACGGTGCAGCAGCTCTTCCTCGTGGGCTCTCCCGCCACGCCAGATGGGCCCCACGGCATGCACGCACCAGCGCGCAGGCAAGTTGAACGCGGGCGTCGCCACGGCATCTCCCGTAGCGCACCCTCCGATAGCCTCGCATGCCGCGCGCATCTCGTCGAACCCCGCAGCCGAGAACAACGCCCCGCATACGCCACCGCCCGGCGCCAAGCGCACGTTTGCGGCATTCACCAGAACGTCTGCGTGCACGCGAGAGATGTCATCGCGAACAATCGAAAACGGCATGATCGACCCCCCATCAACCTAACGCCGCGCGTACCCGCCGCCGTCGAGCAGCAACCCTACCGGCACGCGCCACGAGCGGAAACCTTGGCATGCAGCACGCCGATGCACGCTGCCGCAATCGCCGGAACGACCCAGCCGAGCCCCCAAGAGGCGAGCGGCAGAGCATCGATGGGCAGCCACGCGCCCGGAGCAACGGCATCGCGCACGCTCCCGAGCACGCCCACTACGGCAACGACTCCCACCACCCACGGCCACATCTGGGGCAGGCGGTCGCACACGGAATGGCACATGCCCATGATCACGAGCACGATCGCCACCGGGTACAGGGCGCTCAACAGCGGGACCGAGAACGCCAATATGGCATCGAGGCCCGCATTCGAGGCGATGCACGAGAATAGAGCGAACGCAAGCGCCCATCCACGGTACGGAATACGCGACACCTCCTGCGAGAAGTAGGTACCGCAGCAACCGATGAGCCCGATGCAGACGTTCAGGCATGCCAGCAGGAATATGGCAGCGACCACCGCCGTTCCCACCGTTCCGAAATGCAATGTCGCAGAAGCCGTGAGCACCGTGGCACCGTTCGTAGCGCTCGCGAGCGATTCACTCAACCGAACCCCCACCACGGCAAGACCGCCGTAGATGAGCATCATGAGCACGCCGGCGATGAGGCCCGCGCGGCAGACCTCGCGCGTTACGCCAGCGGGCTCGGTCACGCCCATGCCGCGGATGCTCGCCGCGATCACCAGACCAAAGGTGAGCGACGCGAGCAGGTCCATGGTCTGATAGCCCGTAAGAAAGCCCTGCACGGCTGGGTTTGCGTCGTACGGGGCACTGGCGGGCGCGAGCGGCTCGCCCTCGGAAAAGAGCGCAGAGCCCACGACCGCGACGATGAGCACGATGAGCAGGGGGCCGGTGATCTTACCCAGAAGCCGCGTGATGCGTCCCGGGTGCATGGCGAGCGCATAGGCGAGAACGAAGAACGCAACCGAGAACGCCAGGCGCATCAAGCCGGGGTCCACGGATACGGGAAGGAGCGGCAGAAGCATCTCATACGCCGTTGAAGAGGTGCGCGGTATGGCAAGGCAGGGACCGATGGCAAGGTAGACCACCGCGACGAAGGCGCGTGAGAACACCGGATGGACGCGGGCGGCGAGGTCGCGCACCGTGCCCGCGAGGGCGACGGCAACGATGCCCAGCACAGGCAGGCCTACTCCCGCGACGAAAAATCCGATGAGCGCGGGCAGCGCATCTTGCCCCGCCTGCACGCCAAGAAGCGGCGGCAAGATCAGGTTGCCCGCCCCGAAGAACATAGAGAAGAGCGCAACGCCCACCGAGACCATCTGGCGTGGCGCCAAGACCTCGCACGACGACGTCTGGTCGGGTTGATTGGGTTGCTGCATCGCCAAGCCCATCCTTTCCCGGACGCATCTTTTGCATGAGGCTCGGTCGCCGCATGCCGCAGCGTCCCCGCGTGCCTGCATTGAGCACCTGTCATACTAGCATGCTGGGGCCCTCGGCCGAAACAGCGTAGGGCGGCCCTGCCGCCACAGGCCCAGGCGCGCCCCTCGCCGCCAGACCTCATCGATCGGATGACGCCTCCACCATGGCACGGCACCGCCTTCTCATCACCTGGCCCGCACTTCCTCCTCACCGCGCAGCGGCACCCAGCGGCAGCTCCATCACTCGGCGAGCGTCTCCGCCACGGAACGGCGCAGCTTCTTCTTCGAGCCCGCCGACACGATGCCGCCCCTCACCCGCACGTACACGCGGCCCTTAAGTTCAGGGTGCTTCTTTCTGCACGCCCCGAAGCAGCCGCAGCGGGCATCTTCCTTACCCACGGCGCCTTTAAGGTCTTTGGCCTTGATACCAGAGCATTTCTTGCATAGGCGAACCTGAGCTGCCACGGAACCTCCCTCGGCGTCGTCGGCGCATCTGCGCCCTCATAAATGATGCAACGATTGTGCCATATAAGATAGCCAAGGGCAACTTTCTCCGTGGAGAAGGGCTGCTACGCGAGACGCACGATCTTGGTCCCATGGACCTCGTTCACGCCGAGCTCGCCAGCAATGCGCGTAGCGTTCTCATAGGTGATGCCGGCACCGGGAAGAATGGTCAGGCGCCCGTTTGCGTATGCGATGAGTTCCCGCAACCTAGGCAGGTTGCCATCGATGGGAGTGCCTGCGGGACCGCCATGCGTGAGGATGCGCGTCACGCCCATCTTTACGAGCACGTCGATGGCCTCGAACTGGTCCTCGGGAGCGAGTTCATCGAACGCCATATGAAACGTGATATCGATGCGCTGGTCCTCGCGACCAAACTCACGCGGAACACCGCTCCAGTCGCGCTGGTCCTGCATCCAGCGAACGCGGGCAACGAGCGCCTCAATAGCGGAAAGATCGAGCCAGAAACCGTGCTCCCGACGCTCAAGGCAGCCGAAAACGATGCCGTCGGTGCCCAGCCGGCAAGCCGTCTCGATATCCGATTGCATCATCTGAAGCTCAGCGGGCCCGTACACGAAGTCTCCCCCGCGGGGGCGGATCATCGTCATCACGCGGGCCCCGTGCTCGTGGGCGTATACCGTGGCCGCGCCAATCACTCCCGCCGAAGGCGTTGTGCCGCCAACCGCCAGGTTGTCACATAGCTCAATACGGTCAGCACCAGCGTCAATAGCAGCAGGAACATCGGTAAAGTTCTCGGCGCAGAACTCCCGGAGAAAACTGGCAGACATAGAGGGGCTCCTTTACTCACCAACAGAACGCCACACAGCGTACCACGGAAGGCCAGAGCCGCGGAGAACTCGCCATCGCAGCAGGCTTGGCGCAAGATTGCAGTTAGCGGGCACTCTCTTGAAGGAGCTTTCTGTATATGAAGGATGTCGGCGGGAAAAGCCGCAGCTCGGCGATATCGTTCCTGCGACACCCTCACGCTCTGCACCCCCGGAATAACCAAAGGAAGCCCGGCATCGTTCTTCTGAGCGATTCCGCAGCAGCTTGGCTCTGCCAAGCTGCGAGGACCAGCGAAGAAGAACGATGCCGGGCTTCCGTCAGGATATGCGCCGCTTGCCTACCCGCCCAAGTACGCCTTGCGCACGTCGTCGTTGTGCAGCAGCTCCTGGCCCGTACCGGTTAGCGTTACCTTGCCCGTCTCGAGCACGTAGCCGCGCGTAGCCACCGAAAGCGCCATCTGCGCGTTCTGCTCGACCAGCAAAATCGTGGTACCAGCCGCGTGCAGGGACTCGATGATCTCAAAGATCTGCTCCACCAGAATCGGCGCCAGGCCCATCGAGGGCTCGTCGAGCATGAGCAGCTTGGGGTTGGCCATAAGGCCGCGGCCCATGGCGAGCATCTGCTGCTCGCCGCCCGAGAGCGTGCCGGCGATCTGGCGACGACGCTCCTTGAGGCGCGGGAACTGGTCGTACACGCGCGCCAGGTTATCGGCGATGCCCTCCTTGGGCTGCGTGTAGGCGCCCATGTCGAGGTTCTCCTCGACCGTCATCTGCTGGAAAATGCGGCGTCCCTCGGGAACGTGCACCAAGCCGTGCTTCACGATGCGCTCGGCCGGCATGTGCATGATGTCCTCGTCCATGAACTTGATGGAGCCCGAACGCGAGCGCAAAAGACCCGAGAGCGTCTTGAGCGTGGTGGACTTGCCGGCGCCGTTCGCGCCAATAAGCGCCACGATCTCGCCGTCGTTTACCTCGAAGGAAACGTTCTTGATGGCGTGAATCGCCCCGTACCAGACGTTGATGTTGTATACGCTGAGCATTTACGCCTCCGCCTCCTTCTGCTTTCCCAGGTACGCCTCGATCACGGCGTCGTTGTTCTGGATCTCCTCGGGCGTGCCCTTGGCAATGACCTTGCCAAAGTTGAGCACGCAGAGGCCCTCGCAGATATTCATGACGAGGTTCATATCGTGCTCGATGAGCATGATGGCGATCTGGAAGGTATCGCGAATCTTGACGATGTTCTCCATGAGGTCCGCCGTCTCAGACGGGTTCATGCCCGCCGCGGGCTCGTCGAGCAGCAGCAGCTTGGGATTCGTGGCAAGCGCGCGCACAATCTCCAGGCGGCGCTGGGCACCGTAGGGCAGCGAGCCGGCCTCGTGGGTGGCGAGCCCCGTCATGTCGAAGATGTCGAGCAGCTCGAGCGCACGCTCGTGATAGTACGCCTCGCTCTTCCAGTGATGCGGCAGGCGCAGGATGCTCGTGGCCATACCGCAGTGATGCTGGTTGTGCAGGCCCACGGCGACGTTCTCCTCCACCGTAAGCGTGTTGAACAGGCGGATGTTCTGGAACGTGCGCGCCACGCCCAGACGGTTCACGCGCGCCGGATCGAGTCCGGCGGTGTCGTGGCCATCGACCATGATGGTGCCGCGCGTGGGTTGGTACACCTTGGTGAGCAGGTTGAAAACCGTGGTCTTGCCGGCGCCGTTGGGGCCAATGAGGCCGCAGATCTCGGTACGGCCGACGGTGATGTTGAAGTCGTCGACCGCCTTGAGGCCGCCGAAGTCGATACCCAGGTGCAGGCACTCAAGCGCCGGGGATTTACCCAGGTCGCGCTCGGGCATGATCGACACGCTCGGCACCGGCACCATCTTGGTGGTCTCACGGCGCTGCTTGCCAAAATCGGTGAGCTTACTCATCGGCCTCGCCCCCTTCCGCAGCAGGCTTGGGCGCCGCCTTATGGAACCGCTCGCGGAGCGCATCTGCCGCGCGCTGGTAGATTTTCGTATGCGGCACGACCATCACGAGAATGAGCACGATAGCGTAGAGCAGCATGCGGTAGTTGTTGATGGGACGCAGCACCTCGGGCAAAACCGTGAGGAACGCGGCCGAGATGATCGAGCCGGAGATGTTGCCCATGCCGCCGAGCACCACGTACACGAGGATGAGGATCGACTGGTTGAAGTCAAACTGCGACGGCACAATGGTGGAGTAGTTCATGGCATAGAGTACGCCCGCAGCGCCGGCAAGTGCCGAGGCAACGGTGAAGGCCATGAGGCGGTACTTCGTGGTGTTGATGCCCACGCTCTCGGCAGCAATGCGGTTGTCGCGCACGGCCATGATGGCGCGGCCGTCGCGGCTGTGCATGAGGTTCAGCACGACTGCCACCGTGATAAGCACCAGCACGATGCCAATGACAAACGTCGAAACCTTGTCGATACCCACGGCGCCCTTGGGGCCGTTGATGAGAATCGTGCCCTGGCTCATACCAAGCGAAGCTGAATCGGTGAGCGAGAAATGCAGGCCCGAATCATCAACGCCCACATAGAGGATGTTGAGCAGGTTCTTGATGATCTCGCCAAAGGCAAGCGTCACGATAGCGAGGTAGTCGCCGCGCAGGCGCATGACTGGGATGCCAACCAAAAAGCCGATGATACCCGCAGCGGCGGCACCCACAACAGCGGAGCCGGCAAACAGCAGCAGCTCGTTTTCGACACCCATATGCGCCAGGCAGCCAGCTGCGACAACGCCGGTGAATGCGCCGACGCTCATGAAGCCCGCATGGCCCAGCGACAGCTCGCCCGACACGCCGACCACAAGGTTGAGCGACACAGCGAGCGAAACATACGCGCAGATCGGCACGAGCTGTCCCGTAAGCGAATTGGAGATAAGCCCCAAACCGTCGAGCACCGTCACCACGAGGAACGCGCCGATGACGATGGCATAGGTGATGATCGTCGACCGCGTTTGCGGCTTGAGCATGTTAATACCCACGTTTCTCACCTACACCTTCTCGTTAACCGGCTTGCCCAGCAGGCCAGCAGGACGGATGAGCAGAATCACGACGAGGACGCCAAACACCACGGCGTCGGCAAGCTGCGTCGAAATGTAGGCGCGGGCAAAAATCTCGATGATGCCCAGGAGCACACCGCCAAGCGCCGCGCCAGGGATGGAGCCGATGCCACCGAGCACTGCTGCCGTGAAGGCCTTGATGCCGGGCATGGAACCGGTGGTAGGCATGAGCGTGGGGTACGCCAGGCACATGAGCACGCCGGCGATTGCCGCGAGACCAGAGCCGATCGCGAACACCATCGAAATCGTTGAGTTCACGTTGATGCCCATAAGCTGTGCCGCATCGCGGTCCTCAGAGCAAGCGCGCATGGCCTTGCCCATCTTGGTCTTGCCGGTGAACATGGTGAGCGCCACCATGATGACCACGCACGCGAAGATGGTGAGCACGGCCGTTGCGCTGATCGTAAGCTTGCCATCGAAGAGGTTGAGCGCCGGCAGGCTGATGATCGACGAGAAGCTCTTGGGGTCGGAGCCCATGATGATGAGCGCCGCGTTCTGCAAGAAGTAGCTCACGCCGATCGCGGTGATGAGGACGTTGAGCGACGGCGCGTTGCGCAGGGGCTTATAGGCGAGCCGCTCTACCACAATACCAAGCAACGTGCACCCAACAACCGAGAGCGCGACACCGGCCAAAGCAGGAAGCCCCAGATAACTGACGGAACAGAAGCAGATATACGCGCCCACCATGATAACGTCGCCGTGTGCGAAGTTGAGCATCTTGGCGATACCGTACACCATGGTATAGCCAAGCGCGATGATGGCGTAAACGCTGCCCAAGCTCATGCCGTTGATGAGATTGGTAAGTACTTCCATGTCCCCTCCTCTCAATGTGAAAAGCGGAGACCACCATGTGCGCGGTGATCTCCGCTCAAACCGTTGGTACACCCAAACGGACGCGGTATCTTACGCGTCGAGCGGCATGTAGGCGCCACCCTCGATGACCATGCCCATGGGCTGCTTGGAAACCTCACCGGTATCGGACCACGTTGCCTCCTCGCCGGCGGTAGTGAGGCCGGTGAAGGCGAAGTCGGAAGAGGTGAAGGTCTCGACAAGCGTGTCGCACAGGTCGGAGTAGTCCATATCGGGCGTAGCGCCGGCCGCCTCGATTGCCTGCTTGATGGCATAGATGCAGTCGTAGGCATCGGCGGCGAACTGGTTGGGGGTCTCGCCGTACTGCTCTTTGTACGTATCAACGAATGCCTTGGTTGCCTCGTCGGTCGCGGTGGCGACGAACGGGGTCAGCAACATGCAGCCCTCGGCGAGCGAGGTATCGAAGCCCTCAACAGTGAGCAGGCCGTCCATGCCGTCGACGCCGAACCATTTGGGCGCATAGCCCATCTGGTTGGCCTGCGTGAGGATGAGCGAGATCGGCGTGTAATAGATAGGCAGGAAGACCAGGTCGGCGCCGGCGTTCTTGGCGTCGTTGAGCTGGACGGAGAAGTCGGTCTGGTTGTCCTCGGTGAACGAGGTCTCGGAAACGATCTCGAGACCCAGCTCGGCAGCCTCTGCCTTGAAGCTGTTGTAGATGCCCGTGGAGTAGGTGTCGGAGATGTTGTAAATGATGGCGATCTTGGTACCGAGCGCCTGCTCCGAGATGTACTGCGCGGAGGCCGCGCCCTGGTTGGGGTCGGTAAAGCACATCTGGAAGACGTTCTCTTTGCGCGGGATGGAGATGTTGCCATCGGCATCGGGCTGGCCGCCGATGACGTCGGTCGAGGAGCCGGACGGGGTCAGCTGGAACATGTTGTCGCTGTTGGTCTCGGCCGAGACGGCGACGCAGGGCGTGGTGGTGACGGTGCCCATGAGAATCTGCATACCCCAGTCCTTGAGGTTGTTGTATGCATTCACGGAGCGCTCAGCATCGTTCTCGTCGTCCTGGAAGTTGAGCGCGAACTGGATGTCGCCGCCCTCGCCGTTGATCTCGTCGACAGCGATTTGAGCGCCGTTCTTAACAGCGACACCGTAGATGGCGGCAGCGCCGGTGGTGGGTCCGATGCCACCGATCTTAAAGGTGCCCGACGCGCTGGAACCCGAAGCGGAGCCCGAGCCACCATCGCCATTGGAGCAACCAGCAAGAATGCCCGCAAGGCCCAGGCCCGCCGTTCCTACTACAAAGCTCCGACGATTGACGGAAACGTTCTGCATGTTCTTAATCATAGACATGCGTGCCCCTCTCGTGACGCGCCGGTTATCACCGGCTAGACCTACCTGCCGAGGGCACACGGCCCTTCGGCCGCCGACCGTGGCATATTGCCACGCCAGCACCGCCTGAAGCACTAGGCCATCAGGTGGTTCGTGCTAGAATACTCCGATTTTTCACAAAAGATAAGGCTGCCAAACTTTTTTAACCGCCGAGCATGCCGTCGGGAGCGCACCGGGCGCCCCGTTGCCCGCTGGACCTGCGGCTTTGCGGCACGCACACCAAAAATGGGCGTGTTACATCTGTGTTTCGCATGCATATGCGCAAACTCGGTAGAATAACAGGCAGATATGGTCAAACGAACCGCACGTTGGTTCACCCGCACGCTGGGTCGCCCGCACGTTGGTTCACCCGACGCTGGACCCCGCGCCCGGCTGGCATCAACCAAACCAAAGGAGACGGCATGTCAAACACCACACGCACCGTGAACGTTGGACTCATTGGCCTGGGAACGGTAGGCGGCGGCGTTGCCCGGGTTATCGCGCGCCATCACGACGAGTACCTACGCGCCTATGGTATTGACCTGCGCTTGGCCAAGGCAAGCGCCCTTGAGCCCGAGCGCGCGGCCGAGCTGGGCATTGCGCCCGAGGCCTTTACCACTGACTGGCACGAAGTGGTGGCCGACCCCGCCGTCGACATCGTCATCGAGCTCATTGGCGGCGAGCATCCCGCGACCGAGATCTTTGAGAGCGCCATCGCCGCGGGCAAGCACGTGGTCTCGGCCAACAAGGCGCTTCTGGGACGCCGCATCGACTACCTGGGCGACCTCGCCGCCAAGGCGGGCGTGCAGATTCGCTGCGAGGCGGCGGCGGGCGGCGGCATCCCCATCGTCAACGCGCTTGAGCACGCACTCGTGGCAAACGGCATGCTCACCATCGCGGGCATCCTGAACGGCACCACCAACTACATCCTCACGCGCATGACTAATGAGGGACTCGGCTACGAAGAGGTGCTCGCCGACGCGCAGCGCCTGGGCTACGCCGAGGCCGACCCCACGGCCGACGTGGACGGCTTTGACGCTGCGAGCAAGGTGGCCATTCTCTCGTCCATCGCCTTCCACACGCGCGTGACCACCGACGATGTATATATGCAGGGCATCCGCAACATCTCCGCCGCCGATATCGAGCAGGCGCGCCAGATGGGCTACGCCATCAAGCTGCTGGGCATTGCGCGCATGACGCCCCAGGGCATCGACGCGCGCGTGCACCCCACCATGATTCCGGCAAACCACATGCTTGCAAGCGTGTCCGGAGCCATGAACGCCGTGTTTGCCGTGGGCGACGCCGTGGGCGAGACCATGTTCTACGGCGCGGGCGCGGGTGCCTTCCCCACCGCGAGCGCCGTCGTGGGCGATGTGCTCGAGCTTGCCAACGGCATTGCCAGCGGGCTCGACCTGGGTCCCGAGCCCGAGCCGTTCCCCCGCACCGTGCCCATTCGCCCCATCGACGACTTGGAGACACGCTACTACATCCGCCTGTCCGTGGCCGACCGCGCGGGCGCGCTCGCTCCGGTCGTTGCGGCGTTTGCTCAGGCGGGCATCTCCATCTCGGGCATCAACCAGCTGGAGAGCGACGGCTCCAACACCTGCTCGGTGGTGTTTCTCACCCATACCGCCTGCGAACGCGACGTCCAGGCCGTGTGTGCGGCGCTCGAGGCGCTCGACGAGGTGGAGCGCGTAGCGAGCGTGATTCGCATCGAGGATGCCGACGCTTGGAGCGAGGGCGCCGAGAAAAACGACTAGGTTTTGCCCTCCTGCAAGGTTGTCCGGCTGTTAGGTAACCGACCAAGCCGGGTAACTCGGCTGCTGCTGCGCCGTCAGCGCGGGGGTCACTTGGTTGGAACCCCATCTTCGGGCGCATTTTACGTATATAGCAACGGATTCTCCGCTTTAAATACGTAAAATGCGCCCGAACTTTCTCGCCCAACAATGCACCCGCACGCACCTGCCGTATCATAAGGGCGGTATGCAGCCGCTCGGCAGGCCTTTGACGCCGAGCAGGATTCGAAGGGCAGGTTTCATGGTCTCTCGCATCTATGTGGAGAAGAAGGCGGGCTTCGATGTCGAGGCGCAGCAGCTCAAAAGCGAGCTTACGGAAATCCTTGGCATAACGGGTCTGACCGGCCTTCGCCTCATCAACCGCTATGACGTGGAAGGTGCGACGGAGGAGCTCTTCCGCTCGTGCATCCCCACCGTGTTCAGCGAGCCGCAGGTCGACTACGCGTACGACGAACTGCCGGACGCTCCGAGCGCGGCGGCCGTGTTTGCCGTGGAGTTTTTGCCCGGTCAGTTTGACCAGCGCGCCGACTCCGCGAGCGAGTGCATCCAGCTCATCAGTCAAGGCGAGCGCCCCACGGTGCGCTCTGCCAAGGTCTATATCCTTGAGGGCGACCTCTCTGAAGACGATATCGCCGCCATCAAGCACTACGTGGTGAACCCCGTCGAGGCGCGCCTGGCTTCGCTCGACAAGCCGGCGACCCTTGCCACCGAGACGCCCGACCCCCAGCCGGTTGAGGTGCTTGACGGCTTCCGCGAGCTCGACCAAGATGCGCTCGCTGCCTTTATTGAGGAGCGCGGGCTGGCCATGGACCTCGCCGACATCACCTTCTGCCAGGACTATTTTAAGGGTGAGGACCGTGACCCGAGCATCACCGAAATCCGCGTGATCGACACCTACTGGTCGGACCACTGCCGCCACACCACTTTTGGCACCGTGCTCGACGAGGTTGCGATCGACGACGCCGTGGTGCAGCAGGCCTTTGACCGCTATATGGAGATGCGCCACGAGCTGGGCCGCGACAGCAAGCCCGTGTGCCTCATGGACATGGGCACCATCGGCGCCAAGTATCTTAAGCACACGGGCCAGCTCACCGGCCTTGACGAGTCCGACGAGATCAACGCCTGCACCGTCAAGGTGACCGTTGACGTGGACGGCGAGGACCAGGACTGGCTCTTCCTCTTTAAGAACGAGACCCACAACCACCCCACCGAGATCGAGCCCTTTGGCGGCGCGGCCACCTGCATCGGCGGCGCCATTCGCGACCCGCTCTCGGGCCGCAGCTATGTGTACCAGGCCATGCGCGTGACCGGCGCGGCCGACCCCACGGTCCCCGTGAGCGAGACCATGGCGGGCAAGCTCCCCCAGCGCAAGCTCGTGACCACCGCGGCCGCCGGCTACTCCAGCTATGGCAACCAGATCGGCCTGGCCACGGGGCAGGTTTGCGAGCTCTACCACCCGGGCTACGTGGCCAAGCGCATGGAGGTCGGTGCCGTGGTAGGCGCCACGCCGGCGGACCACGTGCGCCGCGAGGAGCCGCAGCCCGGTGACAAGATCATCCTCTTGGGCGGGCGCACCGGCCGCGACGGCATTGGCGGCGCGACGGGCAGCTCCAAGGCGCATAACGTTGAGAGCATCGAGAAGGACGGCGCCGAGGTCCAGAAGGGCAACGCCCCCATGGAGCGCAAGCTGCAGCGCCTCTTCCGCCGCAAGGACGCCTGCCGCCTTATCAAGCGCTGCAACGACTTTGGCGCGGGCGGCGTGAGCGTGGCCGTGGGCGAGCTGGCCGACGGCCTCTACATCGATCTTGACCAGGTCACCAAGAAGTACGAGGGCCTCGACGGCACCGAACTTGCCATCAGCGAGAGCCAGGAGCGCATGGCCGTGGCCGTGGCCGAGAACGACGTGGACGAATTTATGGACTACGCCCGCGAGGAGAATCTTGAGGCGACGGTCATCGCCGAGGTCACGCACGAGAAGCGCGTGCGCATGGCGTGGAACGGCGATGTGATCGTGGACCTTTCGCGCGCGTTCCTCGCCAGCAACGGAGCTCCCAAGCACCAGGCGGTGCATATCGAGCGCCGAAGCGTCTGGCAACCGGCTTGGGAGGGCGCAACGCTCGCCGACCGCATGCACGCCCTGGTGACCGACCTCAACGTGTGCTCCAACAAGGGCCTTTCCGAGCGCTTTGACTCCACCATCGGCGCCGCGACCGTGCTCATGCCGTTTGGCGGCCGCACGCAGCTCACGCCGGCGCAGGCCATGGTGGCCAAGTTCCCCGTGGACGGCGAGACCACCACGGCGAGCGCGATGGCCTGGGGCTTTAACCCCTACCTCATGGAGGCCGACCAGTTTGCAGGCGCCTACCTCTCGGTGGTGGAGAGCGTGAGCCGCCTGGTGGCTGCGGGCTTCTCGCACACGCGCGCCTACCTTTCGTTCCAGGAGTACTTCGAGCGCCTGCGCGACGTGCCCGAGCGCTGGGGCAAGCCTGCCGCGGCGGTGCTCGGCGCGCTCATGGCCCAGATCGACCTAGGCGTAGGCGCCATCGGCGGCAAGGACTCCATGAGCGGTTCGTTTGAGGACCTGGACGTGCCGCCGACGCTCATCAGCTTCGCCGTCTCCACGGGCCGTGCCGACCACACCGTCTCGCCCGAGTTCAAGGACGCGGGGCACCGCGTGGTGATCGTGGAGCCCGCGACCTATGGCGCGGACTATCGCCCCGACGTGGCAGGCCTCATGGAGGGCTTTGCCTATGTTGAGAGCCTCATGGACGCCGGCGCGGTGCTTGCCGCCTCTACGCCGAGCTACGGCTGCGGGGCCGAAGCGCTCTTCAAGATGTGCCTGGGCAACCAGACCGGCCTCGCGCTCGATGAGCACGTGCCGGTGGAGCACCTCTTCCAGCCCTACTACGGCGCGTTCTTCCTTGAGCTTGCCGATGGCGCCGAGCTTCCCGCCCACAGCGACGCGCTCGCCGTGCACGAGGTGGGCACGACCACCGCAGCCTACGAGCTCGTCATGGGCGGCGAGACGCTTGATATGGCCGAGTTGCAGGAAGCCTACGAGAGCGCGCTCGAGAGCGTGTTCCCCTATCGCAGCGCGGGCGACCCCGCGGGCGAGGCGGCGCCGGTCGAGACGGTCACGTACCGCTGTACCGACGAGAACCGCATCAAGACCGTGTACGGCGGCACCGCGTTTGCCAAGCCGCGCGTGATCATCCCCGTGTTCCCGGGCAACAATTGCGAATACGACAGCGCTCGTGCCTTCCGCGCCGCCGGTGCCGAAGCCGACACGTTTGTGATCAACAACCTCACGCCCGAGGCGGTGGCCGAGAGCACGCACGAGCTCGCCCGCCGCATCCGCGAGAGCCAGATCGTCATGATCCCCGGCGGCTTCTCGGGCGGCGACGAGCCCGACGGCTCGGCAAAGTTCATCACCGCGTTCTTCCGTGCGCCCGAGGTCACCGAGGCGGTGCGCGATCTGCTGCAGAACCGCGACGGCCTGATGCTGGGCATCTGCAACGGCTTCCAGGCGCTCGTGAAGCTCGGCCTCGTGCCCTACGGCGACATTGTTGAGGCCACGCCCGATGCGCCGACGCTCACCTTTAACACCATCGGCCGTCACCAGAGCCGCCTGGTGCGCACGCGCGTGGCGAGCGACCTTTCGCCCTGGCTCTCTGCGTGCGAGCCCGGCGAGGTCTACACCGTGGCCATCAGCCATGGCGAGGGCCGCTTTGTTGCCAACGACGAGGTGCTCGGCCAGCTGCGCGAAGGCGGCCAGATTGCCACGCAGTACGTGGACGAGGCCGGCGCACCGTCGATGGACCTGAGCGTGAACCCCAACGGGTCGGTGCTTGCCATCGAGGGCATCACGAGCCCCGACGGCCGCGTGTTTGGCAAGATGGGCCATGCGGAGCGTCGCGGCGAGAACCTCTACCGCAACGTCCCCGGCGAGAAGTTCATGCCGCTCTTTGAGTCCGGCGTGCAGTACTTCGCCTAACAGCGCGGCTTCATAGCCCCTGTTCAACGGTCCCGTCCAGCTTGTGGCGGGACCGTTTTTCTTGGTGCCGCGTTGCCGCTCTCGATTGCTGTCCGCCCGCCACACGGGCGGCGTGCACTTGAGCTGCGGAGGCGCAACCCTTCTATGCGAGACGGTGAAATCTCGATGTTTCATACCGCGCAGCACGGCTATGAAATTGACTCTGTTGCAGGAGCTGCGCTCGAGCGCAAGACGTTCACGCTGGTGTGGCTTGCATTATCATAGTTGGGACGAAAGGACGGTGGCCGCATGACCGAGGCCGTAGCAGCACATGAATCGACGGTTTCTATTGATCGCGCGCGGGCACGGGAGGCGTTTGCGCGCTATCTTGAGCCGTACGACCTTACCGACTCGCGCATTGCACTCAAGGCGGCGCATACCTACCGCGTTGCCGACCTGTGCGACCGGATTGCGCGCGCCTCGGGCTTTACCGACGCGGGCGCAGACCTCGCCTGGCTCTGCGGGTTGCTCCACGACATAGGCCGCTTTGAGCAACTGCGCCGATGGGGCACGTTTCGCGATCGCGCGTCGGCAAGCCACGCGGCCATCGGCGTTGATGTGCTCTTTACCGGCGCCGTCCACGTAAACGACCCCGATTTTGCCAACGAGCCGGTAACGGATCAGGCCGCCCTTGCCCAGGACGCCGCATTTAGCGAGCACGCGCGGGCTGCGGGCTCAATCCGCGCGTTTTTGGACGACACCGCAGCCGATGACCTCATTCGCGCTGCCATCGTGCACCATAGCGACTTTAGCCTGCCCGACGGCCTCGACGTGCGCACGCACGCCTTTTGTGACCTCGTGCGTGACGCCGACAAGGTCGACATCCTGCGTGTATCGTGCACGGACGACGTAGAAACCGTCGTGGGTGCCACCGAAGACGAGCTGCTAGCCGGCAGCGTCTCCCCCGCCGCGGAAAATGCCTTCTTTGCCCACCATACCGTGCGCTACAGCGACCAGTCCACGGCGGTCGACCACGTGGTGGGGCTCACGTGCTTTGCCTTTGAGCTGGCCTTTCCCGCGAGCCTTGAGATCATGGTCGAGCAGGGTTACCTCTTTGAGCTCTTTAGCAAACCGTTTGGCATTGAGCGCCCCTACACCAACCGCGCCACGGCACGCTTGCTCTCCCGCATGGACGGCCACCTGCGCGCCTGGATTGACGAGCAACTCGACTAACACGGCGGCTCGAAAAAGCCGGGCTTCTACGAACCGCAGGTAAAAGCCCGAAGAAGCCCGGTTTTGGTGAGCCGCAAAGAGCAGCCAAACAGCCTTGCTCGTTAAAGCTGCGCGAGCAGGGCCTCGACCTCGGGCCGCGTGGCCAGCTGCATCGAAAACGCGCTCGCTGACCCCGTGCACACGCCCATCTTGAACGCCGCGTCATACGACCCGCCGCTCTCCTGGAACCCGGCCACAAAGCCCGCGACCATCGAATCGCCGGCGCCCACCGAGTTCACCACGTGCCCCTGGGGAGCCGGAGCCTCGACCACCGAGCCGTCCTCCGCCACGAGCACCGCGCCTTCGCCCGCCATCGACACGAGCACGTTGCGCGCACCTTGCTCCTGCAGTTTCTTTGCATAGGGAACCACGCTTGCGCGCGTTGCGAGCTCCACGTTGAAAATCTCGCCAAGCTCGTGGTTGTTGGGCTTGATGAGGAAGGGATGGTACGGCAGCACGTTCACGAGCAGGTCGCGCGCGGCATCGACCACGGTCTCCACGCCACGGCCGGCAAGGCGCGCGAGGATGCGCTCGTAGATGTCCGCCGGCAATGCCGCCGGAACACTGCCCGAAATAACAAGCACGTCACCCGCTACCAGCGCGTCGAGCTTCTGATAGAGCGCCTCGACATCGGCATCGGTAATGGCGGGGCCCTGGCCGTTGATCTCGGTTTCCTCGCCATCTGCATTGATCTTCACGTTGATGCGGCTCATGCCCTGAGCAACCGAGATAAAGTCGGTCGCGATGCCGCGCTCCTGCAGGCGCCGCGCGATCTCGGCTCCGGTAAAGCCCGCCAGAAAACCGAGCGCCGTGCTTTTGTGACCCAGGTTCTTGAGCACGATGGACACGTTGATGCCCTTGCCGCCAGCGAGCATCTCCTCATGCGCGGTGCGATTGACCGCGCCGGGCGTGAGGTTGTTGACCTGGATGATATAGTCCAGGCATGGATTGAAAGTAACGGTATAAATCATGAGCGAGCTTCCTTTCGTTGCTCGATGGGAGCATGCGACATAGCCGGACGCGCCCCGGAGCAGGACCTGTCAAGCGATGCGCTCCACTGGTTGTCCTGTTCGCGCGGGCCGCGCGCCGCTGGCTGCCCTGTTCGCACGGCCCCATTACCCCGCGTCGCAGCTCGAGCGCCGCTCAAAAGTGCTGCGCCCTGCTCTCTTTTTGCATATACTACACGCATCATGGGCCGTACATGCTCAAAATCGACCGCAATCGTTAACGCAGTGGGCAATCAAATGATGGAGGGGCGCGGAGCGGACCTCAGACGCTACCATAGATGGAACACAAGCGGGCGCGTTCCCAAGTAGGAGCCGCCCCGTCGAAGGGAGCCACTATGAATTTTTGGCCGGTAGTTGAGAAGCTGCAGCAGGGAACCTGGGTCGACCTTACCCATCCGCTTACCAACGAGAGCCCCTACTGGGCGGGCATCCCCGAAGGCTCCGTCGAGCTCTGCAAAACCGTCTTTGATTATGACGAGGAGATGCTCTCCTGCCGCATCCACACATATAAGTTCCCCGGGCAGTTTGGCACGCATGTTGACTTTCCGAGCCACTTCACACCGGGCAAGCCCGGCTCCGAAGCCTACGGCGTGGAGCACATGGCCATGCCGCTGTGCGTAATCGACCTCACCGGCAAGATCGCCGCCGAGGGCCCCGACACCGCGGTGACCGTCGCCGACCTTGAGGCCTGGGAGCAGGAGCACGGGCGCATTCCCGCCGGCGCGTTCGTGGCGCTCCGCACCGATTGGTCCAAGCGTTGGCCCGATAACGACGCGCTCAATAACGTTGACGAGGAGGGCGGCGAGCACTGCCCCGGCTGGTCGATGGAGGCGCTCCAGTTCTTGTATGAGGAGCGCAGCATCCAGATGAACGGCCACGAGACCTTTGACACCGACGCCTCGTTCCTCGCGGCCGAGGCCGACGACCTCGCCTGCGAACGCTACGTGCTCGACCACGGGCACCTGCAGGTGGAGGTCATGACGAACCTCGACAAGGTGCCGGCCACCGGCGCCATCGTGTTTGTGAGCTGGCCGCATATCGAGGGCGCTACCGGTCTGCCCGCGCGCGTCGCGGCGGTGTTCTAGGCGTACCCCGCCTCCGTTTGCTGCGCCTTCATTCAGCATCCCCCTGCGGTAAATGGTGTACGACACGAGACGCTGTTACCACCTTGACCAGAAACGCGAGCAACGCCCCGTGCCCATCGTTTACCGCAGCCAACGCCATCCCGCGGCATGCCCCATGCAGACGGCAGGTCGCATACCATCTTCGCCGCCCTTAAAGCGGCCATGCCACCGACGCTGCCCATTCTTGCCGGCTTCGTATTCCTGGGCATCACCTGCGGCGTCTACAGCGTATCGCTCGACCTTCACTGGTGGACGCCCACGCTTATGGCGTGCCTCATCTTTGCCGGCTCGGCCGAATTTGTTGTGGCGTCGATGCCCGTAGGACCGTTCGCGCCGCTGCAGACCTTCCTCACCGTCTTTGTGGTGAACGCGCGGCACCTGTTCTACGGGCTTTCGATGCTCGAGCACTTCCGCGGCCTAGGACGAAAGCGGCCGTACCTCATCTTCGCGCAGTGCGATGAGACGTTCTCGATCAACTATTCCACGCGCCCACCCGCCGGCGTTGACGAGGGTTGGTTCATGTTCTTTGTGAGCCTGCTCGACCAGCTCTACTGGGTAGCGGGTTGCACCCTGGGCGGTGTGCTGGGCAGCGTGGCCGCCCTCAACATCGCCGGCGTCGACTTTGCCATGACGGCGCTCTTTGTAGTGATTTTTCTCGACCAATGGCTTAAGGATCCGAGCCACTGCGCGCACGAGGACGGTGACGCCCAGTGACAACCGTGCAGATCATCCTGACCATCCTTGCCGCGGCGGCTGCCACGGTGCTC
Organism: uncultured Coriobacteriaceae bacterium; assembly: GCA_949287085.1. Lineage (GTDB taxonomy): Bacteria > Actinomycetota > Coriobacteriia > Coriobacteriales > Coriobacteriaceae > Enorma. Next base: position 99,830 of record CASEER010000001.1, read on the forward strand.
ACGCGCGCCCTGCCGTTCTTTGCCTTTCCTGCCGACCGGCCCGCACCGCGCTACATTCGCTACCTGGGCGATGCGCACCCCGGCGCCGTCTTTGGGCTGCTCGTGGTCTACTGCCTGCGCAATGTTGACCTGTTCGCCGGAGCGCACGGCATCCCCGAGACGCTCGGCATCCTCGTTGCGGGCGGGCTATATCTGTGGCGCCGCAACATGCTCCTCGCCATCTTCGCGAGCACGGCGCTCTACATGGTGCTCGTGAACCTCGTCTTTGTGTAGGCAGCCCGTTCACGGGGGCGGTGGGGCGACGCCTTGCACGGCAACGCCAGCGGAGCCCTACACGGTGCCAACCGGCAGAACACACAGAACAGCCCGCTCGAAATTACAATCTCGCAATCGAGGTCCTCGATTTTGCTGTTTTGGATGCTAAAAACGGCACTATCGAGGACCCCGACGCGCGCAACGCATGACGGAGGCCGCCCGCACATGACGGAGGCCGTCCTCCCATGCCGGAGACCCTCCGCACAACGGCAACCCCCGCCCACATCGCGCATACCGACGGCCGCCCGCATGCCGGCGGCCGCCCGCGCATGCCAGGCATGCCGCGCGCAAACAACTGAGCGGCGCGCAACAGCTAGCCGCGAGCCTCGAGCTGGGCCACGAGCTCCCGGACCGTCTCGATCGCGTCGCCCACCACGGCATAGTCGGCCACGCCGAAGATCGGCGCTGCGGAGTCCTCGTTAATAGCAACGGTCGTCTCTGCACCGCCAATGCCCGCAAGATGCTGAATGGCGCCCGATACGCCAACGCTCACGAGTAGCTTGGGCGCCACCGCGGCACCCGTCTGTCCCACCTGGCAGCAATAATCGAGCCACCCCGCCTCGACCAGCGGGCGCGTGCAGCCGAGCTCCGCGTGCAGCAGTGCCGCCAAGCGCTCCATGAGCGGCAGGTTCTTCTTGGACCCAATGCCGCGACCCACCACCACAAGGCGCTCGGCCTGGGCAATAGACCCTGTAGCTGCGGGTTCGAACGCACGCACCTCGACGCGCGATGCCACATCGGGGGCAAGCGCGACCGTGGTAATCACGCCCGCAGCAGCCCGCCCGGCATCTGCCTTCTCAACCACAACTTGGTCAGCATCTACCGGCCCGACAGCCGATCGTGAAGCACCATCCGCAGCCAAAGCCCCTGCAACGGGGTCGTCCGCGGCAGGAGCGCCCTCAGCCGCGTCCCCTTCCGGCACGGCAAAAACACCGGGGCGCACCGTGGCCATCTGCGGACGATGCGCCGGGCATTCAATCGTGGCCATGAGGTTGCCGCCAAACGCGGGGCGCGTTTGCAACAGATTGCCCGTGGCGGGATCGATGGCGAGCGCCGTGCAGTCGGCGGTGAGCCCCGTCTGGAGCATCACGGCGATGCGCGGCGCAAGCTCGCGTCCAAAGGCGGTCGCGCCAAATAGCATGATCTCGGGGCGACGCTCCTCGGCAAGCGCACACACCCAACGGGCGCAAATCTCGGCATCGGGGTGGGCAAAGCGCTCGTCAACGGCATGAATGACCTCGCTGGCACCAGCAGCGGCAAGGCGCTCGGCCTGATGCGGCTCCTTGCCTGCCTCCCCCAGCACGGCCACCACGCGGCACCCGCGCGCCGCGGCGAGCTCGCGCGCCTTGGCCAGGAGCTCAAACGCAACGGGCAGCACCTCGCCCGCGTCATCAACCTGCGCGATCACCCAGATGTCGCGATAGGCCAAAAGATCACACCCCGCGCCCTCGCCCGCTTTGGCGCGCTCGAGGGTAAGGGCATCGACGGGACACGCATCCATGCAGCTTCCGCAGAGCGTGCAGGCATCGGTCGGGTGCGCCAACCGCCCCTCGACCACGATGCCGCCAAACGCGCACGCGCGCTCGCAGCGCTTGCAGCCTATGCACCGCGCGGCGTCTACCACCAGACCGCTCATAGCCCCGCCTCCTCGGCCACCTTTATGATGCGCGCCGCCTGCTCGGCAACGCTTCCTTCCAGCATGACGCAGGTATCCGAGCGCTCGGGCACAAACGATCGCACAACCTGCGTCGGCGAGCCCGCCAAGCCCGACCGGGCAGGGTCGGCCGCCACGTCGGCGGCGCTTTGCACAGTCACGGGCGCATCTGCGGCAGCCAGCACCCCCGCGATGCTCGGCATGCGCGGCTGGGCGATGTCCTTCGCCACCGTGAGCACCGCGGGCAACGGCACCGTCACCGTCTCGATGCCCGCATCGGTCGCATGGCTCACGAGCGCCGCCGCGCCGTCAACCGACGCCACCGCGCGCACGTCCGTCACGCACGGCAGGTCAAACAGACCGGCAAGCTCCGGCCCGATCTGCGCCGTATCGCCATCGACCGCCATCTTGCCGCACAGAATCAAATCGGGCGTGCCGAGCTTGGCCATACCGCGCGACAGGGCATAGCTCGTCGCGAGCGTATCCGCCCCGGCAAAGGCGCGGTCAGAAAGCAGCAGCGCGTCGTCAGCCCCGCGTGCGATGCAGTCGCGCAGCAGCGCCTCCGTTGCAGGGATGCCCATGGAGAGCACGCTCACCCGGCAGGGCGCGCCCTGTGCCGCAAGCTCGTCCTTCAAGCGCAGCGCCACCTCGAGCGCCGCCGCGTCAAACGGATTGATTACCGACTCGCGCCCGTCGCGCATGATGGTGTGCGTCACCGGGTCCATTTTGACCTCGGTGCTGCCGGGCACCGCTTTTACGCAAACAACGATGTGCATCAGGCATCCTCCCCCGCATGGGCAGTCGCGGGCGCGTTTGCTCGCTCGGCACGCACCTCGTCCAGCAGCGCGGCATCAAAGAGATTGCCGCGGCCCAGCTGGCCCGCCGGATCAAAGGCGAGCTTGAGGCGCGCCATCTCGCGCACATGGTCGGCACCGTACATAATGCACAGAAAATCGCGCTTGAGCTTGCCCACGCCGTGCTCGGCAGAGACCGCGCCGCCCATGCGGGTCACGGCCGCAGCCCAGCGCGCAAACAGGGCCTTGCCGCGCGCGTACTCCTCCGCCGTGCGGGGCAGGATGTTCACATGCAGGTGGTTGTTGCCAATATGGCCCCACGCCGCCGATTCGAGCCCCTCCTCGGCGAGCGTGGTGCGATAGAGCGCAACGACGTCGCGCAGCCGCTCGTCCGGCACCGCCATATCGCTGCCGAGCTTGGTGATCGTGGACTCGACGCGACGGCGCTCGTCAATGAGCATGTTTACGCTTTCGGGCACGGCGTGGCGGAAGAAGCGCAGCGTCTCGCGGTCGACGGCCGTGCGCGCCACCCAGGAATCCTCCGGCTCGCCGCCCGCCGCGCGCACGATGGCGCCGAGCTGGGCCAGATCGGCCATGGCCTCGTCCTCGGATGGAGCCTGGAGCTCCACGTATAAGCAGCACCCAAACTGGTCCGGAATGGCCGGCAGCGCGGCAAAGGCAGAGCCGGCCGCCCGCGCGCGCCGCAGCACGTCGAGCGCCGCCGGGTCAAAGTATTCGAGCGCGGCCGCGTGCCGCAGTTGCCGCCGCACCGCAATGGTTGCCTCGACCGCCTGGCTCTCCGTCGCAAAAAAGCAGCTCGCGGCCCATACCACCGCGGGCGCGGGCATGAGCTCGAGCTCGAGCTCCGAAATAATGCCGAGGGTACCGTCCGAACCGATGATGAGGTCGATGGCATCCATGTCGTCTGCCACGTAATAGCCCGACGCGTTTTTGGCGTGCGGCATGGTATACGTGGGCAGATCCACGGCAAGGGTCGCGCCGCCCTCGGTGGTAAGGGCGAGATGCCGGCCCTGCGCGCGCACCGCACCGCGTCGCAGCGCGACAACGTCGCCGTTTGCGAGCACGAGCCGCAGCGCGCTCACATGGTCGCGCATGGCGCCATAGCGGTAGCTCCGCGCACCCGACGCGTTGCAGGCCGCCATGCCGCCCAAGCACGCAGAGGTTTCCGTGGGATCGGTGGGAAACATCTGCTCGGGAGCCTCGGCAAAACGCGCTGCAGCCGCGCGCGAGGCATCGTCCCACCCGTCACCGGGAATCGCTTTGGCGGCTAGGTATTTGCGTAACTCAGAAAGGACCACGCCTGGCTGAACGCGCAGGTAGAACGTGCCGTCCTGTTCGCGCAGCCCCAGGCAGCGGTTCATATGCGACAGATTGAGCACGTGGCCGCCCTGCGGCACCGCACCTGCCGCCAGGCCCGTGCGCGCCCCTTGGACGGTGATGGGCGTTCCCGCGGTGTGCAGATTGCGGACGATGGCGCGAACCTCGTCCTCCGTTGTGGGAAACGAAATGCTCTCGGCCGCGCCCTTGCTGCGCGATTCGTCGCCACGGTACTCGTCAAATTCCTGCGAGAACGTGCGAATGGGCAGCGCGGAGCACGGTGAGCCGGGCATTGATGCAGGCATTGCCCCACCCCTCTCGTACATCATGACGCGCGCAAGGCGCGTGCAGCCGATTGTACGAGAACGTACGCACCCCCGCCGTCCGCGCCCTCCCCGTTCGCGCGTTGGAAACATAGCGGTTGGCCATTCTGGGACGGGACCGCTTTGGCTCATGCGGGCAATCCAAAGCGCCCCATCCCAGAATGGTCCGTACTTCTTAGGCCACGCGCGCCTGAGCTCGCTTGCCCAGGACATACGTTGCCGCAAAGGCGAGCACCACCGCGAGCACCATCACGCCAAGCGAGATCCACAGATTCGTGAGCGTGCCGTCGGGACTAATGTAGGCGGCAAAGCTAATGAAACCCGGGGTCGACACCGTGTACTGCGTCATGCCCAGCAGACCTGCCACAAAGCCGCCAATACCGCCGCCGATCATGGCACCAATCAGCGGGTAGCGCTCGGTAAAGAGCACGCCATACACGCCGGGCTCGGTGATGCCGCAGAGCGCCGTAACGCCCGCGCCAACCGCCACGCCGCGCTCCTCGACCGTCTTGGCAATCAGCGCGGCGGCGAGGCACGCACCGCCCACGGCCACGTTGGCCGGAGCCATACCGGTGCAGATCAGCGGGTCAGAGCCAACCTCGGCCATAAGCGCAAAGAGTACCGGGTAGGTTGCGTTGTTCATGCCGAAGAACACCAGCCAAGGCGTTCCCAGGCCAACGATCGCAACAGCCAGCGGCGGCACGGCGCGATAAATCGCGAGCACGCCGTCGGAGAGCCACGTACCCACCGTGTTGCCAATGGGGCCGAGCACGATGAGGGTTACCGGCACCGTGACGAGCATGGTGATGAGCGGCACAAAGATGGTGAGCAGTGTGAGCACTGCACCCGTCAAGCCGCCAGCAACCAGGACGGGAATAACCGGCGAGAACGTTCCGCCGATGAAGGAGAGGATCGCCTCGCCCATACCGCCCTTGGTAAACTTTGCGTCCTCGGCAAGCGCGGCGTCATCTTCCACGGAACCGCCCGTTGCTATATCGAGCTTGGTGAACTCCTCATACAGGCTCGGCACATCCTGGCCGATCACAAACTGGTACTCGCCGTTTTGCACCACCAGATTCAGCACGCCGGCGATCTTTTTGGCGTCGTCCTGGTCGAGCTTGGAGCCGTCGCGCAGCTGCACGCGCAGGCGCGTCATGCAGTGGGTAACGTTTGCGATGTTCGCAGCGCCACCGCACGCCTCTACAATAGCGTCGCGAATGGCCGTGTAATCTTTCTTTGCCATGGGCTTCTCCTATTCTGCGCGCTCGCCAAACGGCTTATCGTCGTGGCCGCTCATATCGCAGCCCCAATCGGTCCCGTTTGACTTGATGAGCGCGGAATACCACGTAAAGGAATCCTTCTTGATGCGCTTCATGGGCGGCAGCGTGCCCGCGGCCTTTGCCTCGTTGAGCTCATCGTCCGTCGCGTCGATATACACCAGGCCGTAGCGCTTCTCGATACCGTTACCCGTTGAAAGCAGGTCGGTAAACGACCAGGGGTTATAGGCGATGACGTCGCAGCCGTCCTCGATCGCAAGGCCAAGCTGGTAGATGGTCTCCCGCAGAAAACCGATGCGATACTGGTCGTGGACCTCGCCGTTTTGATCCTTGTGCTCGTGGGCGCCGTATCCGTTTTCGGTAATCATCATGGGCAGATGGTAGTGGTCCCACATATAGCGCAGCACGTAGCGCATAGAAACCGGATCGATCTCCCAGTCCCAATCGGTGTATTCCACGTGCGGGTTGTACACCAGCTGGTACTCGCCGGGCACCACGGGGAAGATCAGCTTGCCCTTTTCGCCCGTCTTGTTCATGTCATAGCTATGCGGCTCGGCATCGGCCGGCGCCCACTTGGCGGTGTTGGAGCGATAGCAATTCACCGCAAAGAAGTCGATCTTCGCCTGCTTCATAAGCTCCAGGTCGCCCGGCTCAATGCCCGGATCAATGTCGTGGTTCTTCCAGTACTTCTGAATAAAGGTGCTGTACTCGCCCGTAGCATACGTATCGTTCCAGAGCTTCTCGGTAAACTCCTCGGCGTTCATGGCGGCAATCTGGTCCATGGGGTCGCACGAATACGGGTAGATGGGCACCATGCCCGGAACCGGACCGATCTTGCCACCGTCAACCAGCTCGTGGCAGGCAATGACTGCCTTGGCATGGCACAGGTTCATGATGTGGTTGATGCACCACTTGTCGCGGAACCAATCGTCGCACCCCTTGGAAACGCCCAGCCAATCGCCGTAGCAAATCTGCATGTTCTGCTCGTTGATGGAGAGCCAGTACTTCACGCGATCGCCAAAGCGCTCAAAGCACACGCGCGCATAGTGCTCAAAGGCGTCGACGGTTTTGCGGCTCTTCCAGCCGCCGAGCTCCTCGTCCACCCAAACCGGCATGTCGTAGTGGTACAGCGTTGCGATGGGCGTAATGCCATGCGCTACCAGGTCGTCAATGAGCTCGTTATAAAAGCGAACGCCTTCTTCGTTGACCACGCCGTCAGATGCCGGAATAATGCGCGGCCAGGCCAGCGAGAACCGGTAGCTCGTAAAGCCGCACTCGGCCATGAGCTCGACGTCCTCGTGAACGTGGTGATAGTGGTCGGCCGCGATGCTGTTATCGGCAAACGGCACCTTAGTTTGCGAGTTGAGGTCGATGATGGCGGGGGTGCGGCCGCCTTCGGTGGTGCCGCCCTCAACCTGCCACGCGGCGCTTGAGGCACCCCACATAAACGTGCTGGGGAACACCGGTTGATGATCGTAATGCATGATGGTCCTTCCGTATGCAACGCGCGGTGCGCGCCTTACCGTACGTGCTCGAGCTGGCGTAACCATACGGGGGAAGGCGGCGTTGATGGGGTTCACAGATTGAACCCTGATAACCGGGTCCAAAATCTGAACCATCCAAACGGTCGATTCTGTTCTCTCAACGGCGGGTGCCGCTTGACAGGCGCACACCAGTCATAGCAAGCGGCCGGGCGAACTGTCGGGCCACTCTGCTTATTAGACGAGGGGTATCGAGTGAACAAGTTGTTGAGCAGACGAGACCAGACGGGCAAGGAGTGCCGCCGCCCACGCGTTCATGCGCCGGTTATGAGCCGAACCGCGTAAAGTAACGGTTATAAAGCAGATCAAACAAGTAGTTGACGCCGTATTTGGCGTACACCGACCGGGAACGACCAAGGTCCTCGTCCGAAAGATAGAGCACCACCTCATAGGGCTCGGCAAGATGCTGGTCGCGATTGAACGTAACGAGCGCGCGCAACGCGCCGGTCTGCTCGATCTGCTGGCGCGAAACCTGGGCATAGTTGCCCGTTGCCGAAATGACCAGCACCACGTCCGAGGGGCCAAGCGACGCGAACATGGCCTCGTCGCCCACTGAGTCGGTAACCAGGTACACCACTTTGTGCATGACGAGCATAGCTTGCTGAAAATCGCGTACCGCCATGCTCGAAAAGTCCGATGCAACGAGCAGCACGGTACGGGCATCGTGCAGCACGTTAACGAGTGCGTTGAGGTCTTCGTCGGTCACGAGCTTGTCAATGGTGGCGACCATCGACGCAAGGGATGCCGCCATATGCGCGCGAAAGTTGTCGTGGTTAACATAGCCGGTAAAGTAGTCGTAATGGCGACGCCACTCAAATGCGCTGCGCTTAATGGACGAAAAGTTTTCGAACCCAATAGACTGGCAAAACCGGCGGAGCCCCGACCGCGAGGTGTAGCACGCCTGTGCCACCTCATAGACATTCAGGTCCGCCAGATGGTCAAAGTGGTCGAGAAAAGAACGCGCGATAACGTGATCTGGATTGTTGCGCGGCGTGGTGTTGATAACGGTGAGCAGCGAATTCATCAGGCTGAAGTGACGCACCGACAGCGTTTGCGCCGTCTCCTGGCCGGCGAGCCTTCAAGCGAAATGTCGTCGTTCATACTACCCCCTCGCTATGCACGCCCCGATAATGACAAATTCCGGATACCCCCTCCGGTTGATGCGTAAAACCTCCACAACTGATTTTTCGAGGGGCGCTGCCTGCCCGATTCAGGTTCTTGTTAGAAACATCGGGTTTTTGGTCAGCTCGAGGCGCTAGGGTGCAATCAAGGCGCTCCGGAGGGCCGGGGCGAGATTGGAGAACGCCATGGCAGTGTATGTACCCGCAGCGAAAATCGCCGTCGAAATCGTGGACGATCCCACGAGCTTGCCCGCGGATCTTGATGCGTTTCCCGGCTTTACCGTTGTGCCTATTACCACCGCTGACCTGCGAAATCCCACCGCCCTCGACCGCACGGTCAAGCGCATTGCGCGCGCGGCGCAACCGTCCCGCCAGGCAGCTGGGGAAAACGCGAGCGCCGCCGCGCCGTCAAAGCAGGAGCGCAAACAGCTGCACCGCCTCATTAGCAAGGGGCTCGAGCTCTCTTGCGGCACCGCTTCCGCAGACGCCACGGCATGAGAAGACGAAGTTGCGCGCGAGGCGCGATGCGACTACATTATCACCCGCGATGATACGGATTACGCCGTCTCGCCAGTGCCTTTTATTGATCCGGCGGGATTTTTGGCGCTCTACGACTCGGGCGACGCGCAGGAGGCTGAGGACTAGGTGATTGGACTGGGCACGCTCATCAACGTGGCGCTTATCGTGGCAGGCGGGGTGGTGGGAACCGTTGGAGGACGGCTGTTCACCCCGCCCGTACAGGACACCTTGATGAAGGCAACAGGGCTGAGTGTACTCTTTGTGGGACTTTCGGGCGCCCTCGCCGGCATGCTTACGATTGGCGATGACGGGACGCTCGTGAGCGGGGGCTCCATGATGGTTGTCGCTTCGTTTGCGGCGGGAGCGCTGGTAGGCGAGCTCATTGACCTTGACGCACGCTTTGAGCGCCTGGGCGAATGGCTCAAACGCCGCACCGGGAACGCAGATGACGCCTCGTTTGTGAATGCTTTTGCTACCGCTTCGCTTACCGTGTGCATTGGCGCGATGGCCATTGTGGGGTCCATCCAGGACGGACTGACCGGCGACTGGTCTACGCTTGCCCTCAAAGGAGCGCTCGACGCGCTGATCGTGTGCGTTATGACCGCCTCGCTGGGTCGCGGATGCATGTTCTCTGCCCTGCCTGTCGGCGTATTCCAAGGGTGCATCACGCTGCTCGCCCGGTTGATTCAGCCCGTCATGACCGACGCCGCGCTCACGAATCTTTCGCTTGTGGAGTCCATGCTGATCTTTTGCGTGGGCGTGAACCTTATTGGCGAGAAAACGTTTAAAACCGCCAACATGCTGCCCGCGGTGGTGTTTGCCGCCGCCCTGGCGTTTGTGTAGCATGCCCTGTTTGCGCGGGGCGCTCCGCATGCGCGGGCCCCACCTGTAAGGCAGCCACGCATGTGAGGTGCGCTCCGCATACGACGAAGCTCGTCTATATGGCGCGCGACCGTTCGTGCATCCCGTTTTGTTTGTGCCGCTGCGCCAATTTCGAACAGATGTTTGTTTTTATAGTAGAATATAGGCTTACCACATAGGCACCTGCCAAAGGGCAGCGCAAACGGCGTGGAACGGGGTGAGCGGTATGGGCGATAAAGTACAGGACGTGCGCGAACTGATTGAACGCATTACGTCGAGCGACCGCCTGCGCTCAAACTCCCATTTTTCCGAAGCTGTCTATCGCGCGGAACCCATTATTACCACGGGGCGCCAAATGGCAAACTACCTGCCCGAACGGTATCGCGAGATGCGCGGCATCTCTCGCTGGCAGGAGGGCAGCCCGCATGGGCGCTGGCTCACCGAGGCGGAGCTCTTTTACCGCCAAGGCATGTTTATGGCCGACTATGAGGACGATTGCCCCTACCATGGCACCTTTAAGGCGTATTTTCCCACGTACAGCGCCATGAGCGACCGGCAGCTGCGCGGGTATTTTACGTGGCGCGCCGCCGTACGACGCGGAAACATCCAGGAAGCCTCGCTCTCCTTTGCCTATGTATACCTCTACGAGCTGATCAACGGCATCGGCGTTGCCGACGCGCGCGACGGCTTTACCAAGCTCAAAACATTTTGGGAGGCATACCGCGCCTTTGCGCCTGAAATCGACCGTTACGTGCGCGTATGGCTTCGCGATTATGTGGTGTATTACGGGCTCGACCCGGCATGTCTTGCCGACAGCCGGTCGCTCACGTTTGACCAGGCGCTCATCGACCTGGTGAACGAAAGCGCGCCACATGACCCACAGGTCTGGCATCTTGTGTCAGACGAGCCATTGAGCGCGCCTCTTGATACTGCAGCGCCTGCGCCAAGCGCAAAGCGCACGCGCAAAAAGAAGACGCCGGCGCTCCCCTTGCCGCCAGACACCGAGCACGAACGCCGCTTGCTCTGTGCCATCGACGCGCTTTCAACCTACCGTATCCGCCTGTCGCGTCTTTACCACGATGCGCCCGATGACCTGCGGCACGTTGCCGATGCCGTTTTTGTCCGCATGCTGGAGTACTATCGCAAGCATCGAAAGAACGGCCTCATCGAGACCCTGTTTGGGGAGCGTGCGACGATGCCCTACACCATGTTTGCTTCGGCGGTGTTCTTTGAAAGCAAACCCCATGGACCGGTTGATTATGAGCTGGACCGCATTCACAGCTACCGCTGCCGCGATGGCCTGTGGACCTGCTCGCGCGTTTTTGGGGCACGCGACAAGAGCCCGCAGCTGGGAAGCATCATGCGTGACGTTGACCGCAAGCTGCGCACGGCGCTCGACTACCCGTATCCGCTCAAAGAGAAAAGCATGCCTAAGTATCTTGAGCAGATCATCGACGGCGAGATTGCCACGTGGCTCTCGTGGAAAGCGGCGCATGCACCACGGCGCATTGCGATCGACCTGTCGCAGCTGGCAGGGATTCGCTCGGCAGCCGCGCTCACGCGGGAGGCGCTGCTTACCGATGAAGAACGCGCAGGCGGGGAGGAGCCTGGTGGCGCACTCGCTGCTGTGCAGCATAGCCCGGAAGAACCGGCTGCTGCGATGCCCCCTGCGCAGGAAGGCGTAACCTCCCCGGCGCACTTCATGCAGGAAAACGCGCGCGTCGCTGCGCGCTTAACCCAGGCAGATGAGGCCTTCCCGACGGCTGGCGCTCAGAGGGCCTCAGCCGCGCCGCCGGCTGCTGCCTCGAGCATGGCGTCCCCCGAGCATGCCTTAGCTCCGGCGACGGGCGCCAGCTGCGCAGGAATGCTTTCGCACGCACAGGCCACCTACCTGCAGGCGTTGCTTGCGGCAGACGAGACCGCGCGCACAGCGGCGGTGCAGGAAAGCAAGATGAGCGAGGACATGCTTGTCGACGCCATTAACGAGGCGCTCTTCGACGTGATCGGCGACACGGTAATCGAGATTACCGCAGAGGGCCCCCATGTGATTGAAGACTACGAGGACGACGTAAAGGAAGCGCTCGCATGACCACCACAGCATCAAGCACGGCGCCGCGCGTACCCAAGCGCGTGGCGGCCGTCATCATCAACTCGCTCAAGGGCGGCGTGGTGCCGCGTATTGGCCTCCCCTACATCACCGTCGGGCGCGAGGCCGAGATCAAGGCGCTCCTCACCGACTTGGCGCTCATTGCCGATGGCGGCGCGTCGTTTCGCTTCCTGGTTGGCCGCTACGGCAGCGGCAAGAGCTTTTTGCTGCAAACCATTCGCACGCATGCCATGGGCGAGGGGTTTGTGGTTGCAGACGCCGACCTTTCGCCCGAGCGGCGCTTGCAAGGCGGGCAGGGCCAGGGCCTTGCCACCTACCGCGAGCTCATGCGCAACCTCTCCACCAAAACACGGCCCGAGGGCGGCGCGCTCACGCTGATCTTGGACCGCTGGATCTCAAACCTGCAAAACGAGGTTGCTCAAAACTGGTCCGCTGAACACGCCACGGCAAAAGCGGAAACTGCAGAGAGCCGCGCCGCTAGCGCCGCGCAGACGGCTGCCGGGGTCGAAGCTGCTTCGTTTGCTTCGCTTCCGGAACCCAGCAGCCGCGCTTTCGATCAGGCATCACTCCCGGGGCCCGGCGACCCCGCTTTCGATCAGGCGGTGGAGGCGCGCATCCGCGAGCAAGTTGCCGCACTCGAAGAGATGGTGCACGGCTTTGATTTTGCCCGACTGCTCACGCTCTACTACCGTGCGACTGCGACCGGCAACGACGATCTTAAAAGCAATGTTGCCCGCTGGTTCCGCGGCGAATATCGCACCAAAACCGAGGCAAAGCAGGAGCTCGGCGTCTCGATCATCATCGGCGATGACGACTGGTACGACTACATCAAGCTCTTTGCGCAGTTTCTCAAGGGCGCGGGCTACCAGGGCATGCTCGTGCTTATTGACGAGCTCGTGAACCTCTACAAGATTCCCAACTCAATCACGCGCCAGTACAATTACGAGAAGATTCTCACCATGTACAACGACACCCTGCAGGGCAAGGCGCACTACCTGGGCATCATCATGGGAGGCACGCCGCAGAGCATCGAGGACCGGCGGCGCGGCGTGTTTAGCTACGAGGCACTGCGCAGCCGCCTGACGCAGGGGCGCTTTGCCGGCGAAGGCATGCGCGACATGCTCGCGCCCATCATTCACCTGCATCCGCTCACGTACGAGGAGCTGCTCGTGCTCATCGAGAAGCTGCAGCAAATCCACGCGGGCTACTTTGGGTACAAGGCGCGACTGACCGAACAGGACCTGGTGAGCTTTTTACAGATCGAATTTGGCCGCGTGGGCGCCGACACGCACCTTACCCCGCGCGAGGTCATCCGCGATTTCATCGAGCTGCTCGACATCGCCTACCAGAATCCCGAGACACCGGTCGCACATATTCTTGCCGGCAGTGCGGGAGACACGTTGGACGGAGCGGAAGAAGCCGGGGCAGGCGCTATCAAGGGTGCGGGCGCTATCAAGGGTGCGGGTGCCACTACGCCCGCCGCGTCTGTCGCCCCTGCCGTCTCCGGCCACAGCGCCGCGTCTGTCGCCCCTGCCGTCTCCGGCCACAGCGCAGCCGAGTTCACCGAATTCACCATTTAAAGCCAGGATGGTTCTTCCAACCAGCTTGGTTTATCACTCCAACACGCGAGGCCACCATGAGCATCTTTGATCGGTACGCGCCATTCATACAGGACTTTATCTACGACCACCAATGGGAGAACCTGCGCTCAATCCAAGTGGCCGCAGCCGACGCCATCTTTAACACGGACGAAAACGTGCTGCTCACCGCCTCGACCGCCTCAGGAAAAACCGAGGCAGCGTTCTTCCCCATCCTCACGCTCTTCTGGGAAAACCCGCCCACGAGCGTTGGTGCCATCTACGTGGGACCGCTCAAAGCGCTCATCAACGACCAGTTTCTCCGCCTGAACGATTTGTGCGAAGAAGCCGAGATCCCCGTTTGGCACTGGCACGGCGACGTGGCGGCCTCGCACAAGCGCAACATGCTCAAGCACCCCTCGGGCATCCTGCAGATTACGCCCGAATCGCTCGAGGCGCTCCTCATGCACAAGCACATGGCGGTCCCCCGTCTTTTCCACGACCTGCGCTTCGTGGTCATTGACGAAGTCCATTCGCTCCTGCGCGGCGACCGCGGCGGGCAGACGCTCTGCTTGATCGAGCGGCTCTCGCGCATGGCGGGTGTGAACCCTCGCCGCATTGGCCTTTCGGCAACCATCGGCGATCCCGAGCGCACGGGCGCCTTTTTGGCCAGCGGTACCGGACGCGGCTGCATTATCCCGCGCTTTGAGGAGACGCGCCGCGTATGGCGCCTTTCGATGGAGCACTTCTACATCACGGGCCCCCAGGCTGCAGAGCGCGCGGCCGAGGGCGCGGGCACTGGCATCGTGCGCGCCGATGGCACAATCGAGGCCGAGGTACTTGCTGTTGAGCCGGCGGAGTCTGCGCCCAGCGGAGACCTGGCTGCCACGCCTGCGCCACCGCGCCCCGACGAGCAGGAGCTCCTTGCTCCCACGGACCGCGCGCCCGATAACGCCGATCCCGGCATCGGCTACATCTTCGAACGCACCCGTGGCCACAAGTGCCTCGTGTTTGCCAACTCGCGCGAGGAGGCCGAGGCCGTCTGCACCATGCTGCGCAGCTACTGCGAAGCCAACCACGAGCCGGACCGGTTCCTCATCCACCACGGCAACCTTTCGGCAAGCATCCGCGAAAGCGCCGAAGACATCATGCGCGACGAGGAGCGGCTCGACACCGTGGTAACCACTTCGACGCTTGAGCTCGGCATCGACATCGGCCGGCTCGAGCGCGCGTTCCAAATTGATGCGCCGTTTACCGTGTCGAGCTTCCTGCAGCGCATGGGCCGCACGGGCCGCCGCGACCTGCCGCCCGAAATGCATTTTGTCATGCGCGAAGAACAGCCCGAGCCGCGCACGACCATGCCAGAGACCGTCCCCTGGAAGCTGCTGCAAGGCATCGCGCTCGTGCAGCTTTATCACGAGGAGCGCTGGGTGGAGCCGCCCGCGCTCGACCGCCTGCCATACAGCCTGCTCTACCATCAGACCATGGCCACGCTCGCCAGCTGCGGCGAGCTCTCCCCCGCCGAACTCGCCCAACGCGTGCTCACGCTCTCGTACTTCCACCGCGTGAGCGCCGACGATTTTCGCGTGCTGCTGCGACACTTGCTGGAAACCGATCAGATCCAGCAAACCGAGGGCGGCGGCCTTATTGTGGGGCTTGCTGGCGAGCGATACACCAATTCGTTTAAGTTCTACGCCGTGTTCCAAGAAAACGAGGAGTTCACCGTGCGCTGCGAAGGCGCGGAGCTCGGCACCATCGTGAACCCTCCGCCGCCCGGCGAGCGCATTGCCATCGCGGGCGCCTGTTGGCTTGTGGAAGAGGTCGACTGGAAACGTCGCCTGGTCTACTGCACCAAGGTGAAGGGGCGCGTGCCGGCGTACTTTGGCGACTGCGCGGGCGACATCAACACGCATATCCTCGAACGCATGAAGCGCGTGCTCCAGGAGCATGCCGTCTATCCCTACCTGCTCGATAACGCGCGGGCACGCCTGGTGCAGGCACGGCGCACGGCGGAGCTTTCGGGCACGGCAACAAAGCCGCTCATCAACCTCGGCGGCGACACGTGGGTGCTCTTTCCCTGGTTGGGAAGCTACGCGTTTTTGGCGCTTGAGCGCTTGCTCAAAATCAAGTGCGCGCCGGAGCTTGGCCTCAAGGGGCTCGACCCGGCGCGGCCGTACTATATGCAATTCCGCATGAAAGCGGACGAAGAAACGTTCTTCCAGGTTGTGGCTGCCGAGGCGGAGCAGGACTTTGACCCCATCGACCTCGTCTACCCCAGCGAGGTGCCGTACTTTGATAAATACGACGAGCTGCTGCCCAAGGAGCTCGTCCGCAAAGGCTTTGCCGAGGGCGTGCTCGACATCGAAGGCATGCGCGAGCGCGTGCGCGAGTGGGTGAAGTAGCCGGCCCGGAAGAGCTCCACCGGCATGCGTTGAGCGTCAGATAGGCAAGAGCCCTCCTGCAAGCAGGCAGCGCAACCGATTTCTATGCCAAAGTGCACGCAAAAGCCGGGCCACGAGCTTCTTCGCGTGCGCTTTGGCATAGAGCGCGCACGCAAGATGACGCCAAGGACGCCTTGTTACGCCAAAGCACCCTCGGCAGCTCCTGCATCGTAGAGCGGGCTGCCGAGGAAGTCGTCATCGTAGGGAATCGTGCCGTCAAAGACAGTCGGACCATCGGTGGCGAGCACGATGTAGTTGTCCTCACCCGCCCAAACCGGCTCATCCACGGGGAGCACGTGCACGTGGGCAAAGACTTCCTTGAGCGTGGCAACCTCGTCGCGGAGGAACGTGAGGTCCTGCCCGTCTTCGCGCGAAACAACGTTCATAGCGTACACGCCATCGGGGGTCAGACAGGCGCGCACGGCCCGCGCAGCCTCCACCGTAGCGAGCGCGCGAACCGGCTCCTCGCCGGTGAAGGTGTCGTTCACGATGGCATCAAAACGATGCACGCGGCGGGGTCGCACGCCATGTGCGCTCCGGTCTTTCTGAGAAATGGGTTTAGTATCCCCCGTGGAAGGCGCTGCTGCAGACGGCTCTTCCGCAGCCGCTTCTTCCGCAGCCGTCTCTTCCGCAACTTCCTCTTTCACAGCCGCCCCTTCGACAGCGGGCAGCTCGGCAGGAACCGCCCCGGGCAGCACGAGCTCCCCTTCGGCAATCTGCTTGGCGCGCTGCTCCACATATGCGCGCCCGTCACCCTCAATGATGTGCAAGCGCTTGCCGGCGATCTTTTTGAGGCGGTCTACATAGAACCACGCCTCGGCGCATTCAATCACCTTGGGGTCAATCTCGACCACGCCCATAATCAGGTCAGGCCGTGCAAGCAGCGCGTGCTTGGGCCATGCGAACCCGCCTCCGCCGAGCGCGAGCACCCGATGCACGCCATGCCCGGTCTGTGCTGCGAGCACCCGGTCCGCCTCGAACACCGCGTCGAACGCACGGTGATAGGTAAATACCGGCTCCCCCCAATGGAGCCCCAGGTTCGTGGCCGACTGGTACACGCCACCGAGCCTGAAAACGCGCACAAGCCGCCTGCCCACCAGGAGGGTGTAAATGAACGCGCGCCCTTGCGCGGTCTTTACCGTATGCGGCCAAAACCGCAGGCAGATATAGCCAAGAAGAAAGCATCCGGCAAAAAAGGCCCACACTTGCCAAGGGTATTTCCACAGCTCAATAAGCACTACCACAATGAAGATGATCGCGAGCGCCATAAGCGTACCCACGAACTCAAGGGGATTGTTCTCGGCCGGGCCGCCCGGACCGCCCATGCCACCTGAACTACCCGGGCCGTCTGAACCGACCGGGCCGCCTGCGCCGCCCATGCCACCTGAACTACCCGCGCCGCCCGAACGAGGCGAAATGTTGCCGTTGCTCATAACGCCTCCCCAGCGTGGACCATTCCCTGCCCGCATGAAATTTCCTCTGTCCTCATTTCACGCTGTTGGTAGAGGCCGTGGTCGCGAAAGCCCAAGTGCCGATAATATTCGCGCGTGCCCACGGCGCTGATCACGTTGATGCGGTCATAGCCCGCCGCGCGCGCAAGCTCGCACGCCCGCTCAACAAGCCGCCGTCCCAGGCCATGATGCTGCGCCGCCGTGCCTTCCTCGCCCACACGGGCAGCCATGCCGTACACATGCACCTCGCGAATCATGGCCTCACCGGGCGCAAAGGGAGGTTCGCAGCCAGCGGCGCGGAGCTCGTCAACAAGAGCCGCCATCGCGTCAGGATGAGGCAGCGAAAGCCGCATGAACCCCGCGATGCGCCCCTCGGGGGTAATCCACTGCAAAAAGCGCTCGCTCGTGGATTTTGTCTCGTAGGGCACCACATCAAGACGGAGGGCCTCCACATCCACTTCGCTCGTTGCGATCTCGCGAAACCGGATTTCCTGCACCTGCTCACCCGTCTGCGCGCACCGCTCACGCACCCGGTTTTCGACCAACTGACGCAAGTTGGGCTTTTTGTTGCCCACCATAATGTCTCCGGACGAGAAGTCGCGGATCATGCGCGACACGCGGCAAAACGCCGGCGTGGCCAGCACGTCCTCTACCAGCACGTCAACGAGCTCGTCTTCGGTATAGGGCCGCCATGCGCCGGCTTCGTAGCGCTCGCGCAGGCGGGCGCTTTCAATGAGCGCACAGGGGTAGAGCTTGATTTCATCGGGCTGAAAGGCGGCGTCGGTCACAAAGCGTGCATAATCCTGCTGGTCGGCAGCGGGCGCTGCACCCAGAAGGTTCACCATCGCGTGCGCATGGATCTTAAAGCCAAACAACCGCAGCAGCGAGAACGCGCGCGCGATTTGCCCGACCTGCATGTTACGCCCATTCGCATCAAGAATCCGCTGGTCAACGCTTTGCACGCCCATCTGAATCTTGGTGGCTCCCATGCGGCGAATGGCAACAAGCGCCTCGGGCGTAATGGCATCGGGCCTCGTCTCAATTACGAGCCCCACCACGCGGTGGCGCGCGGTCTCGTTACGGCGCTGCTCGTGCTCAAGTTCATCCATGGTCGCCCGCTGCATGCGAGCGGCCGCCTGCCATGCAACGCTCTTGCGATAGAGCTGAGCAATCGCCTGGTTATAGGTGAGGTCACCGGCCGTCACGGCACGTTGCGTGGCATCGGCATCCGCTTCTGTGAGCTGAGCGGGGCAGCTGTCTCCCCCAGCCATTAGGCCGCAGCTCCGGTAGAACGCTCGGCGCTCGCGCACGCCCACGGGAACGGCATCGTCATGGGCGGTGCGGCCGGCCTCATCGTGCGCGATGCGCTCCTCCCCGTCATGGGCGGTGCGACCCCTCTCATCCACGGCGCCCGGGGTACCCATTTGAGATTGTGAACACGTCCCCAAATCGGAAAACCCACGGAGGGCAGGGTTGGCGGCCTCGCCGGCCACCGCATCGTCGTTGAGGGCACAGAAGAGCTCGCGCATAAACCACGCTTGGTATTCTGCTGGGTAGTCGCTCCACGTGCCGCCGAGCACGATGAGTTCGATCTTGTCGGTGGCGTGCCCCATCTGCGACAGAGCGGTCAGACGAGCCGAGACCTGCAGATACGGGTCAAAGCATGCCTGCTCGGCGCGGGCGCATGCGGGCTCGTCGGCAAGGTAGCTCTTGGGCATGCGCACATCACTCGGGCAGAAGATGCATGAGCCCGAACATGGCCACGGCTTTGTGATGACCGTGATGGTTGCCACGCCCGAGGCCGAACGGCGCGGTTTCATGCGAAGCACGCCTACAAGCCGCTCCTCAAGCTCGGGTGTGATGCCCCATCGCGCCCAGCGATCGGGCTCCTCGCGCTTTATTCGCTGGTAGAACGGCAGCAAGCGCCGCTTGGCAAACGCTCGCTTATCGCCGCCCGCGCGCTTGGCCGCCGCGTGCACAAGCTTTACGAGCGCGCGATCATCCACCGTCTCGCCCCGCCGGAGCGCCTCCAGTATCTGCAGAATAATCTCTTCCATGGCACCGCATTGTACCGCACGCGCATGCGGACGAGCTGTATGTGGTGAGCTGCCGCGGCGCTGCTTCCCCCGCTGCCCCCCCACGGCACAAAGTCTTCCCAAACATGTACACAAGCGTCAATAATTGCCCTAAATCCGGCGATTCGTGACGCTTGTGTACATGTTTTTGGCGAGAGACCCGCGTCTGTGGCCGGAGGGCATCGTTTTAGGCGAGAAGGCCGCACTGCGGGAAGGCCTCGATTCAGGCGAGAGGCCCGCGCGTAGACCAGAGGACCTCGATGTAGGTCAAAGCTACTCGCCTTGCTTTTTGTCCGCCGGTGAGCATACTGGTAGACGAGCGATGGGGAGGACTCGTGGAACTGCAAACAATACGCGCGCTCATAGCCCTCAACACGGCGTTCTACCGCAAGAACGCGCAGGGATTCGCCGCCACGCGCAGCAACCCTTGGCCCGGCTGGGAGCGAATCGCATCGTTGCTGAACGACTCCCTCGCGGCGGGACGCGCGGCATCTATCCTAGACCTTGCCTGTGGAACTATGCGCTTCGAGCGCTTTCTCACGCATGCGCTGCCGGATAGGCGCCTCTCGTTTTATGCCGTCGACAACTGTCTGGCACTTGCAACGGGGGACGAGCCCCCGGCGCAAACGACGTTCTACGACGTCGATATCCTGGGCACGCTCGCCGGGAGTGCTCCAAAAGCGCCCGGGGCCGCCACGCCCAATGCCCTCGACGCACTGCCATCATGCGACTTCTCTTGCTGCTTTGGGTTCATGCATCACGTACCTGGATGGGAGCTGCGCGCGAGCGTGATGCGGTTCCTGGTCGAGCACACGCGCCCTGGTGGCCTGATTGCCCTATCGTTCTGGCAGTTTATGAATGACGAGCGGCTTGCGCACAAGGCGTCGCAGGCCGAGCAAGCCGCACGCGAGCACCCCGAGAACCTTACGTTTGCCGTCGACGCCCTCGAGGAGGGCGACCACCTCCTGGGGTGGCAGGAAACTGGAACCTTCCGCTATTGCCACCACTTTACAGAGGAAGAGATTGATGCGCTGGTCGCGATGCTGCCGGTCGGGATGAGCAGAGAGCTTGCCCGGTATTCGAACGACGGCAAGGGCCGAAAGCTCAACCGATACGTCGTGCTCCAGCGTCTATGATGCACCATAGACGCAAAGTCCATCTGCGGCGCAGCCGATGAAGCCGCCTTAGTGACGGCACCGCCCCGCCGGCACCACACCGCTTACCAAGCAACGAAGCGGCCCGCGCCACCGAACGGCCACCTGTGCTATTCTGCAACGCGCCCAACCAATCGTTTTGCTGGAGACGGCCTGTGGGACTCACGCATATTCGCACACCAAAGAACTTCGTGCTCGAAGAGCGACTCGAGCGCTACGGCGCGGCCATTGAGGAGAAGCCCGAAACCTTCCGCGGACATTGGGCGCAAGCATGCTGGCCGCTGTCTGTCAGCACCGACCATGTGACCGCCACTGGCACCGCTCCCGTAATCAAAAACGGCACCTCCCACGCGGCCGGCGCGAGCGACAACCATGCGGCCGGCGCGAGCGACAACCACGCGGCCGGCGCGAGCGACGGCCGCGCGCTCGGCAATGACGATTGCACCTCATGGGAACGCGCCCGCAGCTTCTCCGCCGTTCACCTCGACCTGGGCTGCGGCAAGGGAGCATACCTCATTGAGCGCGCCCGCCGCGAGCCCAACAGCCTATTAATTGGCATGGACACCGAGCCCATCTGCGTTGCCTACGCCGCACAGTACATCTGCGAGGCGGAGCTACCAAACGCCCTCGTGCTGCCGCGCGGCGCAGATTCGCTCGCGCGCATTTTCGCGCCCGGCGAGCTTGCGGCCATCACGCTCAACTTTCCCACGCCGTATCCCAAGCGCAAGTTCGCGGAGCGCCGCCTCGTGCATGTCAACCATCTGCTTTCCTACCGGAACCTGCTCGCGTCCGGCGCTACGGTCACGCTGCGCACCGACAGCCAGCCGCTGCGCGATTACGCGCTCACGCAGTTCGAGGCAGCGGGCTACCGCACGCTCTGGACCTCGGATAACGTGCGCGCCGAACACCCCGAGCACCCCGTAACCGAATACGAACGGCGCCTTGCCGCTCAGGGCGCCCCGGTTTACGGCATCTGCGCCACGCCGGCAGCCACGCCAAGCCCCGCGCAGATTGAACGCGGGCTCAGCGCCGAGCAAAGCCTTGTGGCCTATCTCCCGCTCGACCTCGACGCGATGGGCTACGTGCCCCTCGGCATGGAGGGCGCTGTCATCAACCTGCGCAACCGGGCGCGCAACGCATCGCGCAGCGCCTCTCGCGAGCACCGTTAGCTGTCGCGTTTATTCCGCATGAGCTGACGCGCGTGGGCAACGCGGCGCCGAGCCTGATCGTGCTCGGGACCCGTGAGGCGGCGCAGGATGCTCCCCGCGATAGCCGCAAGAATCTGCTGGAAAAGCGTCCCCATCATGACGGGGATGATCGCCGAGCCCGGGAAGAACTCGTTAGCGATAACCGAGCCAGACGAGATGTTGCGCAGCCCCACACAAAAGGTGATCGTGTAGAAGTCGCCGATCGACGTGCCCAGCATCCGCGCAATGAGCGCGCCGAGCAAGAAGCCGCAGCTCGCAAAAATCAGAATGAACGCTGCGCTCTCCAACACCACCGCGTCAAGCGAAAGAACGTAGCTGCTCATGCCGGTCGAGTTGCAGGTAATGACCAGCAGCAAAAAGAGGCGGCAGAACGGCGAAAGGTTGCCCGAGAGCTTCTCGTGGCCCCAGCCGTCTGTGAGCTCGTTGACCGCCACGCCCGCAAGGGCGGGCAGCGCGACCATGAGCGCCAGGTCGCGAATCATCGAAAGGGCATCGATATGCACGCTCGCACCCATGAGAAGCTGCAGCGTAATGGGCACGGTCACCGGCGCCAGCACGGTGGAAATCAGAATGGCCGCCAGTCCGAGCGAGGCATTCCCATGGAAGATGTCAATCCACATAAAGCTCACGACCGCCACGGGGATGCTGTATTCGATCACGATGCCGCAAACAATCTCGGAATCCGAAAACACCAGCCCGCCTACCAGACGCGCGAGCACCGGCATCGCCACAATGGTCACAGCGAGAATCGACAACAGCTCGCGCGGGTGCCGGAAGGTCGAGACCACCTGGCGCACCGTGCTGTTGAGCGAGCCCTGGAACGTAATGATTGCAAAGAGATACGGAACGAGCCACGTTATCCGGCCAAAGACCTGCGGAAGCAGCACGCCAAGCGCAACGCAAATCGGCGCGATAAAGGGCATGTGTCCACCAATGAAGTCCCCAACGCGCTTGATGGTGTCCATAGAGATAGCCTCCCCGTGCTCAATGGTTCCAGCCTTTGTTTGCCGCCGCCCGGTGTGCGCGAGGCCGCTCGTCGCGGGGCCGCCCGGTGCGCGCGAGATCGCTCGTCGCGGGAGCGCCCGGCGGGCGCGAGATCACTCGTCGCGGGACCGCTCGTTGCAGGGCAGCCCGGTGCGAAGAACCACCCACGCGAGCTCGCTCCGCGCGCAGACGCGCCAAGTACAGATTCGCCCGGCGCGAGACCGCCCCGCGCGCAGGCACGCCCAACGCCACGATGGACCGAACCGTTCAAACGCCCCCAACCCTACTACCAATCTGCCGGCGCTCGCCCGGCACCCGTTCCTGTTTCAAAGATGAAACGTTCTGCAACTGCGCGCAATCGGCGATAATGGGTCAGAACACGATGAAGGAAGTTGGACCATGTCTCAAGCACACCGCACCCAGCCCGCATCTGAGCCGCCCACGGCCACCTCGGCCAGCTCGTTCGCCGCCGGCACCGGCAGCACCGGCGAGCACGGATCGCTCGGCGCGCTCTCACCCAGCTGGTGGGAACCTGCGGAAGGAGAGGAGCCCGAGCCGTGGTGCTCGGCCGATGAGGCCTTTGAGCGCTTTCTCTCCTGGTGCGACGAACGCGGCATCGAGCTCTGGGAGCACCAGGAGGAGGCCCTCATGGACCTCGCCGCCGGCGACCATGTGATCCTGGGCACGCCAACCGGCTCCGGCAAATCGCTCGTGGCGCTCGGCATGCTTTTCCTCGGCATGGCACAGGGGCGCCGCGCGTACTACACCGCCCCCATCAAGGCGCTCGTCTCGGAGAAGTTCTTCGATCTGATCGAGGTGCTCGGCCGCGACAACGTCGGCATGATCACCGGCGATACGCACATCAACACGCAGGCGCCCGTCATCTGCTGCACGGCGGAGATCCTCGCCAACCAGGCGCTCCGCGAGGGCGAGGACACGGACGTGGGCGTGGTCGCCATGGACGAGTTCCATTACTTCGCCGATCCCGACCGTGGCTGGGCATGGCAGGTGCCGCTGCTCACCTTGCCGCACACGCAGTTCATGCTCATGAGCGCCACGCTCGGCGACGTCACACAGATTGCCGACGCACTGGAAGAGCGCACTGGCCGCGTCGTCGACCGCGTGACCGACGCGCCGCGACCCGTGCCGCTCGCCTACGAGTACGTGGACACCGCGCTTGAGGGCACGGTCGAGCTCGCGCTGCGCCGCGACGAAGCCCCGCTCTACATCGTGCACTTCTCGCAGGACGCCGCACTCGCTACGGCGCAGTCGCTCGCGAACTTCGGCATCGCCACCAAAGAGCAGCGCGAAGCCGTGAAGGAAGCCGCCAAGGGCACGCGCTTCACCACGGCGTTCGGCAAGATCCTAAAACGCCTCATCTCCAACGGCGTGGGCGTGCACCACGCCGGCATGCTGCCGCGCTATCGTCTCTTGGTGGAGCGACTCGCCCAACAGGGGCTCCTGCCGGTCATCTGCGGCACCGATACGCTCGGTGTGGGTATCAACGTGCCCATCCACACCGTGGTGCTCACGGCGCTCACCAAATTCGACGGCTACAAGATGCGCCGCCTCCGCGCGCGCGAGTTCCACCAAATCGCCGGGCGCGCTGGACGCGCGGGCTTCGATACCGAGGGCATGGTCATCGCCGAGGCGCCCGAATACGAGATCGAGAACGCCAAGCTTATCGCAAAGGCGGGCGACGACCCCAAGAAGCTGCGCAAACTCAAGAAGAAAAAACCGCCTGAGGGCTTCGTAACCTGGAACAAGCAAACCTTCGAGCGCCTCTGCGAGGCCGTGCCCGAAACGCTCAAGCCGCGGCTGCGCATCACCAATTCGATGGTACTGTCCATGGTGGAGCGCGGCGGCGACGCGCGCGCCCGCGTAAGCGAGCTCATCGAAGCAAGCTTGCAAACACCAGAGGAGAAACTCAAGCTTGAGGCACGCGCGAGCGAGATCTTCGCCACGCTCATCGACACCGGGGTGGTGGTGCGCGACGAAGTCCCCGGCGGCGTGGATGCACCAAGCGACACGGACGCCTCCAGCGGCGCTGGTACATCCAGCGGCGTGGACGCGCCCGACGGCGCGGATGCACCAGGCGACACGAGCACCCCCACGGACGCAGCGCCGCGGGTGGAATACTCCCTCACGGTAGACCTCCCCGAGGACTTCGCTCTTGACCAGCCGCTTTCGCCGTTCTTGCTTGCGGCGCTCGAGCTGCTCGACCCGGAAAGCGAAACCTACACCTACGACCTCATCTCGATGGTCGAGGCCACGCTCGAGGACCCCAAGCAGGTGCTCCGCGCGCAGGAGCGGGCCGCGCGCGACCGCGCCATGCAAGAGATGAAGGCCGACGGCGTGGAATACGAGGAACGCCTCGAGCGCCTGCAGGACATCACGTATCCCAAGCCGCTTGAGGACTTGCTCGATGCCGCATTTGCCCAATACTGCACCAAGGTGCCGTGGGCAGCGGACTACGAGCTTTCCCCCAAGAGCGTGCTGCGCGACATGCTGGAGAGCGCGGCGGACTTCAAGGGCTACGTCCAGAAGCTCGGCATCGCGCGATCTGAGGGCATCTTGCTGCGCTACCTTGCCGAGGCGTTCCGCTCGCTCGACCGCACCGTACCGCTGGAGAAGCGCAACGACCAGCTGAACGACATCATCTCGTGGCTGGGCTTCGTGGTGCAGAGCGTCGATTCGAGCCTGGTGGATGAATGGGCCGCTGCGGGCGAGGATTCCGCTTTCGACGCCGCGCCGCCGAGCGGTGCGGACGTGGTGGTGGCGGACCGCCGCGGCATGACGCTCTTGGTGCGCAACGCCCTCTTCCGCCGCGTGAGCCTGGCTGCCCGCGAGCGCGCCGACGAGCTGGGAGAGCTGGACGAAGCGTGGGGCATGGGCGAGCTTCGTTGGCGCCGCGCACTTGATGCATTCTTCGAAGCGCACGAGGAGCTGCTGGTGGATGGCGATGCGCGCTCGACGGCGTTCTTCACCATCGACGAGTCCGACGAGCTTAAGCCCGCAGCCGAGGGCGGTCACGTGTGGCACGTGCACCAGATCTTCCACGACAGCGATGGCGACCACGACTTCGGCATCATGGCCGACGTTGACCTCGACGCCACGCAAGAGGAGAGCGAGGCGGTGTTCAAGAACTACCGCGTCGGGTTTATCGAGGAACTGCTGGAGCAAGGGTAGGAAGACGTTTGCCTGGGGAGTGTTATGTCGGCGCTCATGCTGCACAGACAGCTGCGCAGCATGAGCGCTCGCGCAAGACGCGCCGCTCGCTTTTGTCAGCTCAGTGCATAGGTATCGAAATCCACACAGTACTGGTTAAACTCAACCAAACGGGCGTAAAGCCTCGCATCCGCCGTAACGACGGGAATTCCCCGCTGAGCAAGGTTCACAAATGACGTATCCGTCAACCCAGGCCGTCCATGAGACGGTTCTTCGACTACCACGCGGGATGGAAGCAGCTCTTCCTCCAAACAGCAGGAGCTCGAGTCGCTGCCTCGAGGCTCCAATTCCCCGCTATGCGCTTGCGGTCGAATATGCCGACGATCAACAGCGCGAGAACGTTGCTGTCAAGCGCAATGCTATGCCGCGATTTCATAGGGTTCCATCTTGCGCAACTCGAGAGTCTCCGCATCTATGAAAAGCCGTTTATGCGTTCTCCGTGACCGCATGTCAACGTTTGCAGCTACGAGCGCCATTTGTGGAATATCACTCGCCAGCGCATAGCCAACGATGACCTCCCACACGTCTTTGTTTGAGCTGAGCTCGATGCCATAGAGCGCAATGCACTTCGCCTCTGGAGCGAGTTCGCTCACGTACTCCATAGCCTTATCCGCCGCCACTTTTGCAGAAACGATATCCATCCGCTTCACCACCAAACCTTACAAGCTCGAGTACGTTTCGCAAGCGCACCAAAGACCCACCACACCGTACCCAGACGCGCGCTCTAGGTAACCGCTTCGCTATCCTTGTCCATCAACATGCAGTATTCTCGCGCCGTCATACTTGGAACTCTCGAAGTCCTATATGCAGCATCATCGCGAGTAATGATTGCTTCCGCACTCATCAATTCCGCTGTTGCCCGAACAATGCCATCTTCTACATCCGGCTCGTCCGAGCCGAACGCACGATCAAGCACTTCGTTTGTTAGTTCTGCGACAGACACGACCTGCCTGAAACCGTTAAGCCGATCACGAACAGCGGATTCATGGTGATACTGCCGGCAAAGGATGTAATACACATCCTTAAGACATGCTGCAAGAACCACCGGCTCCTTGTCTGGAGAGCTCAACAGCACCTCAAGAACATCAACGGCATCCGAGTGAAAGGCGCGTGTTGGTGACAAGTAATCGATGATGATGTTGGTATCGAGGATGACGCTAGCCAAAACGCCTCACCCGCTCTTCGTTGAGCAGCTCTCGGTCAGAAACCGATTTGTCCCATACGGGCTCCTCCACAATCTCTGATTCAATTTGCCGCGTGAGTTCCCTGAACCGCTCAAGCCGCTCTCTTCGCCGCGCCAACGCAGAATCTGCCGGCTGAATGGTCACCCACGGCTTGTTGTTCTTCAAGACTATCAACGGTCTACCCGTCTCATTCACGGCAAGTGTCAGCTCGCTAAACCTGTTCTTCGCGTCGCGCACGCCCACAGGGGCCATAACCGGTTCCATAACATCGCCTCCTAGCTGTCTCACTCTTATTATAGCCACATATTAGAGATTGTAGCTACCTATCTGAGAATTCCAGGGAGTAGCGGAGCTTGCCATGGCGCCCCGCCGCATGATTGGAGCGATATTCGTTTAGGAAGCGAGCCTGCCTTCGCTTCCTAAATCGCTCCACAATTGGAAGCGAAACGACCTTCCTAATAATAAAATCTGTTAAGCCCGCCCATCGCGCCACCCTACAATGCGGCCCAGGACAACGAATTGTTGGGTAACGGTGCCCCAAACAGTTGTCACCGAATCGCCCGCCTGCTTTCGGCTATCGCGCGTCCGTCAGGTAGATACCCGCACGAACCTGATGCCACGGGCTGCGCTCGAGAGCAACCTGCAACACGCGACATTCAAGCACGTCGCCATGACCATAAAACAGCAGCTGCGACACGAGCTCGTTCAGATCCGACGGTACGAATCCGAGCTTAGCTTTGTCGAGATAGATGGCAACCGCATGCGGATCGTGCGGGTTGTCGAACTCGGGCACCAACCGCAGCTGCATGCCGGCCTTTAGCCGATCGAGCACAAGCGCCCCGTCCCAAAACTGAAATCCAGCGATATGAAAGGTCATGATGCTGCGCGAGGGTTCGTACATGGCTGCCTCCTCAAGCCGCATCGACGCCCGCCTCCCGGACGGCGCCTTTCCCATGGCCTCAAGGTACAACCTCGTGCGGACAAAAAACTCCGACAGCCCTCGCCACCCCCAGCAGTGAAACATCGGACCTGACGCCCGCTCTTGCCAATCGCCATGAGGCGAATGCCCTGGAAGCTCGGAATCTCTTCGAGCACCTCAATCAGCTCGTCAGCCTGATAGCACTCCCCGCGTCTGCGATTACCAATGGGATGCAGTAGCTTATAGAAACACTCACAGCAAACACGATTCGCCGATGTACGTCTCGCAATGCCCAAACGACCTGTAAGATAGCGCTTAGCCACACGGGTTGCTCGACCAGAATCTCGGGCATTCGCAGCATCGCCGATCCAGCGCGCTCGTGCATGCAAGCATTCCACGATGCCAGAACACCATCAATCTCGCCAGCTACATGATGCACAGCGAGCACTGCCACCCCAAGCGCTTGCAGTACCTTTTCTATGATGGACAGCAGCACGCACTGCGCAGCCGACGGGACAAACGTCACGCCATTCGGGCTGAACGATGCGCGCCAATCCATACCTGTCTATACCGCAAAGCCTTATCAAGCAATGTGCTGCACACACCCATAAGAGCTTCACGTACGTCGATGATCGAGGCAACCGAGAGCCGCCACACGCATCAAGAGCTATTCAGCAAGGAGCATTCGTTGTCGATTGAATAAAGCGGCAGTCGCGGAGGTCTTGCCGGCGCCCTACAGTGGCGAGACGTTCAGCGGTTAAGTCCGTGTGCATCTGTCCTGTGCGAAGCTCGACCGCATATTCAAGGGCAAAATCATGCCCTCGTACCACGACGCACTGGCAAGCGTGACGGAGGCCTACTGCCTCACGGACGCCAAGACCGGCAAGCTCTACATAGGCTCCGCGACCGGCGAGGGCGGCGTCGCGGCACGCTGGGAAATCTATCTGGACTCCAAGCACGGCGACAACAAGAAACTGAGCGAACTCTACGAGCGCAAGGGCGAGGGGTACTTCCTCGAGAACTTCGGGTTCACGCTGCTCGAGTACTTCGGCATAAGCTACGACCCGCAGAAGGTGCAGGAGCGGGAGAAGTGGTGGAAGAACTGCCTCGATACGCGGGCGGCGGATACAACGGCGATTAAGAAAGCTTCCCTCTCAAGCGATAATAGACCTGCATACTGCAAAGCCATAAGAAACGATACAATTTCCTCAGTCGACGAATCGCAGACATCGAATGCGAGGCAGCCATGGCAATTGAACTCTATGGGGGACTAGACCTCTCACTCAGACGAGCCGCTACCAAAGCCCCCGAGTTCGCCAAGGCGTATCAATGGTTCATTAACAACCAGAATGCCGTTGGCCAGCGCCCATATGGTAAGTATACGCCTCCGGAAGTTGGGTTTCCACTCGCCGCGCAGCGCGGCATCCATAAGCCGAAAGGCTCTATCTATGCACTATCGATAACCTCGACCAATAATGAATCATACGCAGCCGACGCCTTTCATGAACTCGATGATGGCACCTGGGTCCTCCAATACTGTGCACACCACAAAAGCTCTGGCGAGAAAGAAGGTTCGCCGGTTTATAACCAAGCGCTCCGTAATTGTCTCAAACACGGCCTTCCCGTCGGTGTCTTTCTTCAGAAAGGTGCGTCCTATCGTTGCCTCGGCCTTGCCTTTGTGGAACGGTTCAATACAGCGACTAATATGTTTTGGCTTCATGGGCCTGTTCTCGCCGATGAATCCCAAGGCTCACTCTCCCCTCTCTCCGTTAACGAACGGCGAGTGCTTGAACAAGAGCTCGGAGACTATCCGGCAACAGACTTTCTTATCGATGAACAGCTCGGCATCGTCGATATGTCCCAGAGCGCTCTTCAAGACGAACGTGACATACGGCTTGCTCGGATCGTTCGCAGAAAGCAACAGGGAAGATTTCGCCGTATGTTGCTGGAGGCCTATAACGGGCAATGCGCCATCTCTGGCTATGACGCCGAGCCCGCACTTCAAGCGGCACATATTAGCTCCTATCTAGGACCAAAAAGCCAAGCGGCGTCAAACGGTCTGTTGCTCCGCGCTGACTTGCATCTTCTGTACGACAATATGTTGCTATCGGTCGATCCCGACAACATGCGTATCCATCTTGCCAGCGCATTGATGAGCACACGCTACGAACAGTATGAAGGCCTTGCGATCAGGCTTCCGCGCAACAAGGATCAACGTCCATCACCAGAACGCCTTGCAGCTCAATATGCCGATTTCTGCAGCACATGCAAGCTAACAGAAGGATAGCCTCTTGGAGAATGCTGGTGATTTGTCTGAGGTGCCCCTATCCCTATATAGGGGCGATGGCAAATATAGCCCGGTTTCGGCCCGGTGCACCTAGCAGCCGCTGCCCGCACCGGAAAAACAGGAAGGCAGCAAGGGAACTCAACCACACCTACCTCGTCCTCCTCGGAAAAAGCCGGGTCGAATCTGATTGTAGGCACAGAACGAGTGAATGATTCAGCGTTTCCCGAATTCCCACACTCTCGGAGAAAGAGGCTTGCCGTACTTCACCAAGGGGATCAGCACATTGCAGCGAGACTGAGCACGGCGACGAGGACGATCGCCGCCACGAGCGCGAAGGCGAGGATGAGCATGCAGCTGAGTGCAACGTTGCTAAAGTCGCAGCCATGGGGGCCAGATCTCGAGCACTCGACCTGAAGAATTTGCCAAAGCGGGGATTACCGTTCACGCCGTGCGCATAGAAGACAACGGAAAAACAAAGAGAACCTTCCTATTGTCCCCATAGACTTCAAGAAGCTCCTTGATGAAACATGGGAAGAATCCGAACTCAGAAGTTTCCTCGACGAAAACCGCTTCTTCTTTGTCGTTTTCAAAAAAGAAGCGGGCGAGTATCGCCTGAAAGGTTGCACCTTCTGGAACATCCCCGTCTCCGACCTTGATGGTGAGGTGAGACGTTGTTGGAAGGAAGCCCAGGAAACGATCAAGAGAGGCGTCAAGCTTGTAGAAGAAAAGTGGAAGAGCGGGAAGATAATCTATCGCAATGACCTACCGGGCATGGCGGACAACCAAATCGCACACGTCCGGCATAAAGCAGACAAAACCGCTTATCTTCTCGAAGACGGCACTGTTGTTGGCGATGTCAAAAAAAAGATGCACTCCCCTTACCTGATGGTCGCTGGATGACCAAGCAGAGCTTCTGGCTCAACAACAGCTATATCCTATCCATCCTTCATTCGTGTGGATTGGAGTAATACTACACGCATGAGCCATCTACCTGCTCATTTACACTTTTATGAGGGAATTGCAGCGCCCATTTCACACTTTTATGAGGGAATCGTCCCTAGATGAAGAGATTGGTGCAAGCTACAAGCACAATGCCCAGCGTTACCGCTGCCCCCAGGAGAAGCGCACACCCAAAAGCAACGTTTCCGCAGCCGGATGAGCGACGGGGCTGCCGATGGCTCAGGCGCTGGCGCTCCTCCGCGTGCCATGCATCCGCCGCGGTGCCCTCCCAAGGACTCACCTTGCCGTTGTTGTCGAAATCGGGAATCATCGCCGCCCATTCGCCGCACTGCAACTAACGCAAGTATAGAGCGAAGCGTCCTCGGCCCGCACTGAAATCGCCAGTGCCTCAATCCATCCGAGTTCTCCGTATCAAACTTACTGTGGAGGTCATGCGTACTTTTGAGAATTAATCTCAATATGAAGCAATCCAAGCAACATTTTGTCATAATCGAGATGTACCACGCACCGTCCCACAGAGGGGAAACTTGGGTCGGCGCGCATCGCCTGCAAAAGAAGGAGTACACCATGAAGTTTGTTTGCCCCGTTTGCGGTTACGTTGAGGAGTTCGACGGCGAGGAGCTGCCCGCTGATTTCAAGTGCCCGCAGTGCGGCGTCTCTGGCGACCGCTTCGTCAAGCAGTCCGAGACCGAGATGACCTGGGCCGCCGAGCACATCGTGGGCGTTGGCAAGCTCCCCGAGGTCTCCGAGGACATCGTGAACGACCTTCGCGCTAACTTCGAGGGCGAGTGCTCCGAGGTCGGCATGTATCTGGCCATGAGCCGCGTGGCGTTCCGCGAGGGCTACCCCGAGATCGGCAACTACTGGAAGACGGCCGCCTACGAGGAGGCCGACCACGCCTCTAAGTTCGCCGAGCTCCTTGGTGAAGTCGTGACCGATTCCACCAAGAAAAACCTCGAGATGCGCGTTGAGGCCGAGAACGGCGCCACCGCTGGCAAGACCGACCTTGCTAAGCGCGCCAAGGCCGCTGGTCTTGATGCCATCCACGACACCGTGCACGAGATGGCCCGCGACGAAGCCCGTCACGGCAAGGCGTTCGCCGGTCTGCTGAAGCGCTACTTCGGCTAAGCCAAGGCAACCCGCCAGACTACGGTCTTCAAAGCCGGTCGCTCCAGTTGGGGTGGCCGGCTTTTTGCATACACGCGCCCCATATGTGCGCATACGCCGCAACTGAGGACGAGCAGAGCCACGTGGGAAGGCCGCATTTGCCGACACGGTGCGCATCGCCACATCCCATTTTGCGATCCTCAGAGAGCGAACGTGGCGCTGCTGGCCAAAAATTGCAGTGCTAGGTGTTTTATGCTGGAAAACGATGGTGAGGTTTTGCCTTCACCGAGGTAGAAGGACCGCAGCACCCCCATCTACCAGGGCCGTGACAAAAGCTCACCGGCGTTTTGCAGATAAAAACACCTAGCACTGCATTATTTGGCCACTTTGAGGCGCCTTTCGTCGCGACACCTTCCCTGCAAGCCCTTCTCTGGCGGCACGAGTCGTCATAAGAGCTCGCTTGAAGCTGGACATGTTGGCACCAAGACTCGTAGCCCCATCAAAAAGGGCTGCCATGCACAGCACAGCAGCCCCAAGCTCAGTCTATATAGCGGATCAACTAGCCGCGATACCCGCCACGGCCGCCGAAGCCGCCGTGCGAACCGCCGCGGTCGTCACGGCCGCCGAAG
>CASEER010000002.1 GCA_949287085.1 uncultured Coriobacteriaceae bacterium
CCCCCATTGCGCAAGATTCCCCACTGCTGCCTCCCGTAGGAGTCTGGGCCGTGTCTCAGTCCCAATCTGGCCGGTCGGTCTCTCAACCCGGCTACCCGTTGTCGGCACGGTGGGCCGTTACCCCGCCGTCTACCTGATGGGCCGCGACCCCATCCCGCGCCGCCGGGGCTATGCCCGGGGGGCCATGCGGTCCCCCGGGGCCACCGGGTATCACCCGCGGTTTCCCGCGGCTGTCCCCGTGCGCAGGGCAGGTTGGTCACGTGTTACTCAGCCGTTCGCCGCTCGCTTCCCACCGAGGTGGGGTGCCGCTCGACTTGCATGTGTTAGGCGCGCCGCCAGCGTTCATCCTGAGCCAGGAACTCTCCGTCCAAAATTATCGGAGCCCCCTTGAAAGGAGGCGACCTGTCGTTCTGGGCTTCGGGCCCGTCCGGCCGGCTGTAACGCCGTTCGTCGGATCCATTCTCTCTGGGCGCGACGTCCTGGGAAAGGACGGGGACGATCGCTCGTCCCTGTACTATCATTAGTGCATCGCTTCAATATATTGAGAAGATGGTCTATCTCGAAGATTCCGTCTGTCTCTCCTCCGCCGGAGAGCAGGGCTCCCGCCCGCTCCCCGCGGTATCCGGTTCCCAAGGTACGCTGCCGTCGGGCGCTCGGTCCCGCGCGGCAAGGAGATATAATGCCAGCCTCCCGGGCCCCGCGCAAGGGGGAATCTCCGGTTCACAATTCCTACACACTTGGCCGCGGCCCGCGGCGCGCCGGCGCGCGGGGCCGGGGGGCCGCATGCACGGGGACGGCACGCCCCCCCTTATATAGGAGCGCGCTATATAGGAGCCGTATAAGCCTGCCCGGTGGGCGCCTAGTCCCACACTAGGGTGCGACGGCCCCCACCTCCCCGCGCGCAATGGCGCACGCTGCCCCTAGGAGGCGATCACGCTGCTGGACCGTAGGCGCTTCCGCATAGACGCGCACCACCGCATGCGTGCGGCTGGGGCGCATGAGCACCCATGATTCGTCGGCAAACTCCAAACGCAGACCATCCATATGGCTTACCGCAACGGGCTCCATTCCTGCCACGCTTTGGGGGTTGAGACCGGGCAACATGGTGCGAAACACATCAACGACCTCTGCGGCAACCCGCAGATCCCGACGCGCATAGCTCGTTACCCCGTAGTTCTCGCCCAAATCTGCCACGAGCTGCTTCAGGCTTTTGCCGGACTGGGCAATGAGCTCGCACAGCAGCAGTGCCGTATACAGGCCGTCGCGTTCATACATATGTGTACCGTACGCAAGGCCACCTGATTCCTCGGCGCCCACGAGCACGTCGCCTTTGGTCATTTCTTTATATATATGTTTGAAGCCCACGGGACGCACCGTAATGCGGCATCCGCAGCTCTGCGCCACCCGACGCGTCAGCACCGAGGCGGAAACCCCCAGCACTACGCGACCCTGCTCACCCCGGTTGCGCACCAGATGATCAATCACCAACGCAGCAATCTGATGCGGGCTCACCAGATTACCCGCCTCGTCAACCGCGGCAACACGTATACCATCACCGTCGTTGACCAGCCCCAGGTGGGCACCGACCTCGGTCACGGCATGTTCGCAGTCGTCCACCCACGGCTCAACGGGCTCGGGATGCATGTCAATGGTGTCTTCGTCGGGCTCGCCGTGAATCTCGGTCACCTGTATGCCCAACGCACCCATGACCGTTGGCATATACCCGCGCGTGGCGCCATAGAGCGAGTCAAAGACCACCCTCAGGTGCGCCTGGGCAATGGCATTGCCGTCAACCGCACCGCATATATGATCAAGATACGGCGTCACGATGTCCTTGCGCTCAAAGGGGCCGCGACGGTTGCTCGGCTCGGCATCAATGGCCGCCTCGAGCTCGTCAAGCGCCTCATACGACACCATGCTGCCGTCTGCCTGGTACACCTTAATGCCCAGATAATCATAGGGGCGCTGCGAACCGGTGATCATAATGCCGCCGCATGCACGCTGGTCGTGCGCAACCGTCCATGCTAAGGCGGGCGTGGGGGCAAACCGGTCGCTCACCATGGCCACCAAGCCATAGCCTGCCAGCACACGGCCCACCAAGCAGGCAAAATGCTCTGCCTCGGGCCGCGCATCGTACGCTACGTACACAATGGCACCAGGGTCGGCACGCGACCACAACTCACCGGCCGCATCGGCGATGCGCGCCACATTCTCATCGGTAAAATCTTCGTCTAACCGCGACTGCCATCCGTCGCTTGCAAAGTGCACTATCGCGCTCATCGCGCCTACACTCCCCACGGATCGTTGTTGGGCTCGTTGGTGCGCGCGGCCCTGCACCGCAGCACACGAATGGTCTATACCCAATCCGTTGGGCGGCCCCACGCCACGGGGCTCAAGACTCACGTGCTTTATATAAGTGGCTTACAAGTGGCTTACGCGCGTAGGGGGTGGGAGGCACGGGCGCCGACGCGCGCAGGAGGCGAGGGCTTGCGTGGGCGCATGCAAGCGTGAAACATACTCAAGCGCAGGCGCATGCACCACGAGAGAGCGGCGCAGCTTACTCTGCGAGGACATCGGCCATGGCGGCCGTGGTGCGGGGCGTCGTGCCGCAGCAACTGCCCACCAGATGTGCACCGGCTGCGCGCCATTGGCTGCATGCTTGGGCAAACCGCTCCGGCTCCTCATGCCACACAAGCGTTCCGTTGCCCTGGCGCGTGGGGTCGCCGGCGTTGGGGCGCACCATAACGGGCGTGCGCGCCGCCGCCTTCATGCGGGGCACCGCCGCCGTTGCCGCCTCAAGCGAACAGCAGTTAACGCCCACGGCTTGCGCGCCATGACGCTCGGCATATACCACCGCTCCTTCAATGGTAAGGCCGTCGCCCAGCAGCTCGCCCGCCTCGTTTATGGCAAAGCTCACCAGCACCGGCATGCCATCGGCCGCGTCAACCGCGCCGGCAAGTGCCGGCTGCACGTCGCGAATCGAACAAAAGGTCTCAAGCATGAGGGCATCTACGCCCGCAGTAAGCAGTGCGTGCGCCTGGTCACGATACGCCGCACGCGCAGCGCGGTATGCCGCGGACTCCTCGTGAAACCATTCAAGGCCGCACTGCCCCATGGAGCCTACGGCAAATGCGCCCCGCGCAGCCCGCGCGCAATCAACAGCTGCACGATTGACTTCGGCCATGGGCGGCACAATGCCGTCGCGCGCAAGCGCCGGCGCACTCGCCTGAAAGGTGTTGGTCAGCATAACCTGCGCGCCCGCCGCACCGTACAGCAGGTGCAGGCGCCGCACCATCTGCGGCTCACCCAAGTTCCAAAACGTGGGAGGAATGTCCTGAGCTCCCACCTCGCTCATAAGCATGGTGCCCATGGGCCCCTGCATGAGCAGCATGCCGTTTGCCAGGTGCTCCATGAACCCCTCGGCACCGGGACGATTGTAGTAATCGGTATTCAGCTCGGTTGGCAGGTCGTCGTGGCCCAAGGCCTCCATGCGCTAGTCCTCCACCGTAATGCCTTGCTGTTCCAGGTAGGCAAGCCACCGGGACATGGTGTCTTCGGAAAGCGCGTGCTCCATCATGCACGCCTCGGAATCGGCGCGCTCAAAGGCAACGCCCAGCTCTTGCACCAAAAACGTGCGAATCAAGCGATGGCGATACCACACGGCGTTTCCCACCTCACGGCCCTGATCGGTCAGCATGACCTTGCCGTAATGCGACTGATCAACCAGACCCTGCGCCTTGAGCGCGGCAACCGCCTTGTTAACCGACGCCTTGGACACATTGAGGCGCTTGGCAACGTCAACCGAACGCACGCCATCCTCAGCATCCTCTTCTTGCTCGATGCGCACGAGACATTCCAAATAATCCTCGTTGGCCATCGTAAGGCGCAGCTCACGCGAGCGCTCGGTGGTGTCCATGGTGTGCTCCTAACCGTTGTGTTCTCCGCGATTCTACTCCAACCGCACGCCGCGTGTGACGGAGCACGCGGCCGACGTCCTTACAGCACCCACCGACCAGCAAGAAAAGCTGCTAGAGTTAGGACGCAGGAGGCGCTTCCGGCGCTGTGAATAAGCAGCGCCCCGAGCGCTGTATACAAATGGCGCCCAAGCGCCGTAAACCACATGATGAGGAGGCATTATGACGGACTCTGCCAACCACTCCGATGTACTTGAGCGGTTTTTGCGCTATGTGCAGGTAGACACGCAGTCAAGCGACGAGCATGCGGACCAAACGCCCTCGAGCGCTATCCAGTTTGACCTAGCCAACCTACTTGCCGACGAGCTGCGCGCGTTGGGCGCTTGCGACGTTGCGGTTTCTGAGCACGCCTATGTGACCGCGCACATTCCTTCCAGCGCGGGGGCTCAAGACCGCCCGGCATTGGGCCTGATTGCCCACATGGATACGACCGAGGTGGTGTCGGGCTTTGGCGTGAAGCCGCATATCGTGCACTACGAGGGCGGCGAGCTGGTGAGCGGCGTGGTTGATGGCACGCCCGTGGCCATTGGCCCCGACAAGCTGCCGGCGCTCAACGATTTGGTGGGCGAGGACCTGGTGTGCTCTGACGGCTCGACGCTTTTGGGTGCCGACGACAAAGCGGGTGTGGCCGAGATTATGGCGCTCGTTGCTCGCCTGCAGGCAGACCCCACGCTGCCGCACCCGGCTCTGGGCATTTGCTTCTGCCCGGACGAGGAGATTGGCCACGGCGCGTCGTTGCTGGATATTGACGCATTTGGCTGCACCTATGCCTACACCGTTGACGGCGGCCCCATAGGCGAGCTGGAATGGGAGTGCTTTAACGCAGCCGAGGCAACGGTAACGATTACGGGATACTCCATCCATCCCGGCGATGCCAAGGATCGCATGGTCAATGCCTCCAACGTGTTTGTGGCGTTCCATAACATGCTTCCCGCCGCCATGCGCCCTGAGCACACCGAGGGGTACGAGGGCTTTATCCACCTGCTGGGCGTGTCTGCCACCTGCGAGCGCGCAACGGCTCGCTACATTGTGCGCGACCACGACCGCGCGGCATTTGAGAACAAGCTGGCGCTCATGCAGCGTGCCGTTGATTATCTTAATGCCGAGCTGGGCGAGAACCGCGTGACGCTGGACGTGCGGCATGAGTACCGCAACATGGCCGAAATTGTGTCCGCCTACCCCGAGCTTATCTCGCTCGCGCAAGAAGCCTTTACCGCAGCCGGCGTTGAGCCGCGCGTGTTGCCCATCCGCGGCGGCACCGACGGTGCGCAGCTTTCGTTCCGCGGACTCCCCTGCCCCAATCTTTCGACCGGTGGCTATGCGTTCCACGGCGTTAACGAGTTCATTCCCGTGTCATCGCTCGAAAAGATGGTTGACGTGCTGCAGGAGTTGGTCGCCCGCTTTGCCTAATATCCACTTTGCCTAATATGAAGGGCGCCCGGCTTGGGGACCGTTCCCAAGCCGGGCGCCCTGCGTTAGTCGCTGGTAGAGCTCGAGCTGGAATCTGAGCTGGAACCGGAATCCGAACTGGAGTCGCCAGAGGTGGTTGCCGTTCCCATTGCCCAGTCGGAGTTGCTGTTGTTATACAGGTCGCCGACGGTTGCGGAGCTGTCGCCACCGGTACCCATGGTCTGCGGGCCCTCGGGATCCTCGCCCGCATCAACGCGCGCCATCATCTCGCGCAGCTTATCCTCATACACAAACACATAGCTCTGACCATCGATGTAGGTGTCCTCGCCCGCCCACGACGGAATGTTAGCGGAGTACATGTCGTCAACGTTCATACCATGCATCGCATTAACGAGCGACACGATGTCCTGCACGGTCAACGAGGTATGCACCATGTCCGCCAGCGATTCCATGAGCGACGGAATGGTAGAGACGTCCAAGTTGTTAAGAATCTTATTGGCCAGAGCGCCCAGCACCATGCGCTGGTGACGCATACGGGTATAGTCGCCGTCGGCAAACTGGTGGCGCGCGCGACAGAAGGTGAGCGCCGCTGCGCCGTCCATATGCTGCTCGCCTGCCTCGATCTTGACGGGACCCGCCGCAGAGTCATCAACTTCATCGCCCTCGGGCACGTTAATGTCAATGCCCCCCACGGCATCAACGAGGGTTTTCAGGCCATCGAAGTTGATTTCGGCGTATTCCGAAATCTCAACGCCGCACAAATCGTTGACGGCTTGCACCATCTCTTCGGAGCCACTGCCGTCGTCGGCCGCGCCATAGGTAAAGACCGCGTTGATCTTCATGGTGCTGCCCTTGTACTCAACCTTGGTATCGCGCGGCACCGAAATAAGCGTGACCTGTTTTTTGACGGGGTCAACGCGCGCCAGAATAATCGAGTCAGTGCGGTACGAGGTCTCGCCCGGGCGGCCGTCGGTGCCCAAGAGAAGCATGTAGAACGGCTCGCGCGCAACGTCGGAATCGGCCAGCACGGCGCGCAGATTATCGGTAATGACGTTGGAGTCGTTCAGGCGCGACACCACGCTACCAAACCACATGGCAAAGGCCGTACCGCCCGTTACCAAAAACGCGAGCACCGCGCACAGCACCACGTTACGGATGCGCCGGCCCTGGCGACGCTTGCGCGCCCGCTCGGAATACCGGCCAATATTCTCGCGGCTATAAATACGACTAGCGGTGCTCGAGGACGTTCGCCTCGACTGTTGAACCGCCTTTTTACGACGTAAACCCATGCTTCTCCCTGCCTAATCTTCGATCGGGTCGGGTATAGAAGCACGTTCAACCTGCGCCCCCAGTCCCGTCAATTTATCAACGAACCGCTCGTAGCCACGCTTGATGTGGTGAATGGCCGAGACATCGGTCTCACCCTCGGCCACCAGGCCCGCCAGCACCAGCGCAGCGCCGCCACGCAGGTCAGGCGAAACCACTTGGGCGCCCGACAGGCGCTTTACGCCATGGATGATGGCGTGGTGGCTTTCAATGCGAATACTGGCACCCATGCGCACCAGTTCGGATGCAAACATGAAGCGGTTTTCAAAAATGTTTTCGGTAATGATGGAGTTGCCGTCGGCCAAGGCCGAAAGCACCATAACCTGTGCCTGCATATCGGTAGGGAATCCCGGGAACGGCAGCGTCTGAATGTCCACCGGACGCAGCGTTTGGGCCCGCCAAACACGCACGCCGCCCTCAATGCGCTCGTAACGCACGCCCATGAGCTCAAGCTTTTTGAGCACCATGCCCAGATGCTGCGGGTTAAAGCCCGTTACGGCCACACCGCGGTCGCCCGAAGCCAGCGCACCGGCCACAATAAAGGTGCCCGCCTCAATACGGTCGCCAATTACCTGGTGCACCACCGGGTGGAGCTTCTCCACGCCCTCAACGGTTACCACCGGCGTACCGGCACCAGTAACCTTGGCGCCCATTTCATTGA
Source organism: uncultured Coriobacteriaceae bacterium (assembly GCA_949287085.1). Taxonomy (GTDB): domain Bacteria; phylum Actinomycetota; class Coriobacteriia; order Coriobacteriales; family Coriobacteriaceae; genus Enorma. The sequence continues at coordinate 7,372 of CASEER010000002.1, forward strand.
GCATATTGGCCAAGTCAACGATCTCGGGCTCGCGCGCGGCGTTGTCGATGGTCGTGGTGCCCTTGGCGCGCACCGCCGCCATAATAAGGTTCTCCGTGGCGCCCACGCTCGCAAACTCAAGCGACACGAGCGTTCCCGTCATGCCCTCGGGCGCGTTGGCATAAATGTAGCCATGATCGGTATCGAACTGCACACCGAGTGCCTCAAGGCCCAAAATATGCATGTCAATCTTGCGCGCGCCCAAGTTGCAGCCGCCCGGCATAGCGATTTTTGCCTTATGGAAGCGGCCCAGCAGCGGACCCATGACCGCCGTTGACGCACGCATCTTGGCCACGAGCTCGTACGGAGCCTCCCAGCTATCGACCGCCGTGGTATCAATCACCAGCGTGTGCTCGTCCACCACGTCAATGGTGGCGCCCAAACCCTTGAGCACCTTGCCCATGACGTGAACGTCAGAGATGTTGGGCACGTTGGTGAGCGTGGTAGCGCCCGGCGCCAGAAGCGCCGCCGCCATAAGCTTGAGCGCAGAATTCTTAGCGCCCGAAACATGCACGTCACCCTCGATGGCGTGTCCGCCATGAACGCGAATAATATTCACGTGCCACTCCTTCACGACCATGCCCGAAGCGCAAAGGCACTCCGGGCATGATGCAATCGAAATCTAAGATACGGTGCGAAACGCTCTATTGTGAAAGCAGGAGCTTACACCATGCGATTTCATTATAGATATAGGAGCGGCGTGCATCGTCTTCTGACAATTTACTCAACGCATCTTCAAAACCTTGAAGTTGAGCTTGAACCTCAGAGATGTCAACGGCGCCCATGCTTTGGGCGCGACGGGCCAGCACAATGACCTCGTCTTGGGTAATTTCTGCATAGCCGCCCGTGATGGCAAAACGACGGCTGACCTCGCCCATCTTTTGGTCGCACACGCGCACGTAGCCCATTTTGACCGTGCAAATCTCACTGGCATGGTTGGGGAGCACGCCCAGCTCGCCATCGGTCGAGGGCAGGGCGACAAAGGCCGCCTCGCCCTCATAGACGCTCTGCTCAGGACACACGACGCGAATATGCATTACTCGCTCGCCTTCATCTTGGCGGCTCGCTCGCGCACGTCGTCGATGGTTCCGGCGTAGCGGAAAGCCTGCTCGGGCAGGTCGTCGCACTCGCCATCCACAATGGCGGCAAAGCTGCGCACGGTGTCCTCGACGTGAATATACACGCCGGGGTTGCCGGTAAACTTCTCGGCTACGTGGAAGCTCTGCGATAAGAACTGCTGCAGCTTGCGCGCGCGGTCAACGGTTAGACGCTGCTCCTCGGAAAGCTCGTCCATACCCAGAATGGCAATGATGTCCTGCAGGTCGGAGTACTCCTGCAAAATCTCCTGCACCTTGACGGCCACGCGGTAGTGCTCCTCGCCCACCACGGCGGGGTCAAGCGCGTCGGAAGACGAAGCGAGCGGGTCGATGGCCGGGTACAGACCAAGCGATGCGATGTTGCGCGAAAGCACCGTCTGCGCGTCCAGGTGGGTAAAGGTTGTTGCCGGCGCCGGGTCGGTCAGGTCGTCAGCCGGTACATACACGGCCTGCACCGACGTAATGGAGCCCGTCTTGGTCGAGGTAATGCGCTCCTGCAGGTCGCCCATCTCGGTTGCGAGCGTAGGCTGGTAGCCCACGGCAGACGGCATACGACCCAGCAGCGCCGAAACCTCGGAGCCCGCCTGCGAGAAGCGGAAGATGTTATCGATAAACAACAGCACGTCCTGACCGCAATCGCGGAAGTACTCAGCTGCCGTTAGGCCCGCCAGGCCCACGCGCAAGCGCGCTCCCGGGGGCTCGTTCATCTGGCCGTAAACCAGACAGGTCTTCTCGATAACGCCGGACTCGGTCATCTCGAGATACAGGTCGGTACCCTCACGCGTGCGCTCGCCCACGCCCGTAAAGACCGAGGTGCCGTTGTGCTCTTGTGCCAGGTTGTTAATGAGCTCCTGGATGAGCACCGTCTTGCCCACGCCGGCGCCACCAAACAGGCCCGTCTTGCCACCGCGAATATAGGGCTCCAGCAGGTCAACGGCCTTAATGCCCGTTTCAAAAATCTCGGTCTGCGTGGTGAGCTCGTCAAAATGCGGAGCCGGGTGATGAATGGGGTAGTACGCTGCCACCTTGGGCATGGGCTTGCCGTCCACCGGCTGACCCAGCACGTTCCACACGCGGCCAAGGGTCTCCGGACCAACGGGCATCTTCATGGGGCCACCCGTGTCTTGCGCCACCAGGCCACGCTGCAGGCCATCCGTCGAGGTCATGGCCACGCAACGGGCAACGCCGCCCGGCTGCTGGCTCTCAACCTCAAGAATGGTGCTCACATGGCCCATGGGGGTATCGGCATCGACGGTCAGCGCGTTGTAAATGCCTGGCACCTGACCGTTGAACTGCACGTCCACAACGGCGCCGATGATACGCACAATGCGGCCCTCGCCCGCCGACGGCACATGCCCGGCCTCAACGATGGCTTTCTTCACACTGGTATCTATCATTGCTCCTCCAATGCTGAGGCACCGCCCACGATCTCGTTGATCTCGGTGGTGATGGATGCCTGGCGCACGCGGTTATACGTGCGCGTCAAGGTCGCCACAATGGTGTTGGCGTTTTCGGTGGCCGAATGCATGGCCTTGCGGCGCGCACCCTGCTCTGCCGCCGCCGAATCAATGAGCGCCTGGTGAATCACCGTGAGGATGTAGCTGGGAACCAGCTCGCCCAGCACGTGCTCGGCCGACGGCACAAACCGGAACGACGAGCTCACGCGCCGCGGGCCCTCGTTTTCGTTCTTGCGCGGGCCATGCGCGAGCTGCACCGACTCCAAATCGAGCGGGAGCAGATGCTCGGCACGCAGGTCCTGGTCAACGCGGTTGCGTGCATGGTGGTACACGATCTCAACACGGTCGAGGTTGCCCTCGCGGTACGCGTCGCACACATAGCTCGCAATCATCCGCGCGTCCTCAAAATTGGGATCGGCAGACGAGCCCTCAAAGTGCATCGCCAGGTTGGGGTGGTGACGGAAGTACTCGCTCACCTTACGGCCACAGGTAATAACCTCGGCCGTAGCGCCGTCGCGCTCCCAGCCACGCATGATCTTTTCGGCCGTACGCGCCACGGCAACGTTAAACCCGCCCGCCAGGCCACGGTCAGAAGCCACCGCGATCACCAGACCGCGCTTGACCTCGTCGCGCCGCTTAAGCATGGGGTTATTGCCCACCACCTCGGCATCTTGTGCCACGGTGAGCATAACGTCGGTCAGTGCGGCCTTGTAGGGCTCCGACTGCACCGAGCGATCAAGCGCGCGGCGGATCTTGGCCGTCGAGACCATCTCCATCGTGCGCGTGATCTGCTCGGTGCTCTGCACCGACGCGATGCGTTTCCGAATGTCGCGAAGGTTCGCCATGAAGCTACGACTCCTCTGCCGCGTCATCCGCCGTCGACATCTCGTCGGCATGGCGTGCCACGAACTGCTTCTTAAAGTCCTTGATCACCTGATCGAGGTCCTTTTTAACCTCGCCCTCGATCTTCTCGGTGCGCAAGCGCCCCATAAGGCGACCGCATGAATTCTTAAGCTGTTCAACGAGCTCGTCGCGGAACGGCAGCACCTGCGTTATGGGCAGATCGTCCAGATAGCCCTCGTTGCCCGCATAGAGCGCAGCAATCTGCTCGGCTACATCAAGCTGGCGATAGCGCGGCTGCTTGAGCAGCTCGGTCATGCGCGAGCCGTGTGTCAGCTGGTGCTGCGTTGCGGCATCCAAGTCGCTGCCAAACTGCGCAAAGCCCTGGAGCTCCTGGTACGAAGCCAGATCGAGGCGCAGGTTTCCAGCAACCTGCTTCATAGCCTTTACCTGTGCGGCGCCACCCACGCGGCTCACCGAAATACCCACGTCAACAGCAGGACGCTGTCCCTGGAAGAACAGATCGCTCTGCAGGTAGATCTGACCGTCGGTGATGGAAATCACGTTGGTGGGAATGTAGGCCGACACGTCGCCGTCCTGCGTCTCAATAATGGGCAGAGCGGTCATTGAGCCCGAGCCCAGCTCCTCAGAAAGCTTGCAGGAGCGCTCGAGCAGGCGCGAATGCAGGTAGAAGATGTCACCCGGGTAGGCCTCGCGTCCCGGCGGACGACGCAGCGTCAGCGACATCTGACGATAGGCCACAGCGTGCTTGGACAGGTCGTCATAGACCACGAGCACATGGCCGCCCGGGTTGGAGGGACCGGCCGGCTTGCCGTCTTTGTCGTTGTACATAAAGTACTCGCCAATGGCAGCGCCCGCCATGGGGGCAATGTACTGCAGCGGCGCGGAATCGGCCGCCGTCGCGGACACAATGACCGTGTAGTCGAGCGCATGGCGGCGCGCCAGGGTCTCGCGGATGTTGGCCACCGTGGAGGCCTTCTGGCCAATGGCCACATAGATGCAGATGATGCCCTTGCCGCGCTGGTTGATAATGGCGTCGATGGCAATAGCGGTCTTACCGGTCTTGCGGTCACCAATAATAAGCTCGCGCTGGCCGCGGCCAATGGGAATCATGGCATCAATGGCCAAAATGCCCGTCTGCAGCGGCTCGTGCACCGGCGTACGGTCAATAACGCCCGGAGCCTTGAACTCGATGGGACGACGGTGTGTGGTGCGAATGTCGCCCAGGCCGTCAATTGGCTCGCCCAGCGGGTTTACCACGCGGCCGAGCATGCCGCGACCCACGGGGATATCCATAATGCGACCGGTCGTGCGGCACTCGTCGCCCTCGGCAATGGTATCGACGTCGCCAAACAGCACGGCGCCCACCTCGTCGCGGTCGAGGTTCTGGGCCAAGCCATACACGGTCCCACCGGTCTCGGAGCTCTTGAACTCCAAAAGCTCGCCTGCCATGGCGTGTTTGAGGCCCGAAACGCGGGCGATACCATCGCCCACCTCGTCAACCTGCGAAACCTCCTGGGTATCGACCACAGCGTTGAGGGCATCGAGCCGTGACGCCAGGGTTTGCGCAATGGTTTTTGCATCGATGGTCTCAGGCATGCGCGGTTTCACCTCCCTGTGAAGCGGTGTGTCCATGTGAGGTATGGACCGTCGTGAGCGATTCGTGCGCAGCGCGGAGCTGAGTCTTAACCGAGATGTCGCGGCGCTGACCGCGCGCCTCAAGAACGATGCCGCCAATAATCGACGGATCGACCTTCTCGATCAGAAAGACGTGTTTCCCAAGGTCCTGCTCGAGGTGAGCCGAAATTTGGGCGCGGAGGTCATCGTCAAGCGGCACGGCTGTGGTTACGGTCACGCCCACAATGTCCTCGTCTTCCTCGGTCATGTCGTGGTACACCTCGGCAACCTGAGGCAGCAGATCAAGCTGCCCACGCTCAACCAACGTGCTGAGCACGGCGAGAACCTCGGGGCTCGCTTTGCTGAGCACCTCGAGGTCGTGCAGGTTCTCAAACACACGTCCCTCGGCCTTGCTTGCCTCCAGCAAGGCGCGGCCGTACGTCTCGAGAACCTTCATCTCCCTCCGGCTAGTTGGCATTCAGGCTACCCGCTTCCTTGATATAGCTCTCGATGAGGCGACGCTGCTCGCCGTCCTCGTCAAGCTGTTTCTCGACAATCTTCGAGGCCACCGAGACCGAAAGGTCTGCAATGGACGCGGCGGCATCGGCATAGAGCGCATGACGCTCGTCGTCGGCGTTGCGCTGGGCGCGCTCGATAATGCCCTCAGCCTCTTTGTGCGCGGCAGCAATAATGCGCTGGCGCTCGGCGTCGGCATCTTTACGGGCAGCCAGCACGATGTCGGCCGCCTGACGGCGCGCGTCGGTCAGCAGGTCGTCGGACTCCTTGCGCACCTCAAGCGCATGCTGCTTGGTGCGCTCGGCCTCATTGAGGCTGTCCTCGATGCGCTGCGAGCGCTCGTCCATGGTGCCTAAAATCTTGGGCCATGCCACCTTGGCGAGCACCACCCAGATAATCAGGAACGCAATAAGCGCCGGCACAAACTCGGCCATCTTGGGGACGATGATAGAAATACCGCCCTCTTCGGTCGTGCCCGCGGACGCAAAGGCCGTGGTAGGCATAGCAAACACAAACGCTGCCAAAAGCACCGTAGCCCCCAACGTCAGCAATGCGCCAAAGCGCCAGGCGTGCTTTACACAGCTCGGCTGCTTGCCAACCGCCTGCTTTACTTGGTTTGTCTGCTTCATAGTCAACTCCTTGATAGGGATCCCGTGGATCCAGGTTAGGAGATCAGCGTGACAACGAAGCCGATGAGGCCGAGTGCCTCAGTGAACGCGGATGCCAGGATGAAGACGGTAAACGCACGTCCCTGGATCTCGGGCTGACGCGCCATAGCGCTCGTCGCACCAAACGCCGCCAGGCCAATGGCCAGGCCGGCACCGATAACACCGAGACCATAACCGATAACTCCCACGATTCCTCCTTTGTCGTGCGCCTTATGGCGCAGGATACCCATATTTGACAAGGCGGTTGCCCGCCTGGGTCAACACAACACATACCGCGCACGGAGCGCGTAGCCCCGTGGCCTAGTGGCCGTCCGCCTCGGCAATCTGAATGTAGACCGCCGCAAGCACGGTAAACACGTACGCCTGCACAAAGGCTACGATGAACTCAACCACGTAGATGATGAGCAAAATGGCGAGCCATGCCACGCTGGGGAGCGCCCCCAGCGCATTCATGGCGCTAAAGTGCTCGAGCAGCGGCTGCGCAAAGAGCGATGCCATGATGGCAAACGAGCCCATAACGATGTGCCCGGCAAACATGTTGGCAAACAAACGAATGGCCAGCGTAATGGGACGCAGGAGGAGCGAGAACACCTCGATGATCCACACGAACACGTTCATGGGGAACGAAACGCCTGCGGGCGCTAGGCTCTTGAGGTAACCCACCACACCGTGCTTTTTGCAACCAAAGTACAAAAAGTAGATAAAGGTCACGAGCGCAAGCGCGGCCGTGCAGCCAATGGCGCCCGTACCCGGCTTCATGCCCGGAATCAAGCCGATAAAGTTGTTGATCAAGATGAAGAAGAAGATGGTGGCCAAGAATGGAAAGTGCTTACGCCAGTCGGAACCAACTACGCCTTTGGCCACGTCGTTTTGCACATACTCAACCAGGTACTCAACGCCGTTAACAAACAGACCCTTGGGAACGAGCGTCTGCTTTTTAACAAAGACCAGCACGATCAGCGCCAGCACTGCGGTCGAGATGAGCAGCCAAAACGAATATTGAGTAAGACCTGCTTCGAGATTACCGAAGATAGGCGCCGAGGAGAACTCGGAAACGAGCTCATTGATTGCCTCGGGCAACTCGGAAAATGCACCCAAGATGTCACCTTCCCTATCCACCGGCCCCCTGCCGGATTCCGCCTAGTCCCTTCGGAGCATGATCGCTAGCGCGACCGCGATCCAGCACAGAAGGAACCCCATAATCTCGCCGGCAGCGAAACCGACGAGGACCGGGCGCGCCAACAGGTGCGTCACGATCACGCCCAGGAACAGCACAAGAAACGACGCGAAGACCCCCATAAACCCCACGGTCATGTTGGCCTCACGCCGCCTGCGCAATACCGGGAGGAGCGCAACGAGCAGGGGCGCGAAAGCCACGAGGCCAACAACGAACCCCACTGCGACGCTCGGGGCATGATGTGCATAATCAAACTCGAGCACTGCATTCCTCCCTGCAACTGGCTAGCGCCCTTGGCGCGTGCCGGTTGCACGAGCGTTGAGCGATTATTATAGATACCCAAATCAAGAATTCAAGCATTGTTACAAGCGTTGTGTGACGGTTTGGTGTCACTGAATATTAGCTTGACGTATCTCAATATGAGCGGATAAAAGGCTGGTCAGACGCTATATATTCTGCATAGCATTGTGCTGTATCTTATTGCTACAGAGTACCAAAAATGCGGTCGCCCGCGTCACCAAGGCCAGGCACAATGTAGGCCGCATCATTAAGACCTTCGTCCACTGCGCATGCAAAGAGCTTCACGTCCGGGTCGGCATCCTGAACCGCCTTAATGCCCTCGGGCGCCGCCACAATGCAGAGCAAGCGAATGTCGCGCACACCCTGCTTGCGCAGGTACCCGAGCGCTGCCGTAGCCGAGCCGCCCGTAGCAAGCATGGGATCAACAACCAGGCAGATGCGCTCATTGACGTCCTGCGGCAGCTTGCAGTAATACTCATGCGGCTCGTGCGTGACCTCGTCGCGGTACATGCCAATGTGGCCCACACGCGCAGCGGGAATCAGCTGCAACAAGCCGTCGACCATACCCAGGCCCGCACGGAGGATGGGCACGATGGCGAGCTTGCGGCCCGAGAGCTGCTTGCACGTGGCCTCGCAAATAGGGGTCTTGATCTGCACGTCTTCGAGCGGCAGGTCGCGCGTGGCCTCGTAGCCCTCAAAAACGGCGAGCTCAGATACCAAATCGCGGAACTGCTTGGTGCCCGTGTTCTCGTCACGCAAAATCGAAAGCTTGTGCTGCACGAGCGGGTGGTCAACGATGGTGATGCGCTCGGGATCATAGATAGGTGCCATGGTCTTACGCCTCCTTGGCATCGAGCGCGGCGATCTTGGCAACGCGACGCTCATGACGACCGCCTTCAAAGTCGGTGGTCAGGAAGGTTTTAACGATCTGCTTGTTGACTTCGGGTTCAATATAACGTCCCGAAAGGCACACCACGTTGCCGTTGTTGTGCTGGCGGAAGAGTTCGGCGAACGCCGGCGTCGTAATGGATGACGCGCGCACGCCCGGCAGCTTGTCGGCTGCAATCGCCATACCAATGCCCGTGCCGCAAATCAGCACGCCACGGTCAGCCGTGCCCTCGGACACCATCTTGGCCACCTTTACGGCGTAGTCGGGGTAGTCAACCGACTCGGGCGTATCCGGGCCAAGGTCCACTACATCGCAGCCCAGCTCTTGGGCCATGTACGCTGCAATCTCGCCCTTCTGGTCAAATCCGCCGTGATCGGCGGCAATAGCTACGCGCATTGCTGCTCCTTCCGCAGTGGTTACGTGCGTGGTTTTCGCACTGAACACCACTTTACTACATCCATGGACCGGCACCGACGGTGGACCGCCGTACGCGCTCTACGAGCGACTACTCCGCGCGCGTGCAACGGCATCATGCCAGCCATCTAGGTTACGCTGGCGCTCCTTATCGCTCATGCTCGGCATAAACCACTTGGCAATGTCATGGTTTTGCCGCAGTTCCTCGTGGTCCTCCCAGTATCCCACTGCCAGACCAGCCAGGTACGCCGCACCAAGCGCAGTGGTCTCAACCGACTCAGTCTGCTTAACAGGAATCTGCAGCAAGTCTGCCTGGAACTGCATGATAAAGTCGTTGCGCGAAGCCCCACCATCAACCGACAGGCTATCGAGCTTCGTGCCCACATCGGTTTCCATGGCGCGGAGCACGTCATAGCTCTGGTACGCCATCGACTCGCACGCGGCACGCACCAACGTCGCGCGGTCCGACGCGCCTGTCAAACCGCTGATAAGCCCGCGCGCCTCGGCATCCCACCACGGCGCACCCAGCCCGCTAAACGCCGGAACCATGTAGCACCCGCCGTTATTGGGGTGCGTCTGCGCAACAGCAGCCGTTTCCTCTGCGCTGCCAATAATCTGGAGCTTGTCGCGCAGCCACTGAATTACCGAGCCCGCGTGGAAAATAGAGCCCTCCAGTGCGTAGCTCACCTTACCCGACTCGGCAATGCCGATGGTTGCTAGCAGCCCGTTTTGCGATTCGACCACGGTATCACCGGTGTTCATGAGCAAGAAACAGCCCGTACCGTACGTGTTTTTAGCCTGACCCGGCTCAAAGCAGCAGTGCCCAAAGAGCGATGCCTGCTGGTCGCCCGCCACGCCTGTAATCCGCGGTCGGTGCGTCATGATGTCGCTCGAGACACAGCCAAACTCGCCGGAGCTCCACCGTACCTCAGGCAGCATGCGCCGCGGAATATTCAGCAGCTTGAGCAGATCATTGTCCCAGTCGAGCGTATGAATGTTAAACAGCATGGTGCGGCTTGCGTTGGTATAGTCCGTCGCAAAAACGCGCCCGCCTGTCAGGTTAAAAATGAGCCAGGTATCAATGGTGCCAAACAGCAGCTGACCCGACTCGGCAAGCTCACGTGCACCGCTCACGTTATCCAAAATCCAGGCAATCTTTGTTGCCGAGAAATAAGCGTCGGGTGTCAGGCCCGTTTTTGAACGAACCAGCTTCTCGTAGCCCTCGTCAATAAGCTGCTGGGCAAGCGGCGCCGTGCGACGGCACTGCCAGCCGATGGCGTTATAGATGGGCTGCCCGCTATCGCGGTCCCACACCACCGTTGTTTCGCGCTGGTTCGTAATGCCCAACGCTGCAATGCTATCGGAGTGGATGCCGCTCTTAAACTGCACTTCCATCATCACGGCAATCTGCGAAGCAAGGATCTCAATGGGATCCTGCTCTACCCAACCCGACTGCGGATACACGGTTTTAAGCGCACGCGAGGCCTGCGCCACAACGCAGCCATACGAGTCGATAATGAGCGCACGTACGGACGTTGTGCCGCAATCGAGCGCCATAATATACGACCCGCTGGTATCGAACGCCTGGTCAACAAGGCCCAGGTCTTTGAGCGAAAGCGCCATGGAGCACCTACTCCTTTTTATTGTGTTGCTGGGCGCCATCGATGCCTGCCGCCTGATGGGCAACACGGTCTGCCACCCTCTGGATGGCCTCGGGAGCCAAAGCACCAACGCGAATAATAGAAGGGGCACCATTCAGACACGATACGATGGTCGAGGCGTCCTGGCATGGAGTTGCACCTGCATCAAGGGCAACGTCCACCCTGGCAAGGACCGACGGCTCAATCGCATCGAACGACGCCGGCGCGGGTTTGCCATGCGTGTTTGCACTTGTTGTTGCCAGGGGACTCTTGCAGGCGGCAACCAACGCCGCCACCACGGGAGATGCCGAGCACCGCAGCGCAACCGTACCGTCGGCCGCCTGCATATACGCTGGCACGTTCTCCCGGGCGCGCACAATGAGCGTGAGTGCGCCCGGCCAAAACGCCTGCGCCAACGCGCGCGTTACGGGATCAACGTCGTGTCCATATACATCCAGCGCGTCAGCGCCTGCTACCAGCCAAGGAACGGTCTGTTTTAAATCACGCTGCTTAACGGTAAAAATGCGGCGATACCCACTCTGCGCAGGCGGCACCGGAACGCCATTGACGAGCGGCTCAGAAGCAGCCGCATCATGCGCGCTCTGAGTACTTAGACCCTGCATCAACGGAGCAACCGCAACGCCCAGACCATAGACCGTTTCGGTGGGAATCAAGGCAAGTCCGCCGCTCAGGAGCACCTCTGCAGCCTGCGCGATCTCGCTATCCTGCGGCTGAGGCACCCGACCCAATACGTCTAACACTCTTTGCATACGGCGAAATACGTCCCCTCAGCTTCACTCTTACCCTAACGGTCACATGGTGCCCAACGGCGTCGCATATTGTCTCACGCGCACGCTCAATTTACCGCGGCGCGTGCGCACGAGCTCGCCAACGGGGTTATGTTGTCGCTCGATGGAGCAAAGTGTGTCGGGTCTGTGGTGCCCGCCGCGCAATGTCAGGCAACGTTCCTGCTTGCACCACCCCTAAGCAGAACCGTTACCACATGCAATCGATGCGCTAACCCTGGACGCTGTCAGCAGCCTCACGTGGCATAATCGCAAACACAAACCGCGGGCGCCGTGTCAAGTCGGCAACAACGTGCACCTCAGCAAACCCCAGATCGCTGCAATATGCCGCGGCATCCTGCAGCGTGGTTTCATACAGCTCGCATGCAAACAGTCCACCAGGCTTAAGCATGTGCGGAGCCGCCTGCGCCAACCGACGAAAAACATCCAAGCCATCTTTCCCGCCATCGAGCGCCAAACGCGGCTCAAAATCCTTTACCTCATGCCCCAGGCCATCAACCACATCAGACGGAATATAGGGCGGGTTAGAAACCAGCACGTCAAACGAGCCATACTCATCTTGTCGCACCGGCTCCACCAAATCACCCTGGCGAATATCTACTGAATGCTCGTCCATTTGGTAACGGGTGCGGTTGCGCTGCGCCAACCGGATGGGTGCTTCATCGATATCCGTCGCCACGCAGGTCACACGCCCCGCGCGCTCCAGCGCGAGTGACAGCGAAATGCACCCCGTGCCGCAGCCTACTTCGAGCACGCGCGCTGTTGGCAGCGACCCCTCAGGTGCCGCGTTTGTCGCATCGCCATCAAGCGGTTCAGGCGCATCAAGCGATGCCTCCGCGGCACCGGGCATAGCCTCCCCCGCAGCCACAAACGCGTCATTATCTTCATCAGCATATTCACCATCAGCGGAACCAACCGCGCCAGCAGCGACACCTAGCAATGTACCGGTTGCAGCCGTGTCAACACCGGCCTCCGCCTGCGCGCGCCGCACCTCCTCTTCTGCCTGGCGCGCCGCTTCGACCGTGGCGTTCCATGGCAGCTCAATACGTTTGCGCTCGGGGTTCCATTTCCCTAAGACGTACTTATCTAAATAGCGCAGGACCAAATCCGTGAGCAGCTCCGTTTCGGGTCGCGGAATCAGCACACCCGGCTCGCACCAGATGTCGTGCCCCCTAAACGAGGTCTCCCCTGTCACATACTGCAGCGGCTCGCCCCTGCCGCGCCGCTTGACCGCCTCACGAATCGTCGAACGCTCTTCTAGCGAGAGCGGCTTGTTGAAGCTCATATAGAGGTCGATGCGGTTCACGCCCAGCGCAGAGCTCAGCAACCACTCAGCCGACACGCGCGGGTGTTCGTCTCCCTTTCGCTCAAGATAACCAACCGTCCAGTCCAGGCACCCTTTGATCGTCCAAATCGCTTCGCTCGCCTCAGCCATGCGTTCTCCACTCTCGCTCCCCACGACACACCGCGCAGGCCGCCGCTCAACATCGCCCGGGCACTCGGCGGACCTTGCCCCGGCATCTCTCAGCCTAGCGTGAGCATCTGACCAATCGCTGGCCGTATACTCCCTACAAGCTGTCAAAAAGCTGAACGAAATCCTATCAGAAAACAATCCCCGCAGTTCGCGCGCCCAGCATCTTATGCGGCGCCCTCCACGCCATCACGTCATATTCATCCCGTTTGCGTGGCTATTCCACACATCTCGCATGCCGGCGCGTCACTCTATACGGCGGCTATCGCGCAAACACATAGAGCAATAACAGATCAAAAAAAACGGGTCGGATGCCCACCTGAATGAGCATCCGACCCGCAGCCTTCGCCATGCGTTAGCGCGCTCGCTACACCGCCTCGGCCAGCTTCTCGGCGCGATCGGCGGCGGCAAGCGCCTCAATGACCGCGCCCAGGCCGTCACCCTGAAGCACCGAAGTGTACGTGCTGTTAAAGCCGATGCGGTGGTCGGTCACGCGGTCCTGCGGCTGGTTGTACGTGCGGATCTTCTCCGAACGGTTGCCGTGGCCAATCTGGCTCTGGCGCTCGGCACCCAGCTCGGCCTGCTGCTTTTGCAGCTCCATCTCGTACAGACGCGCGCGGAGCATTTGCATGCAGACCTCGCGGTTCTGAATCTGGGAGCGCTGCTCCTGGCTCTGCACCACGGTGTTGGTAGGCAGGTGGGTAATGCGCACCGCCGAGTAGGTGGTGTTAACGCACTGACCACCCGGGCCGGAGGCGCAATACGTATCAATGCGCAGGTCAGAGGGGTCAATATGGATATCGATCTCGTCCGCCTCGGGCAGCACCGCCACAGTGGCCGTGGAGGTCTGGATGCGGCCCTGGCTCTCAGTCTTGGGCACGCGCTGCACACGGTGCACGCCGCTCTCGTACTTCATGACCGAATACACCTTGTCGCCCGAGACCTTGAACTCGATGGACTTGAAGCCGCCCGCGTCGCTCGGGCTTGCGTCGAGCACTTCGATCTTCCAGCCGCGCGACTCGCAAAAACGCTGATACATCTTAAAGAGGTCGCCCGCAAAAATGGCCGCCTCGTCACCGCCGGCAGCGGAGCGAATCTCGACGATGGTGTTCTTCTCGTCGTTGGGATCGCCAGGGATGAGCATGAACTTGATGTCTTCCTCCAACTGCGGGAGCTTGGCCTCGTTGGCAGCGATGTCCTCCTGCAACATGGCCTTTTCGTCCGCATCCGAGGTGTCATGCAGCATTTCCTTGGCGGCCTCGATGTCATCGAGAGCCGAGAGGTACTCGCGCGCCGCGTTCACCAGGGGCGTCTGATGCGCGTATTCCTTGTTGAGACGCGTGTACTCCTTGATGTCAGAGGCAACGGAAGGGTCGGCGAGCTTCTTCTCGAGCTCTTCGTAGGCGGCAATGAGTTTTTCGAGCTTATCGCGCATGATGTTCCTTTCGCGGGTGGGCGGAGGGGCGCCCATTTGACATGAATGGTGGTGCCGCGGTGCGACGGGGCGTTAAGCCAGCTAGAACATGTCAAACTTTAAATACATGCGCATCCTTTCTCCGGCCCTATATCATACCCGGCACACGGCCCCGAGCAAGGCCCGAACACGCAACCTGCAAAACCCGAAACGCAAAAACCCAGCCGGGCAGGATGCTCCCGCACTCGGGAACCTCCCGCCCGGCTGGGTTTTGAAGGGGCTTCGGCTTAGCACTCGCCGCCCGATCGGGCGTCCTTATTTGAGCGCGCGCAGCTCGCGATACACGTCAATGAAGTTCTGGGCCATAAGCTTGGCCGTCTCGGCCCCTGCCATCTGATCCTCGGCATGCAGTAGAATGAGCGGCGCTGCTTCGCTAGCGCGCTCGCCCGCCGCCTCGGCCTGCAGCAACTTCATGTGCACGCCGTGGCCTCCGCTATAGGCGGTGTCACCCTGGGCAATCAAATCGGCTGCAGCGTCAAAATCGCCCTCTTTGGCTTTGGCCACCGCGTTGATATAGCACGATTTTGCCGTGCCCACATAGCTGATAATCTCAAAGCAAATACCCTGGAGCTCGTTCAGGTCATCCACGGCCGATCCTCCCTCCATACCCACGCGTTATGCCACTACGCCATGAGCTTGGCGGCATCGTCAAGAATTTTGGCAGCGTTCATGCGGCCATAATCCATCATGGGGATAACCTCAACGGGCACCTTACCGTCCACGGCCTTCACAAAGTCATCCTTGGCGTAGCCAATCTGGGGGCCCAGCAAAATGATGTTCGCCTCGGCCACATGCTCCATAGCCTCGTTCATAGGACGAGCCTCGATCTCAATATCGTCACCACGGCTTGCCGCCTCTTTCTGCATTTTCTGGACGAGCAAGCTGGTCGACATACCCGCGTTGCAGCACAGCATAATCTTCTTCATGATGGATCCATCCTTTCTGAGGGCACCCTCATTGTTCCGCCGCTCGGCCATCATGACCACGGTAGAGTTCATATGAGTCTCCCTTATGTTATATGTCTAGTTAAATTATTAGACATGTTTAATTTAAACGGCGCTTTATTGCCTGTGGGCGGTAGATAACAAACGCTACCGGCGGAAGCGCACAGCATTCACCGGCCCGAAGTCCGCGGTATGGCGCGCCGTGGAATACTCAAATGCACGACCATCGCTTAAATACGCCACCTGCTTAACCTCAAGCAGCGGTTCATCTGGCCCTACGGCAAGCCACTCCTGCTCGTTCTCCGTTGGGCGCACCGCGCTAATTGCCGAGTGAGCACTGTTGATTTGCATGCCCAGCGTATTCTCAATGTAATGGTAAATGGACCCCTTGACCACTTCGCGCGTCATGTCCGGGAACAGCGCCACCGGCATGTAGGTGTATTCGACCACCACCGGCTTATGGTCAATCAGGCGCACGCGGCAGATGTGATACACAAAGCCCCCGTCGATTCCCAGACCCGTACGCACCTCGGCATTGGAGTCCACGACGGAAAAATCAATGACGCGGCTGTTTACGGTTTTGCCCTGCTCGGCATAATGCGCCGTAGTGCCGTCAATGCGCGTTGCCTCGCTCCACGCGTAGGCAGACGGCCCCAGCGAACCCGCCTTTACAAAGGTGCCCGCTCCACGGCGCCTGGTCACAATACCCATCTGCACCAGATCATTCAATGCTTTGTTAACGGTGATCTTACTCACTCCGTAGTGCGCGCAGAGCTCCGCGACCGAGGGTATCTTGCTGTCGTTTGCATATTCGCCCGCGTCAATCCGCCGGCAAATATCGGCAACGATCTCCTGGTATTTCAGCATGTCACCCTCCTGCAACACGGGCTTTTCTTGCGCCATTTGCTAGAAACATAGTGGCGCAGCAGTCCGGTTTTCTCAACAACGCTTTTTCATAATTACAAGACCCCTGCCGTTTAACAGCAAATTCAGACCGTTTGCAGAAAAAGAACGACCGGCGCGCGCTCTTAACATGTTTTTATACAAAATTAGACATGTCTTTTTTAACTATCGCAGAGCATCGCTGATGGGGAGCAGCGCGCCCGGACAGGCACACGCCCTGCGATGGCTGTCCACACAAGAGATAGGAGATGAGCATGGCCGAATCAAAGGCATCGGGCTTCCTTGAGAAGTTTTCGATGGTTTCAGCCAAGGTCGGCAACCAGATCCATTTGAGGACCCTCCGCGATTCGTTCGCCACGATGGTTCCGCTCTACATTCTTGCGGGCATCGCAACGCTGATCAGCAGCTCGGTTGCACCGCTTATTTTGAGCGGATCGGCGCTCGATGCGGTTACGTTCTGGTCGTCGGTCATTAGCAACGGTACCCTCAACTTCAGCGGTGTTATTATCTGCGGCCTTGCCGGCTACTTCTTGGCCAACAACCGCCGCTTTGACAACCCCATCGCGTGCGTGGTCATCGCGCTGTCGTCGCTCATCATCATGATGCCCACGAGCGTGACCGCCGCCCTGGCCGACGGCTCGGGCGACACGGCGGAAGTTACCAGCGCGCTGATTTTTGACAACCTGGGTGTGAAGGGCCTCTTTGCAGGCATCATTATCGGAATGCTTTCAACCGAGCTCTTTATTCGCCTGTCAAACGTTAAGAAGTTGCAGGTTAACCTGGGCGAAGGTATCCCGCCGGCGGTTGGCAAGTCGTTTAGCGTGCTGATTCCCATGCTTATCACCGCCACCGTTTTTGCTGTGGTTGCCTCCATTCTTACCCAGGTGTTCAACACCAGCCTGATCGCGCTTATCACCATGTTGGTCCAGCGCCCGCTGGCCAACCTGGGCACGAGCCTGCCTGCGGTGCTCTTTATTTACGCCATGGGCAACCTCCTGTTCTTCTTTGGCATTCACCAGTCCACCATCAACGGCGTGTTGCTTGAGCCGATCCTGACCGTTGCCATTACCGAAAACATGGCGGCCGCCGCAGCCGGCACTGCCATCCCCAACCTCATCACCATCGATGACCTCAACTTCTTTGGCATGGTTGGCGGTACGGGCAGCACCCTCTGCCTGATTCTGGCCACCTACATCGTGGGCCGCAGCAAGGCGAGCAAGGCCGTGTGCTCTATGTCGGCTCTGCCGGGTATCTTTAACATCAACGAGCCCATGATCTTTGGCTACCCCATCGTCTACAACCTGCCGATGCTCATCCCATTCCTGCTTACCCCGACCATTGGCATTGCCCTACACTACGTGTGCCAGGTGCTTGGCCTGGTATCGAACTGCACCGTGTATATCCCCTGGAATACGCCGATCTTTGTGTCGGGTTTCCTGAGCACCGGCGGCGATGTTCGCTCGGTCATCCTGCAGGTTGTGATCGTGGTCATTGGCACGTTGCTGTACATTCCGTTTGTACGCATCTCTGAGCGTGCCCAAGCGCTTGAGCTTGAGCAGCAAAGCGAGAACGCATAAGCCCGGGCAACGCGCACATGCGCACCTAAGCGGCGGAGCTCTCCCCACCCCGCTACCCCACCCGGCGGGCGCCGAACCATTGGTGCGGCACCCGCTCCTTTATATCTTATGAACCAGCGCCGCGCTTGCATCACTTGCAAGCAGGCAGAAAGGAGGCCGTATGGCAACGCTTCGCGATGATTTTATGTGGGGCAACTCAACATCGAGCATGCAGTATGACGGCGCCCAGCACGAAGGCGGCAAGGGCCCCAGCGTATACGAGCACTTTGATGGCGCATGGGAAGAAGCCGTTGACGGCTACCATCGCTATCGCGAGGACATCGCCCTGATGAAAGACATGGGTATGAACTGCTACCGCTTTCAGACCTCATGGTCGCGTGTTATGCCGCACGGCGTGGGCGAGATCAACGAAGAGGGGCTCAAGTACTACAGCGACACCGTTGACGAGTTGTTGGCGCAGGGCATCGAGCCTATGGTATGCCTCTACCACTTTGACATGCCGCTTGAGCTTGCCGAAAAATACCATGGTTTTGCTTCCAAAGAGGTTGTAGATGCCTTTGTAGAATATGCAAAGGTGGTTATCGATACGCTGGCGCCGCGCGTGAAGTGGTGGGTTCCCTTTAACGAGCAGAACGCATTTGGCTCCACATTGGGGCCGCTCATTGCCGGCGACCTGCGCCCCGAGGCGGCAGACGACGAGAACGAGATATTCCAGGTTCTGCACAACTCGCTCGTAGCCCTTGCGCGCGTTGAACGCTACCTGCACGAACACTATCCCGAGAGCAAGGTTGGCTGCATGGCGGCCTTTACCCCCGTCTACCCCGCCTCCAATGACCCCGTTGACGTTCACGCCGCGCACGAGGCCGAACGCTTTAGCGATTGGCTGTATTACGACGTGTGCACGCACGGCGCGTATCCGGCCTATTTTAAGAGCTACGTTTCTGCGCATAACCTGTCCGTTGATATAACCGAACAGGAGCTTGCCGACCTTGCGAACGCCCGCTATGACTTTGCCTCGCTAAGCTACTATCGCTCGCAAAGCGTTTCGGGCGCACAGGCGGGCAATGTGCCGGTAACCAAAATCATCGAAGCGGGAGGGGTTAGGAACGAGCACCTTAAGGCCAATGAGTGGAACTGGGAAATTGACCCGCTGGGCTTTCGCTATTCGCTGACAGAGATCCACCAACGTACGGGCCTGCCGGTATTCTCACTAGAAAACGGCATTGGCTGGCGCGAGAGCCTGCCCGCCGACGGCTCCGAGATTCAGGACGACTACCGCATTGACTACCACCGCGCCCACATTCGAGCCATGAAAGACGCCGTGGCGTTTGATGGCGTTGACGTGCTTGGATACCTGGGCTGGGGGCTGATTGATATCCCCAGCTCGAGCGGCGACACCGAAAAACGCTACGGCAACGTGTTTGTAGACTACGCCGGCGCGGGCGAGAAGCACCTGGCGCGGTATCCCAAGAAGAGCTACGCGTGGATCAAGCGGGCGTTTGAGAGCAACGGTGAGGAGCTCTGAATAAGATGGGGATGCGAGGACCCATCCCCATCTACCGGCCAATCATCGTTTTTTGAATGGCTTGTCGGTTGATGTTCAGATGATTTAGCACCGGTGCAGATAAGTTAAACGGGCTGGAGCCGCTTACGATGCGGGGGCTCCAGCCCAAGCCGCATCGAACGTCCGAGATGCCGCTGACACCGCACCCGCAACCGAATTTCATTCTCGCGACACCACCGGCCATGCAAGCTTGAGCGGAATTCACATGCGCACAATCGCTTGACTTGAACGTTCGGGCAGATTTCACGTATATAAGCACCCTGACGAGGCGTTATAAACGTGAAATCTGCCCGAACTTGGATATAACGGAACCAGGGCGCTCAAGACGAACGACGCCGGCACGGCGCGCATGGTGGCAAGGACAGGCTGGAGCGGCCGCTCGCCTACTCTTTTGTTGAGCGCCAACGGTAGTAGCCACCTTCTGAAACGCCAAGCGTTTTGCATGCAACGGAAACCGAAAAGTCCGGCACGCTTTCGCGCAGGCACTCGATGAGCTCAAATCGGCGGCCCTTGCGCACCACTGCGTTGCTGCGCGCATTGGCGAGCTCCACCAGTCCTTCAAGCGCGGCCACCTTACTGCGGAGCACACGGTTTTCCTGCCGCACGGCGCGATGATCCGCCGCTACATGCGAGGATTCCACCCCCGCGGGCGCGGAGTTTCCAGGATGACGCCAGCGCGCAATAGACCGCTCGATGCGCTTATAGCCAATGAGGGACGGATCGAGCCCTGCCTCGCGAAAAATAGCTGCGGGCGACTCGCCGGCATAATACCGTTCCATGCACTGGTCGCGAAATGCGGGCGCGTAATAAATCGCACCGCCGCGACCGCCGGCAACGATTCCAAGTAGGCGCGTTCCTCAGGAGTAAATTCATGCGTTGTCATAAGCATTCCTGCTCTTACATTCGTTTATCTGCAGAAAGGCCCCATAGACGCTCGCAAGTGCGCCATCATGCAACTGCACCTGCCGGCACAGTAGCAACGTTCTCATACACAATGCAATTATTTTGGGACAATTGCGACGCACGGCTCCCCGTGTCCACACCGTCCCCAAGCCGTTGCGGCTCAATGGGAAATTATGAGTCCCCCCCCCCGCAAGCATTTGCGAACGCGCGGCAATGATGTCCACGTTTGTGTCATATTGATCGCAAATGGCATGCTTGGCACTCCTTCCCCTGCATACATAGTAAGTCGCGCGCAGAAAAACAGAAGCGCGAAACGACGATTATTAGACAGCACCCATCATTTCGCTGAGCGGCATCCGCCATCGAGCGGCGGCCGGGCACACGCCGCTCCCAGCCGACACGCACCCGAGCACCTTATCTACCTCTTACCCCGCGCCCGGCCCAAGCGACCTGAAAGGACTGAGCGCAGCCATCGCATCATAAAAACCGGGCAGACGTCACACGCCACGCGGCAGCCCGTGCTCCCGTCAGACAACACAGGCTGCAACCCGTTTGCCGCGGCAGCGACAAAGAGACCCCGCGCCGCGGGAAGCTCGCAATTGCAACATTTCCCGGCTTTGCCCGCTCGCCTATACTTAGCGCAGCATCAACAGAGGAGGAGACATGGCACGCATGCGCTCAACAGCACATCGCAACAACACCTCGCCATCGCAGCAAAGCAACACGCAGGCGCGGCGCGCCCAGAAAGCCGCTGCCGGGCCATGCCCCATCACGCATGCATGCGGCGGGTGCGCGTGGCTCGGCATGCCCTACCGCAAGCAGCTGGTACGAAAGCAAGCGGCTATGGAAGAGCTCTTTGCTCCCCTCTTTGACCGCATGGGATGGGATTGCGGCGTTGACCCCGTACGCGGTATGGGCGCCATCGCGGGCGAGACCGGCAAAGCTCCCGCGCCGCGCGCGTTTCGCTATAAGGCTGCAACGCCCTTTGTTCCCGGCCCACACGGGTCGGTACGCTGCGGCTTTTATGCACGCGGCACCCACCGCATCGTGGCTGCGCCGACATGTGCGGTCGAAGCGCCGGGCGCGCGCGACATTCTTAACGGCGTGGCCCAGGTTGCCGAGCGCTACGGCATCGACGCCTACCACGAAGATACGCGCCGGGGACTGCTGCGTTACGCCATACTGCGCATGGGTTGGCGTACCGACGAGGCGCTGCTCACCATGGTGACCACCCAACACGACCTGCCCCATGCCAAGGAAGTTGCACGGGACCTCGCCGCGCTTGACCCCCGTATTGTGGGCGTCGCACAGAATATAAACGGACGACCCGGCAACGCCATGCTGGGCACCGAGACCCACACGCTCTGGGGCGCGGACCACATGCAGGACAAGCTGTTGAGCTGCACGTTTGAAATCTCGCCCACTGCGTTTTACCAGACTAATCCGCCGCAGACCGAGGTGCTCTACCAGCTTGCCATTGACGGCATGAACCTTACCACGGGCGATGTGCTGCTTGATGCCTACTGCGGAAGCGGCACCATTGGCCTGTGCGCGGCGCGCGCAGCAGCCGACGCAGGGAAAACGGTGCACCTGGTGGGCGTGGAGCGCAATGCGGCGGGCATTGCCGACGCGCGGCGCAACGCTGAGCGCAATGGCCTTGCAGACACCTCGACGTTTATTGCCGAGGATGCCACGGCGTACCTGCGCCGTGCCGCGAGCGAACACGAACATGTTGACGTGCTGGTGCTCGATCCGCCGCGTGCAGGGTCAACCCCCGCCTTTTTGCAGGCAGCAGCCGCCATGGACCCCCGACGCATCATATACATTAGTTGCAACCCCGTAACCCAAGTGCGCGATCTGGAGGTACTTGGCGCCACGGGCTACCGCTTGACCCGCCTTACGCCGGTCGACATGTTCCCCCATACCGACCATACCGAGACGGTAGCGTGCCTTGAGCGCAGCGCGCGGTAACTAGCCGCGCCGATTGCTCGCTCATAGCATTTGACCGAAGCTATGAGCCCAAAACGCTTGCGCTGGCCGAGCCGTCGCTATCCGTTTGGACTATTTGCAACGGACGCGCTCTCCGGCCGTTCGCCCTAAAGCACCCCTGCCGGCTATTGGCTTTGTCCGGCCACCTTCAGCTCGCTGGCATCGAGCGCATACATCCAGCTAATGTACACGCTGGGGTAATGGCCGCAGAGAATGCGCAGCGGATCAATGTGGCGCGCGCATGCATGGAGCACCGTTGCCACACCAACAGGAGTTTTGAGCTCCTCGACGGTGTGAATCCGCCCGGCCACCTCGCCTAGCACGGAGCGCACGGCATGGGCTGCGTCGGGATCGTAGGGGTCCTCGCCACCGGTAAGCTCGGCATACCATGCCTCCATCCGAGCAAACTGTGCGCTAAACGCTTCGTCGTCCACCGCAGGGAGGTCCACGTCAACGCCGTAGCGCGCATAGCCCCACGCTGCGAGCGGCAGCGAAGGCATAAGGTCCGCGGGGTTGGCGATGTTGAATATGTTACGATAGCGCGCGGCCTCGGGGCGAGCGGTCGTTGTGCACGCAGGTGCCGCAAAGGTGTATCCTGCCACCGCATCGCCCGAGGTCAGGCCCAGTGTTTCCGCGGTTTGCTCGGTACCCCGCTCGCTTGCGTCTGCTTGCTGCTGGGCAACAACGCGAGCAAGCTCGTCGTCGGCTGTTGCGGCAAGCAAATTTGCAATGGCGCCGCCGCGGCTGTGCCCAACAAGCAGCAGCGTTACCGCATCGCCGCGGTCATGGCTGTCGGCAATCCACGGAGCAAGGGCCTCACCCACCTCAGCTGCAGCCTCAGCGTAACCCGCATGGTCGTAGCGTGGGAGCGCGGTGCGCTCTTGTGCGGAGGCGTTGTCCCGCGTCGCAGCGGCGTCATCGTTGCACGCTATCTGATTTTCGCTGGCCCCTTGCTCCGCCGCCTCAACCTTAAGGTTGCTCAGCCACTCCGAGCCGTAGCTACCGCGAATCGACACCAGAATGACCGACCGCGTGGCGCCGCCCTCGCCCGTCACGCGCTTGCGTGCGAGCGTATAGGCCACGGTGTCTTCTTGCTGGGTCACCAGATTGAGCATCTGGTCAATCACTTCGCTGCGGTAGGCATACGAATCGGTTGAGACCTCGTTGAATCCCAGTTGCTCAAGCGCCTGCTCCATGTAGGGCGGGGTCTGGTATTCCTCCTGGTAGTGCGAGGATTCTGCATAGGCCAACGCCGCGAGCACCGAGCTCGTCCGAGCGAGCTCGTGCTGATAGGCGTAGGTGCTGCCAAAGAACCAGCTGTCATTCCAGGTCACTGGGGTCACAACCTCA
Source organism: uncultured Coriobacteriaceae bacterium (assembly GCA_949287085.1). Classification (GTDB taxonomy): domain Bacteria; phylum Actinomycetota; class Coriobacteriia; order Coriobacteriales; family Coriobacteriaceae; genus Enorma. The sequence goes on from CASEER010000002.1 coordinate 31,028, forward strand.
CGGCCCGGTGCATCGATGCAGGTGTAGGTAATGTCTTTGGCAAACCGTCCGGTTGCGGGTAGCTCGTCGCTATAGGCAACCGTTGCATACTGGGGCGCAGACATCGTCGAGGACGCGCGGCGCTGACGCTCATAACGGCACACCAGCATAATGGCCGTGGTGAGCGCAACAACCGCGAGCACGAGCAGCACCACAAGCGGCAGACGGCTCAATGCCGCCCGCGCCGCTGCAAATACATGGTGCCGCTCGACCGTCATGATTGGTTTGTGCCGGTTGCGGTCTCATCGCGCGCGGCGTTTATCCGCTGTGCTGCCGCGGCGAGCGAGCCCGTTGCGTCCGCATCCGAGGCAAGCGCCACGCACGGATTGGACTCCACTGGCTGCTCATCCCGCTTCAACGATCGCAAATCGGCAACGCCCGCCGCATACAGGGCGTCGAGCAGCGCATTGCGGCTTCGGTTCATGATGAGCTCAGGCGGGAACTGGATCTCCTCGAGCATCGCCGAAACGTTGGGGTAGCGACCAATGTCGCAGGCAACGTGCGCATCGCTCGACACGGTAATGCCCACGCCCAACTCGGCACACCACTCGGCAATGCGCCGACAGGCATCCGTTGTCGTACCTCGCCGATCGCCTTCGAGGCTGTGCTCGTTGATCTCGATGAGCTTATGGCGCTCCTTTGCCACAGTGAGCACCTCGTCGATGTCAAAGGGCACGCCCGAGCGCCCGGTATGGCCCAGTACAAGCACCTTGGGCTGTTCAAGCACACGGATGTACATGCCCGTGGTTTGCGCGCCCGAGGCGTCCTCGGTAAACCGCGCGTCGTGCACGCTCGCAACCAGATAATCCAGGTTGGCCGTTACGCGCTCAAAGAGCGATTTCTCCAGCTTAAAGGGACGGCCCGTAATGTTGGCGGGGCATGCGATGTCCTGTCCAAAGAGCCCACCCTCGAGCGACACAATATCCACCTCGGCCGCACGCAGGAGGGTCACGCCGTCCCACTCACGTGGCCAGACGGTCTGGTTGATGAAATACTGGAAATTGCGCAGGTGCTGCTCTGGGAAAAGCATGCAGCTCAAGTGGTCTGCCGAACCCAGAAGCTCAAGACCCGCCGCGCGCGCCGCCGCCACATTTTCCGCAATGGTCGAATACGCATGGCGCGAGAACAACGTGTGCGTGTGGATGTCAGATTTGATGCGGTACGTCATGGTCGCTCCTTTGCGTTTGGTGCACGGGATACCGTGTGCCTCCATTGTACGCGGGGCGAGCAAGCGCGGACGCGGCAGCGAGCGGTGTTAAGCGTTTTATCAGAACATGAGGCACAGGTGGGCGGCGCTCGCTTGCAATGGAGGCACGTGAGCGCCGCGCCCGCGCAACGGCTATGCCTGGGTTACGCCGTAATCATCTGCCAGGCGCTGCCATGCAGGGAGCGAACGCTCGATGACCTCGGGAGCCACGCAGTAGCCCACGCGGACCCAGCCCTCGACACCAAAGCTGTTGGACGGCACGGGCAGTAGCTCGTAGGCCTTAGCCTTTTCGCAAAATGCCTCGGCATCGGGCTCGAGGGCACGAACCCACAGATAGAAGGCGCCGTCGGGCTCAACATAGGTGTAGCCCATCTTTGAGAGCGCGCTGGTAAGCAGCTCGCGATTGCGTGCGTACGCCGCCACGTCTGAGGGAACGTCCACGCAATCCATGACCACGCGCTGGAAGAGCGCCGGGGCGCACACAAAGCCCAGCGAGCGCGCGGCACCCGCGACCGCGGTCATAACGCGACGAGCACCCTCGCTCACCTGGGGCACCAGCACCCAGCCAACACGCTCGCCCGGGAGCGAAAGCGACTTGCTGTACGAGTAGCACACCACCGTGTGCTCATAGAGCGACGGCACCCACGGAACCTCCGCACCGTACGTAATTTCGCGGTACGGCTCGTCCGAGATGAGCACGATGGGCTGAGGATGACCCAGGCGTTGGGCGCGAGCGGCATTAGCGTCCTCGAGCACAGCGGCAAGGGCTTCGATATTGGCACGCGAATACACGGCACCCGTGGGGTTGTTGGGTGAGTCGATGATGACCGCGGCGGTGCGCTCGGTAATGGCAGCAGCGACCGCGGCGGGATCGATCTGGAAGGTCTCCTGGTTCGCAAGAACCTCCACGCATGTTGCTCCTGCCATCTCGATCCACACGCGGTATTCCGGGAAGTACGGAGCGATGACGATGACCTCGTCGCCCGGGCAGGCAACCGCGTTGAGCGTGCAGCACACCGATGCCGCCGCGCCCACGGTCATGAAGATGTCGGCCATGGTGTAGGACGTGTTGAATCGACGGTTGAGCGACGCGGCCACGGCGCTGCGCACCTCGGGCGCGCCGGGAGCGGGGGTGTAGCCGTGCACCTGCTCGGGAGGTAGGGTGAGCGAGCGCTCGATGCTCCGGCGTACCTCATCGGGCGCGGGCACGCTGGGGTTTCCCAGGCTAAAGTCGAACACGTTCTCGGTACCGATCTGCGCCTTGCGCTCGTTGGCGTAGCTAAAGATCTCGCGAATCACCGAGCTCTCGGCGCCGCGGGCGTACATTTGCTCGTTAATCATGTTAGCTCCTCACCTTATCAGCACTCACGCGCTCGCTTTAGGCCTGTCCCTTTCTGACCGAAACGGTCAATTTGAATCTGTCTCCGCATCGGAGTTGGAGGCGATGGCTTGGGCGGCGTAGCGAGCAGCATCCTCGGCGAGCTCTTCGTCACTCATGCGGGGCTTGCCGTCACCGGCAGAACCCGAGCCGGTGCCCCCGTTCTGCTCTTTGGCGAGATACTCGTCCCAGGTGTTGTTGAGCAGGGCCTCCACGGCCTCGCCCTCAACCGTCTCGCGCTCCAGCAGCACGGTTGCCATGAGCTTCAGCTGATCGGCGCGCTCGCGCAGAATCTTCTCCGCGCGTTCGTGCGCCTCGCGCATGATGCGCTGCACCTCGGTGTCAATGCGACGCGCCGTCTCCTCGGAGTAATCCTGGTGGTCGGCGTAGTCGCGACCCAGGAACACCTGATGCTGCGCCTCGCCAAACACCTGGGTGCCCAGCGCTTCGCTCATGCCCAGGCGCGTGACCATCTCACGCGCCATCTTGGTGGCCCGCTCAAGATCGTTCGACGCGCCCGAGGTAATGTCCTCGCACATGAGCTCCTCGGCCACACGACCGCCCAAGAACACGGCGAGCTCGTCGAGCATCTCGTTCTTGGTCTTCAAGAAGTGGTCCTCGGTAGGCAGCTGCATGGTGTATCCAAGCGCCTGGCCGCGCGGAATAATCGTGATCTTGTGCACCGGATCAGAGTGCTCGAGCACGTGGCCCACCAGCGCATGACCGCTCTCATGGAAGGCGATCGTGGTGCGCTCGGTCTCGGTCATAACGCGCGCCTTGCGCTCGGGGCCCGCGATCACGCGCTCCATAGACTCCTCGACCTCGTCCATGCTAATGCGGTCGCGGTGGCGACGCGCCGCAAGCAGCGCGGCCTCGTTCATGAGGTTCGCCAGGTCGGCACCGGTAAAGCCCACGGTGAGCTGCGCGAGCTTGTCAAACTGTACGTCCGATGCCAGCGGCTTGTTGGCGGCATGCACGCGCAGGATCTGCTCGCGGCCCTTCACATCCGGACGGTCCACGGTAATCTGACGGTCAAAGCGGCCGGGACGCAGCAACGCCGGGTCCAGAATATCCGGGCGGTTGGTTGCGGCAATCAGGATTACGCTCTCATTCTCCTCAAAACCATCCATCTCAACGAGCAACTGGTTGAGCGTCTGCTCGCGCTCGTCGTGACCGCCGCCCAGGCCGGCACCACGCTGGCGGCCAACGGCATCGATTTCGTCGATAAAGATGATGGACGGTGCCTGTTCCTTGGCCTTGGAGAACAGGTCGCGCACGCGGCTCGCGCCCACGCCCACGAACATCTCCACAAAATCGGAGCCGCTGATGCTAAAGAACGGCACGCCCGCCTCGCCAGCCACGGCCTTAGCAAGGAGCGTCTTGCCCGTACCCGGAGGGCCCACCAGCAGCACGCCACGCGGAATCTTGGCACCCAGCTTGTGGTAGCGGTCGGGGTCGGCCAAAAAGTCGCGCACCTCTTCGAGCTCTTCCACCGCCTCGTCAATGCCCGCAACGTCCGAAAACTTTACCTTGGGGCGCGTGGCCTCGTTCATCTTGGCGTTGGTCTTGCCAAACTGCATGGTCTTGCTGTTGGCACCCATCATCTGGCGCATGAAGTACACCATGAGGAGCACCAAGATCAGCGTCGGCACCACGCTGATGACAAAGTCCGTGAGTGCGTTGGGGTCGTTGGTGTTCACGATGTAGGTCGTGTCCGGATGCTTGGCCATAAGCTCGGCCAGGGCATCGGAGCCAACGTACGACGAGGTAAAGTCAACGAGCGAGCCGTCCTTGCCCACATCCTTGGCGTGCTTCCAATACTCGCCCGACAGTGAGCCATCGGCAACGGTGTAGGTCACGTTGTCCACGCGGCCTTGCTCAACAGCCGTCACAAATTCGCTCGTTGCCAGCTCGTCCGCCGGCGAACCGCCGCCAATGCCGCCGTTCATGCTAAAGATCACGTACGCCAACAGGCCGCATACAAACAAGATGTACAGCCACGACATGCGCGAGGGGCCGCGCTTGCCCGGACCGCCCGAACGCCGCTGGTTGCCCATGCCAAACTGGAACGGATCCTCGTAGGACGATTTGCGGGACGAGCCGCGCGAGCCGCCCGGCATCTCGCCGCGGCCAGCATGTGCATTACCCGTGCCGTCCTCGTTGCTTGCATCCGTGCCGCGCGCGCCGTCGCCCGAGCGGCCATCCGGGCTGTCCGCGCCATTATCTGCGGCGCTCCCCTGGTTGCCCGGCGAGCCCAAGCGCTCGTCAGAACCATCTTGTACAGCACCGCGGTTAGCGTCCGAGCCCATATCTGCAGCGAGAGCGAGCCCGCAGGCCCGCTCATCGTCAATCATCATTGTTTTTAAACGATGGGTCATTTACGAATAAACCTCCGGTTTAAGAATTCCCACGTAGGGGAGGTTGCGGTAGCGTTCGGCAAAGTCGAGGCCGTACCCCACCACAAACGCATCGGGGCAGTGCGTGCCAACGTACTTGGGATTGATGGCCGCCTGCTTGCCCTCCACGTCCTTCCACAGGAACGTGGCCACCTCAATAGAGGCGGGGTGACGGCTGCTCAGGTTCTTCATGAGGTACTTAAGGGTGAGGCCCGAGTCAAGGATGTCCTCAACGATCAGCACGTCACGGCCCTTGATATCCATGTCGAGGTCCTTGACGATCCGCACCACGCCGGAGCTCTTGGCCTTGTCGCCATAGCTCGAAACCGCCATGAAGTCGATGGCAAGCGGCACGTCAATGGCGCGCATGAGGTCGCCCATAAACACCACGGCACCGCGCAATACGGCGATAAGCACCAAGTCCTTGCCCTGGTAGTCACGAGAAATCTCGGCACCCAGGCGCTTGACCATAGATGCGATGTCCTCTTCGGTAAACAAAACCTGCTCGACGTCTGGATGCACGGTGTTCTGCTCGCTCATGAAAAACCTCCTGCACATGTTGCCGTGATACGCAGCTTACCCCATGTGGGGCGTTACAACGCGGAATCGAGGGGATGGATGGTCAATTTTATCAGCACTTTACTTGCCGCTGTGCATTTAAAGCGCTCATCGAGGCGAATTCCGCCAACCCACACAACGGAGCCGCCCGGCGCGGTGCGCACCACGGGCACCAGCGGGCGCTCTGCCACGGGCACGCGTTCCTCGCCCAGCAAATCGGAGAGCTTTTTGCTGCGGCCGTGCATGCCCAGGGGGCACAGCAAGTCGCCGGGCGTGGGCGCATCAACCCACAGGCGCGCGGTGAGCGATTCGGCTGGCAATGCGCTGCCCGACTCCTTAAGCCGAACGAGATCACGCTCGGCATAGCCCAAGGCAGCTGCGTCAACGTAGGTGCTCGCAGCAGGATTGGGCGAGGATTTTGCCGCGTCGCGGGCCAGCGCAACAGCATCAGTACCTGCGGGAATGCGTTCGAGCGCCGCCTCGAGCACCGCACCGTTAGCGAGCGGCATGCGCCCGGGCACCGCAAGCCACCCCGCCACCAAATGCTCGCGCGCGTGGGCCGTGCGCAGGGCAAGCGTGCCAAACTCAATGCGCGCGTCGATGTTGCCCGGCAGGCTGAGCGACCCCTCCCCCGCCGCCACGCAGGTGAGGACCGATTCCACATGGCGCAGCTCCAAGCGCGCTTCCGGGTCGAGCTGCTTGACGGCTAGCCGCACCATACGGCGCGCAATGGCCACCTCGGCCGCAGCCAAGCGCGCGGCGTCAAGCACGATGAGCCCTTCTTGCTGGCGACGCGTGCACGAGCGCAGCGCCGTTGCCGCCAGGTGCGCCATAAACGCATCTTCGTCGCCCAAAATGTCGCAGGCCGCGCTCACGCTGCGCGCCAGGTTGACATTGCGCTCCCGTGCCACGGGAATCACGCGATGACGCACAAAGTTGCGCAGGTACGAGGTGTCTTGGTTGCTCTCGTCCTCGCGCCACGCAACGCCTGCCACTTCCAGGTACCGGCACAACTCCTCGTGCGTCATATCGATCAGCGGGCGCACGATGATGTTGCGGCGACGCGGAATGCTCGACAAGCCACTCACGCCGGCGCCCTTGATGGCATTCATAAAGAAGGTCTCGGCGCGGTCGCTTGCTGTATGAGCCGTTGCAATGCGTGCGGCCGTGCGCGGGCAACCTGCCTCCTGGCACAGCTCGCGCACATAGCGCCGGGCAGCCGCGTAGCGCACCTCGCGCGCCGCAGCTTCAAGATTCTGTCCGTTTAACTCGGTAAATGACGCATGCTCCACGCACAGCGGCACCCCATAGCGCTCGCACAGACCACGCACGAACGCCTCGTCGGCGTCGGACGCTGCACCCCGCAGGTGATGGTTAACGTGCAACACGTGAATCCGCTCGCGGGCAATGCGCGCTCGGCCGCGCCCGTCCATAAGGTCGAGCTGCGACGTGCAGGCCATCACGAGCAGCGCCGTTGAATCTGCGCCGCCCGATACCATGAGCACCACCGGTGCGGTTGACTCCCCGGCGTGCGCCACCGTCGTGCGCGGGCGGTGCGGGACGTAGCGCTGAGATACCGTGGGCATGAGGTGGGGCTCCGATCGTCGTGTTAAGCTTGACCAGGTTTATGCAATATGTTCAGGGTACCACCCCTTGGTAGAGGACGCGTTCATGGCACACGCTTTGCACCTTCATATTTTGGGCAGCGGGTCTAAGGGCAACTGCGAGCTTATTGAGGGCCCCGCTGGGCTCATCATGATTGACAACGGGTTTTCGCGCCGCGAGGCGCTCCGCCGCATGCACGAGCTTGGTCTTGACGAGAGCCTGGTGCGCGCGGTCATCGTGACGCACGAGCACTCCGACCACGTCAAGGGACTTGGCGTGTGGTGCAAGCATTTTGACGGAGCCCTGTATGCAAGCATGGGAACGCCCGAGGCGCGGGCGAGTATTGAGGGCATGCCGTTCCACGAATTTGAACCCGGGGACGCGCTTGAGGTTGCCGGGATGACTGTTCAAACCTTTCCCACCTCGCACGATGTGGTAAACCCCATTGGCTTGCGCGTGAGCTGCGACAACGACAGCATTGGCCTCATGACCGACACCGGCATGGTAACGCATGACGCACTCGACGTGCTGGCGGGCGTACGCATTTTGGCGCTCGAAAGCAACCATGACGTGCCCATGCTGCGTACCGGCGATTACCCGCGCTACCTGCAGGATCGTATTCTTTCTGAACGCGGGCACCTCTCGAACGATCAGGCTGCGGAGGCTGCCTGCGAGCTGGTGGGCGCGCAAACCGAGCAATTGGTTGCCATGCATATCTCGCAGGAGAACAACCGTCCGAGCCTTGCGGTGCGTGCGCTGGCTGCCGCCCTTGAGGCGGATTTAGATGACGAGCTGGGGTCCTCCGCAACGCTTACCAGAACGGGCGCGGCCACCGACCTGCACATTCGTCCCGCTGGGCAAAACCGCCCGATCAGCATTTGGTAGCGCGGAGAGCTCACGCGCTCGCTGCGCATGATAGCGCGCACGCCACAGGCAGCAGCAGGCGCACCGCACGCGGCAGCGGCGCGGAAGCCTGAGCGCAAACAGCAAGCAACCGGCCCTTGCAACTTCGGGCGGATTTCACGCGTATAACTCATCTTGAAACCGGTTATACACGTAATTTCCGCCCGAACTCGTGTGGACAGCGTGACCCATACCGTTGCCCATGGTGCACAGCGGACGGCAAGTACAAAAAACGGCCCAGAGCCGAAACTCTGAGCCGTTACTCTATCTGCGGTGGTAGCCGGGCGGCAATCCTACCCGATTATGTTCCAGCGCAACCCGTCCTGCTCTGCTGCAAGCAAAGTTAGTCGATGGCAACCTTGGTGACGTTCTTCTTCTCGACGATCTTCGGGACGGTGACCGTTAGCACGCCGTCAGCAAAGCGCGCGGACAGGCCCTCGTTTGCAGCATCCTTAAGATAGACGCCACGAGTAGCGTTAAAGGACGTGAACTCCTTCTGCAGGAAGTTCTTATCCTTGTCCTCTTCCTTGTCCTCAACCTTAACGGAGATGGACAGGCGACCCTCGTTGAGCTCAACGTCAATGTCATCCTTGTTCACGCCGGCCAGATACGCCTTGACCTCGTAGCCATCGCCCTTGTCCTCAACATCCATGGGGAACGCCTGCGCGGACGGAGCCGCGGTGAAATCCATCATGTCATCAAGCGCGTCGAAGAGCGACGTAGGACGAATACCAAACACCGAACGATACGGAACCATGCTAGCCATAATCAATCACTCCCTTGTGATTGCCCGTGCCCACCTGCGGGGCTCCGGGTCTTCTTTGGACACTGTTGTTATTCCCGGGTCCACCAGTCCTAAACATATCAATTCAGATTTTTTAAGCGTCACACTATCATCAAATCTTAGTCTATAAGACTTAGATTTATAGCGTGTGAGTCACGCATAGCCTGCTATGCCCCATCACGGCCCCTCTGTCGCGGCTCCCATGCGCCCGCAGTTTGCCCCAAACGTGAAACGGAACTTAAATTTGCGTGACATACAGATGGTCGAGGGCAGAACTTATAGAATAAGAACATCACGACACCGCCATGTGAGGATCACCATGGACGAGAACAACCGGGTGCACGTCGCACCATCTTCGAAAACGCATCCGCCGCGCCAGCAGCATGTCCCCTACCAGCGGAATGTCCATCATATTACGCAGGACCCCATCATCGACGATAGCGTTGCGCACGCTGCACCATCAGGCCCGGACGTCCAAGCAGCGCAGCCCATGCAGGCCGGACAACCCGCCCCGATGCCCCAGGCCGCCTCAGCAGGACCACGCTATACGCCCCAAACCACCGGGGAGCAACCGCGCACAACCATACCCGGCCGCAAGCATATGGGAGTGGCAACCTCCGATCCTCAGTACCTGCAGCCGGTGGGCGCGGCCGGTGGCCGTCCTAACGGTCCAGCTCATCCGCGCCATAAGAACCCGGGCGACGGTGAGCCGCAGACGCTCCACGGCAACCGCTATCTCTCGACCCCGTCGTCGCGCAAAGCGATCTTTACCACACGCCACGACCGCTCCCGCAAACGCACGCGTGTGTTGCTTGTTGTGTTGCTGCTCGCTGTCATTGCCGTGGTTGTTTGGCTGGTCTTTTTCCACTAGCGCCAGCCGTTTGACGCTGCCCCCGGCCGCGCCGCCTAACAGATCCGTGGATTGACCGATGGACAAGAAACACCGCCCATCCACAGCGCAAACTTCCACCCAAACAAAGCCGCAGCTTGACCGCTCGACAAGAAAAGCCGGCCACCCACAGCGCGAGCTGCCACCCTCGTGTTGTGCCGACACTCAGGTTGTATTATGTTGTATGCAATAGTTGGCACACGTTTTGCGTGCCCGCAAGAAGGGAGCTCAGATGGCACAACGCTACACCCTCGATGACCTTGCACGTATGGTCGACCACACCAATCTGCATGCAGACGCCACCGAGGCAGACATGAAAAAGCTCTGTGACGAGGCCAAGCAGTACCACTTTAAGATGGTCGCCATTAACTCGGGCCAGTCGGCGCGGTGCGCAGCGTTTCTAGCTGGCACTGACATTCACACGGGCGCGGCCATCGGCTTCCCGCTGGGGCAAACGAGCATCGCATCCAAGGTGTTTGAAACGCGCGACGCCCTGGCCAACGGCGCTAACGAGATTGACTACGTAGTCAATCTGACCGAGGTCAAAGACGGAAACTGGGCGTATGTGCAGGACGAGATGGAGCAGATAGTGGCGGTGTGCCGCGAGGCGAGCGAAGGCCAGCCAGAGCCTATCCCCTGCAAGGTGATTTTTGAGAATTGCCTGCTCACCGATGATGAGAAGATCAAGCTGTGCGAGATTGCGAGCGTGGTAAAGCCTACGTTCATCAAAACGAGCACCGGCTTTTCGACGGGCGGTGCCACCGTGGAGGACGTTAAGCTCATGCGCGCCCATGTGAGCAACGATGTGCAGGTTAAGGCTGCCGGCGGCATTCGCACCGCCGACGCGTTCCTCGACATGGTGCGCGCCGGTGCCACGCGCATTGGCTGCAGCGCCGGCATCCCCATCATGGAGGAGCTCCGTCGCCGCTTTGCCGAGGCGGGCGTCGACGCCATCGAGCTTTAGGTAAGAGCGCCGCACCGGACGGCGCGGACTACCCGACGGGACGCCTGCGGGAACACGGCATCCGCAAGTGAGACGCCCGCTGCCGGATCACCCGTCATCAGGCCGTCCGTCGCAAGATACCCCATTAAAAAACGGCGAGTGCACCAAGGTGTACTCGCCGTTCTTGGTATACATCCAGCAGTCGCTAGGACAGCAGCTCGCGGCCCGCGGCCTCAATCGCGTCGATAAGGGCATCGGCGGCCGCCGCATCTTCACCCTTGGCAAAGATGTAGAGCTTGATCTTGGGCTCGGTGCCAGACGGACGCACGATGGCCTTGTTGCCGCCCTCGAGATCGAACTCGATTACGTTGGCCTTGGGCAGACCGTTCACGCCGTCCTTGTAATCCACCACAGCCTCAACCTTGCTGCCGGCAATCTCGGCCGGAGCCTCGGCGCGCAGGCTGGCCATAATGCCCGCCATCTTGTCGGCACCCTCGGCACCCGGGTAGCTCAGCGACACGGTCTTGTTGTGGTAGTAACCGTACTTCTCGTACAGGTCGTGCATGGCCTCAACGAGGTTCTTGCCTTGCAGCTTGTAGTACTGCGCCATCTGGCAAATAAGCATCGAGGCGTTGACGGCGTCCTTGTCGCGCACATGGTCGCCCGACAGGTAACCGTAGCTCTCCTCAAAGCCAAAGATAAAGCGGTCAACCTCGCCCGCATCGGACAGGCTCGTGATAATGTCGCCGATGTACTTAAAGCCGGTGAGGCAGCGGCGCAGCTCAAAGCCGTATTCGTCGGCAAGCGCATCCACCATGGCAGAAGACACGATGGTGGTCACCGCGACCTTGGTCGTAAGGTCCTCGCCGCGCTCGGCACGCATCTTGCAGATATAGTCAAGCAGCAGCACGCCCATCTCGTTGCCGGTGAGCAGCGTGTAGTCGTCGCCGTCCTGGCAGGCCACGCCCACGCGGTCGGCGTCGGGGTCGGTAGCCAGCAACAGGTCGGGATGGACCTCCTGGCAAAGGTCGATGCCCTTCTGCATGGCCTGACGAATCTCGGGGTTGGGGTACGGGCAGGTTGGGAAATCGCCGTTGGGATCCTTCTGCTCCGGCACGATGGTGATATCAGTGATTCCCACCTTGTTGAGCACCGTGGTAACGGGGATGAGGCCCGTGCCGTTAAGCGGCGTGTAAACGAGCTTAAGCGGCGCGTTGGCAATCTGCTCGGCGGTGAGGTTGTTCACCGACTTGTCGACCACGGCGTCGTAGTAGCGCTCGAGGCAATCGTCGCCGATCCACTCGATCTTGCCCGCGGCCACCGCCTCGTCAAAGTCCATGGTCTTGATGCCATGCCACATATCTACGCCAGCAATCGCAGCAGAGATGGCGTCGGCCACCTCAGACGCAATCTGGCAGCCATCGGGACCATAGGCCTTGTAGCCGTTGTACTGCGCGGGGTTGTGCGAAGCCGTTACGCACACGCCGCCGGAGCACTTGAGGTCGCGCACCGCCCAGGATAGCGTGGGCACGGGCGAAATCTTGGGATAGAGCTTGGCCACCACACCGTTGGCAGCAAAGATGGCTGCAGCGGTCTTGACGAAGAGCTCGCCCTTGTTGCGGCTGTCGCGCGCAATAGCCACGGTGGGGTTCTCGAAGTTCTTGACGAGATACTCGGCAAAGCCCTGCGTAGCGCGGCCAACCGTATAGATATTCATGCGGTTAGTGCCGGCACCCAGCGTACCGCGCAGGCCTGCCGTACCAAATTCAAGGTCCTGGAAGAATGCATCGGTAATGGCGTCCTCGTCGCCCGCTTCCTTCATTGCTTTCAACTCGGCGAGCAGCTCGTCATCGGTAACGTTGGCGATCCACTCGTCGAGGAGTACATGTACATCTGCCATAGGTAGCCTTCCTTTCGAAGCAACTCCCCTCCCGCCCGTTTTAGGCAGCAGAAAGGGTGCGCCGAAGCGCTTCTTATCAAGCATGATACGGCAAGTGAGGACAGGTGAACTCGATCTGTCGGTAAGCGTTCGATTCTGTCAGGCAGCGGCGGGTGATTTAATATCCAGCATCAGGGCAAACTGTCCCAAACAGATAACCAGCTCATTTACAACCAGGTAACATCCGCTCGCAGAACGGTTGGTACAAGTTAATGGCTGACCGTCTACGGTTGAGCGCAGCGCACGATGTAATTCCAACCCGGCTGCTTGAAGCGTAGCCGTACGTGTTACAATGCCATCTACGGGCCGTTAGCTCAGCTGGCAGAGCAGGGGACTTTTAATCCCAAGGTCTAGGGTTCGAACCCCTAACGGCCCACCCTTAGCAAATAAAACGCCTCCCGTAATGGAGGCGTTTTTTGTTTTAATACCCGCCTTACCCAGTCCCAGAATAGGTCAAGCGGCTATACACGCGCGACGTAACGCTGCGAACGCGACCGCGGCACATCGGGAATCGTGCGTGCAAGCAAACCTCGATCCACGAGAGGTGTTACATACCTTCGCATGGCGTAAGCAGGTTGGATATCAAGCATGTCTGCAATTTCAACTCGTGAACGCGGAGCCGCTTTACAAAATGCGATAACCTTCCGTTCTCCTTCGGTCAACGCGCTTAAATCAGCCGTCGAACTCGTAGAAGACACGCCTTTACCATCACGAACCAGCGTGACCCTAAATTCACCATGCATTGTTTCGAACAGCGGCTCGGGACGGTTCTGTTCGCACATGATACGCCGTACGGTTGGAATACCCGAATACCTATTTTCCGTTTCTCCCAACGTTTCCATTGCAGTTGCAATAACGGGATTCCTTGTATCGGGTTGGACCTTGCCCAGCTCGTCAATCGTAAGCCGTCCATACAGCCCGCCTGGATTTGTTATAACCAAGCGATCGGTAAAGATTTGCACCTGAATGGGCATACCTTGCGTATGAATGCTGTAATCGCGATGAATCAGAGCGTTAAGTACCAGCTCACGGACAACCTCAATAGGATAGTCCGGCCGATCAATACGTTGGCCTGTTGCTTGATCAATAGTTGTTGAGATGCGCGTATTGGTCCGAATAAAAGCAAGCGTGCCTTCAAGCTGCTCGGATAGTGTTCCCTCGATACGCCGATTATCGCTAAACCGTTCGCCCTCATCGCCCACCGCCCCCAAAGCGGTGCCTGGAATCGTCGTTGCAACCACCGAAAGCTGCGGATAATACGCCTGTGGATACGTGCCAAAAAGCATAAGGCCGGCAATAGTTGGCACGCCATCGCGGAAGACGCTCATGAGCTCCAGAACGGTTTGATCATCAAGCTGTGCAAGATTTGGTTTAGTCGATTTCAGCACCAACAGGTAGCGTGATAGGTTCTGTTGGCTCAACGCCGCTGCGTTTGCACGCTCAACAGGAGCCAGCTCATCTTGATACTTTTTTCGGTATGCTTCGTAACTGTAAACCTCATATTCAGTCATGGGCTTATCGGCGTCACCCACGCGAACATACGCGCCATGTGTTCGCCCTCTGCCTGCGTAAAAGCACGGACGGTCGGCAACGTCAACTGCTGGTATTTCAGCAGCAACAACATGTTTGCCATTAATAAGCGCTGAACTAAATACCGCACGAACAACTGGAGACATCTGGTCACACTGCTCGGTCACATGCTTTTGCAAATCCTGAACATCATATACGCCAACCACGTCAAAACCGGCATCCTCATCAAGCCCGAACACGATAACTCCGCCGGAGTCTTGATTGGAAAAACTAGAAAGCGTGTCATACAAACGCTTTGGACACCCCAGGTGAGCAGCTTTAACCTCAATCTCTTGAGATTCTGCCCTCTTAATCTGGATATCCTTAACAAGATCAAGGAGTTCTTGAGATGTCATACTGTCACCTGCAGTCGTAAATGAATTACCGTTTTGGCAATTATGTCACTATAATTGTAATCGTTCTCTATAAAACTATACAGTATTTATTAAAGTTGTGACTTTTTTACGACTTAATGTTACGTTATTCTAAAAACGCGATAGAAGATTGCGAAAATTGTCACGTTTTACGAGATGACGTGACAGTTTGCACAGTTACCTTCTACGCTGCTTCGCACCACCTAAAACCAAAGCGGCCAAAAACAAACCTGCCCCCAAATTGGACGGTTGCGTTGGGCCTGTCCCTAATTGACCGAAAGCGGTCAAAACGAACCCGTTCCCAAATTGGAAAAATGGGCTATTCCCAGCTCCACTGGCCGTTGATAAAGACGGGAACTTCGGTGCCGTCGGCCATGATGCCGGTCACATTGAGGTCATCGGAGCCAATCATGAAGTCGACGTGGGTGGTCGACATGTTAATGCCGTGGTCGCGCAGCTCGTCGGCGCTCATCTCGTAACCGCCGTCATAGCACTCAGGGAATCCAATACCGAGCGCCAAATGACAACTTGCATTCTCGTCATACAGGGTGTCGTAGAACAACGTACCGCTCTCGCGGATAGGCGTGTTCTTAGAAATGAGCGCCGCCTCCCCCAGGCGGCGGGCACCCTCATCGGTATCGAGAATGCTCTTGAGCGTCTCAAGTCCCACGCGCGCGCCGCAATCGACCACGCAGCCGCCCTCAAACTTGAGCCAGAAATCTTCAATCTTGGTGCCGTTATGCACCAGCGGCAGCGCCGAATACACCACACCGTCGGCACGCATGCGGTCGGGCGAGGTGTAGACCTCCTCGGTGGGGATGTTGGGGAAGAACGGATGCCCCTCGGGCGTTTCGCTCCGGCCACCGGCCCAAATATGACGGTCGGTCAGACCCACCGTCAGGTCGGTCCCGTTTTCCGAAGAATAGTGGAGCGCCGTAAAGTGCCGGTCGTTTAAGAACCGCAGATTCTTTTCGAACGTGGCATCGTGCAGCTCCCACGCGCTCTCGGGATCATCGCCATCCGCACGGGCCACCGCCAGAATCGCGCACCACAGCTTGTAGATTGCAACCTCATCCGGCACGGAGGGGAACACGTGCCGCGCCCACGCCGCCACGGGCACGCCTGCAATGCACCAGGGGTTGATGTTAAAGTCCAAGCCACGGCGAAACGTGGGGCACTGCGTATTCTCTGCCTTGGACGCCGCCTGGGGCTTAGCCGGATCAATGCCCTTGAGCGCTTCGGGGTCGGCTCCCTCAAGACATACCAAACAGGCTCCAGCAGCCGCAAGCGTCTCGAGCTGAACGCGTTTCCACTCGGGGACGGTCTCAAAATACGCAACGTCGTTGTTCTCGTACGTCAGACGCGAAACGGTATCGTCGCTCCAAATCACCGTCACGTGGCCAGCGCCGCCCTCATAACCGCAACGCACCAGCGTGCGCGCAAACTTGCACGTCTCAACAGGAGCCATAATGACCAGCTCCTGGCCGGGCTTTACGTTGACGCCCTTGCGCACGATCAGTTGAGCGTAGGCTTTGACCTTGGGCTCGAGCGCCCGCATGCCCATGCGCGCATCCTCAACCGTCAAAGCTGTCGTAATCATTGCAGTAACTCCATTTCCATCAACTAGAGCACCCGAGTACCGCGTCGGCTCATAAGCATAGGAGCCCCGGCGCCACCAAGATGCCAAGGCTCCCCTTCGTTGTGATGCGCTCTTGCTTGCTGCGTTAGCGGCGCGAGTGATGGTTCTTCCTGGGTCCACGCTTCTTGGGCGCAGGCGCCTCCTGCTCCGGCTCGGGATCGGCCGCGGCCTCACCCTTGCTGCTCTTTTTCTTGGCCTGCTCCTCCGCGTCGGCGGCTTCAAGAACCTCAAGCACCTTGCGATCGGTCATACCAGCCACCTGCGCCTTGTAGAAGTTGCGGATGGGACGAATCTTGACCAGGTCGTAGATGAACCCGCCAATCACAAAGCCGTAGGCAATCACCAAACCAACAATCTGAACGATGTTCACCACCGCGGCCGGAATCATGCTCAGCGCGCCCATCAGCAAGAACCACACCAAGAAGATGGCAACGACGCCCACCGCAATAAGCACCCAGAAGATGCGACGCTTGGAGCGGTACTCCTCGTCCTTCTTCATGAGGATGTTGGCGGCGGAGTACATGCGGTCCTCTTTGATGCGCGCTTCTTGCTTGCGCGCCTTCTTCTCCTCTTTGGAGAGACCCTCGAGCGACTCGCCCCGCTCAGCCTCGCGGCGACGAGCCTTAGAGCTGGCGGGCACCACGCGCACCGAGCTGGCGGCGGCGCGGGCCGGCTTAGCCGATGCGGCCGACTTGCGGGCAACACCGGTGTATTCATGGTTCTGCGTGCGCTTGTTAGTAGCGCTCCTCATGCTCACTTATGCATTTCCCTTCATGCTCTCAAATGCGGTGCCCGTGATAATCTGGAACGCCTCGCGGTAGCGCTCGGACGTACCCTCGATTACCTCGGCGGGCAGATGGGGCACCTCGCCCGTCATGTCCCAATGGGCCTTCAGCCAGTCACGCACGTACTGCTTGTCGTAGCTCGGCTGCACCTTGCCCTCCTCGTAGGAGTCGGCCGGCCAGAAGCGGCTCGAGTCCGGCGTGAGGCACTCGTCAATAAGGGTGACCTTGCCGTCAATGATGCCAAACTCAAACTTGGTATCGGCGATGATGATGCCGCGCGTGGCTGCGTACTCGGCCGCGGCGGTGTAAATCTTGAGGGAGAGGTCGCGGATCTGCTCGGCAATCTCGGCACCCACGATGTCCATGCAGCGATCGTACGAGATGTTCTCGTCGTGGTCGCCGATGGCAGCCTTGGTGGACGGCGTAAAGATGGGCTCCGGCAGTTTGGAGGCCTCGGTCAGGCCGGCGGGCAGCTTGATGCCGCACACGGTGCCATCCTGGTCGTAGGTCTTCTTGCCCGAACCGGTCAGATAACCGCGCACGATGCACTCAACGGGGATGGTCTCGGCACGACGCACGAGCATGGCACGGCCAGACAGGTAGTCGCGGTACTCGGCAAACTCCTCCGGAAAATCAGCCGGGTCAATGGACACCAGGTGATTGGGCACCATATCGGCAAACTTCTGGAACCAGAACGCCGAGATGCGGTTGAGCACCTCGCCCTTAAACGGAATCTCGTCGGGCAGGATGTAGTCGAAAGCCGAAATGCGGTCGGTAGCGACCATGAGCAGGTTGTCCCCCGCCTGGTAAATGTCGCGAACCTTGCCGCGCGAATCCGGACGGCGCTCCATGTTGGCCACGTTTGTCATCTCCTCAGGTAGATGCATACTGCTTGCGGCATAGCCAACGCCCGCGACGTGGGACGCCCCAGCCGGGTGCGCGGCACAGCCTAGTGCTCTATTGTAGAGGATGAAGGTTCGGACGTGTGCTCGCGCGGCAGATGAATCGTAAACGTCGTACCTTTTCCAAGTTCCGATTCAACCGAAATGTAGCCGTGGTGGCGCTCCACAATCTGCTTGGTAACCGAAAGGCCTACGCCCAGACCGCCGGCCTCGCGCGCGCGGCTGGCATCGGCGCGCCAGAAGCGGCCAAAAATGCGCGACAGGTCTTCTTTAGCAATGCCAATGCCCGTGTCCGACACGATAATCATGACATTGCGGCGGTCGGCGCGCACCGACACCACCACACGGCCTCCCTCGGGCGTGTAGCGCATGGCGTTACTCATCAGGTTCACCACGGCCTGTGTGATCATGTCGGGGTCGGCCTCGATGTCGCTGGGGCGGCCCTGCGTGTCATCAGAAAACCGCAGCCATAGGTCATGGTCGCTAAAAAGCTGCTGTTGGCCGTCCACGATGCGGCGCACAAAGGCCACCGTGTCGACCTGCTCGAGCTTGAGCGGCGTGGTGCGGTTTTCCATGCGCGACAAGTCGAGCATCTGCTGCACCAGGCGCGACAGACGGCGCGTTTCGGATGCCACCGTTTCGAGGTGCTCGTCGTCGGCGGGCATCACGCCGTCCTGCATGGCCTCCACCGTGGCGAGCATGGCCATGAGCGGCGTGCGCAGCTCGTGCGCCACGTCCGAGGTAATGCGCCGCTCATGCTTGAGGTCTTTTTCGAGCGAGGTAGCCATCTCGTCAAAAGTCTCGCCCAAGCGGTCAATCTCGTCGTCACCTTTGAGCCCCGTACGCGCCGACAGATCGCCGTCGCGAATCAGCTTGGCTGTGCCGGTAATACGGCGGAGCGGATTGGTGAGCATGCGCGACACCAAGATGCCTATGATCACCGAGATGGCCACCGCAATAATGGAAGCCAAGAACATGGCGTTGAAGGTACGATCACGAAACGCCGTGTCAGCCTTGCTGAGCAGCGCATCCGAGCCAAAGACCCACAGGCGCACCTGGCCCACTACCGATCCATCAGACAACTCGATGTCGCGCGTCACCGAGGCCGAAGCATCGGTCGGAGCGCTCGAGATCAGGCTGTGCGTGTTGGGCTTGCCGCTACCCGCACTGGCCTGGGTGGCGCTTACGACCGCCGAGGGCGACCACGAGTCGTCGTACACAATGGTGCCCGTCTCGTCGACCACCTGCAGGCCAATGTCGTCGCTCGAAAGCGTCGACTCGGCCACCGATGCCAAATACGAAATGCTCCAGGAGCCGTTGACCTCGTACTCCTCCGCCAGGCGATGGGCCGTGGACTGCGCGATCTCGGTCATGTTGGCGCGCGTGTAGTCAGAAAAAACGCCGCTCCACACCACGGCCACCACGCCTACCAGCACGAGCACTGTCATGATGGACGTGAGGGCAAACGACGAGGCCATGCGCGTGGCGTAGCTCATGCCGCCGCGCGTATCGGAACGAGGCGTGTTCCAGCTGGCGCGGGAACTCGCCTCGTCAGGCTGTTTATGCTTTTGTCCGATTTCAATACGGGCGGGAACCATGGTTTACATCTGTTCTGAACGAAAGGGGCAACGGTGTCAGGCTTGTTTGTCCCACGCGGCTTAGAGCGGCGCAGCGGACAGGGCTACTTGGACTCGGCCTTGTTCTCGGCAGGCTGCTGCGGCGCCTCAAAACGGTAGCCCACGCCATGCACGGTGTAGAGCCACTTAGGATGCTTGGGATCGTCGCCCAGCTTGGCGCGCAGGTTCTTAACGTGGCTGTCGATGGTGCGCTCGTAGCCCTCAAAGTCGTAACCCAAGACCTTTTCAACGAGCTCCATGCGGTTGTACACACGGCCCGGGTGGCGCGCGAGCGTGGTGAGCAGTTTGAACTCGGACGCGGTCAGGTCAACTTCCTTGCCCTCGACCAAAATCTTGTGGCCCGAAATATCGATTACCAGGTCACCAAAGTCGAGTACCTCAACCTGGGGCTCATCGGCAATATGGGTGCGGCGGAAGAGCGCGCGCACGCGGGCGACAAGCTCGCGCGGGCTAAACGGCTTGATCAGGTAATCGTCGGCGCCCAGCTCGAGGCCAATGATGCGATCCTCGACCTCGCCCTTTGCCGTCAACATAATAATAGGCACATCAGAGGTGTCGCGAATAGCGCGGCACACGCGCTCGCCCGAAAGCTTGGGAAGCATAAGGTCGAGCACAATAAGGTCAAACGGGTGCTTCTCGAACTCCTCGACCGCGGACTGGCCGTCACCCACGCCCACGACCCAGTAGCCCTCGCGCTCGAGGTATGCCGCTACAGCGTCGCGAATAGCCTTCTCATCCTCAACGAGCAGGATCCTTTTTGCATCCGAAGCCATACTGCGGCTCCCTTCTCAATCTTTAAAGAACCATCACATTGTATCGCACGCAGCTATACACTGGCTAACGGGAACATTCGCCGGCCAGAATGCACCGGCTGGCGAGTGTCCATTGTCTCATTATTACCCGACCACCCAATTTCTATCCGGAGGGCTTATGGCATACCACATTCGCGCTGCTGAGCCGGCCGATGCCGCCGCATTGTTGGCCATTTATGCGCCGTTTGTAACCGATTCCTGCGTCAGCTTTGAGCTCACCGTGCCGAGCGTCAACGAATTTGCTGCCCGCATTGCGCAGGCACGGGCGCATGCCGCCTATCTTGTGGTCGAGGATACCGCGCGGGGCGTGCCCTGCGGCTACGCCTACAACGGCACCTTTCGCGCGCGACCGGCCTACGCCTGGGCGTCCGAGACCTCAATCTATTTGGCACCGGAGCATCAGGGGCGCGGCTTGGGTTCGACGCTCCTCGACACGCTTGAGGAACTCATGCGGCTCCAGGGCATTCGCATGAGCGAGGCATGCATTACGTCGACCAACACCGCTTCGATTGCATTCCACGAACGGCATGGGTACCACCACTGCGGTGAGCACACCAATTGCGGCTATAAGCTGGGTCAATGGCTTTCGGTCACCTGGATGGAAAAGCAGCTGCTGCCGCTCGACACGGCGCCGGAACCGCCGCACGGGCTAACCGACGACGAGCTTACGCCGGTGCTAACAGCCGCCAACGCTCGCCTTGCAACAATGGGCACGGAGTTGGAACCGCATCGCACCCGCTAGCATGAACAACCTTGATGCAGACTGCAGCGCACTCATGCGTACGGAGCACGAGGCGGTAAACTCGCCACGCTACAGCGCAAACACGCGCGCGGTAACGCTCGCAGGCAGACCCTCGTCGTCGCGCACGGTGGCATAGGTGAGCAGCTGGTTTGTCTCTCCCTCGGTAGCGGGATAGTCGCCGTAGTCGAGCGAGCGGTCGGGCGCCGCCAACACAGAGTAGGTCTGCGCATCGCTATCCACCACGTAATGCGAGGACTGAGCTTTAATAACGTAGCGCGTGCCGTTGCTTGCCACCTGGGCGAGCGGCTCGCGGCGCACATATAGGTACGGACCCCCCTCGCGGCCCACAAAGGTCCCCATCTTGCCCAGGCTGCCCGCGTTTGAGTACGCCGCCTCAATGGAAAACACAAACGTATTGTTCGTGTACGTGGCGTCGAACGGCGCCACCGAACGCGGCAGCACCAGCTGGTCGATCTTGTCGTACGACTTCGACGTGATATCGAGCGCGGTGAGGCCGTAGTACACGCCGTTGTCCTCGTTGACACGCGGCACGATGGTGAGCGTTGAGCCCGAGACCCGCGGCGTCGTGGCAAAGCGGCCATGGGACACGTAGACCTCTTCGCCCTTGTCCGAACCAACCGTCCAAATGTAGCAATGCGAGTCGTCGGTGGTGCGGTTGCCCGTAGCGAGCGGCATCTTTTGCCAAATCACGCTCGACTTCCACACGGTAAAGCGCGGCGGCTCCCAGTCTTTGTTGCCTTCATCAAGCTTAACCGGTTTGCCCGAGAGCGCACCGCCCGAAAACGACTGCCCCAGCAGCACCCACGAGCGATCGTTGTAGTTAATCTCAATCCACGCATACACCTGGTCCGAGCAGCGAACGTCAAAGAAGCCATACGGGCTACCCAAGCTTGCCGTCTCAATGAGCGTGGTGAGGTTACCGCTCGACAGGCTGAGCGTGCCGAGCGTGTTAACGCTTGCCGCCGATTCAGGCGTGAGCATGGCCGCAGCCCACGAGCTCCCGCCTGAGTGGAACAGCAGCGTGCCCAGCGGGAGCGACCAGGTGGCAGAGGCCTTGATGGTATTGCTTTTGCTCTTAAAATCACCGTCAAGCACGGCGATGATCTGCGATTCGTCCGTTACGACCTGCGGTGCTCCCGAACTGGGCTGTTCTTTGTCAGATGAGCAAGAGGAAAGCGCTATGGCTGCAATGCCCGCGCCCGCTGCAGCGGCTGCGCCCTGCGTGAAACGCCGGCGTGTAATGCCGCCGCGCGAACGATCGGCGGGATGATCTTGCTTGCGGAACAGGCGCATGCGATTCCTCCGGGTTTGGGGTGGGCGCGAAGCCTAGGCGCGAGCTTCGGCCTGGGCGGCGTCGAGCGCGCAGCACAGCTGGTCGGCGCACGACGTGGAGCGCGGACCGCAGGTGTTGCCGCGCAGAATGCTCGTAATCTTGCTGACCGGCTGCCCCGCCACCAGCTTGGATATGGCCTTCAGGTTGCCATTGCAGCCACCCGTAAACTCAACGTGCTCAATCGTCTCGCCCGCGTCATCGAGCTCAACGTGAATGTTCTTGGAGCACACACCGTGCGGCGCAAAATCAATCGAAACCATATTTAATCTCCCCTCAGGTAAAAATGGGACAGAGGAAATATCATCTCTATCTAGAAGGTAAGTTCCTCAAGACGGTCAAAGACGCGGTCGATGCGCGTCAGGAAGTCCCACGGATCAAAGATCTTATCGAGCTCCTCGCTGCTCACAGTGCAACGCGGGTCGGCCTCGAGCTTTTCGCGGAACGTGGTACCGGCCTGGCACTGCTGCACTTCGCGCCACGTGGCCATAGCGTTTTCCTGCACGATGGCGTATGCCTCCTCGCGCGTGATGCCCGTCTCCACGAGCGCGAGCAGCACCTTAGAGCTGAAGATCAGGCCCCGGGTCTTGTTGAGGTTGGCCTTCATTTGCTCCGGGTAGAGAATGAGGCCGTCGATCACGCGGATGAGGCACTGAAACATATGGTCCAGCGCGATGAAGCTGTCGGCCTGCGCCACGCGCTCGGCAGAGCTGTGACTAATGTCGCGCTCGTGCCAGAGAGCCACATTGTCGAAGGCCACCTGCGCGTTGGCTTTGACCACGCGGGAGAGGCCGCAGACCTTTTCCATGGTGATGGGGTTGCGCTTGTGCGGCATGGCCGAGCTGCCCTTCTGCCCCTTCTTGAACGGCTCCTCGGCCTCCAGGGTGTCGGTCTTCTGGAGGTTGCGGACCTCGGTGGCTATGCGCTCGCACGTGGCTGCCGTGGTGGCCAGCACGCCGGCCAGGTAGGCATGGTGGTCACGGCTAATGACCTGTGTGGACAGAGGATCGTGCACCAGGCCCAAGTGCTCGCAGACGTACTCCTCCACAAACGGGTCGATCGAGCTGTAGGTGCCCACGGCGCCCGAGATGGCACCAAAGGCGACGTTCTTGCGGGCGTCGATTAAACGGTCCAAGTCGCGCTTGAGCTCCCACGCCCAGCTGCCAAACTTCATGCCAAAGGTCATGGGCTCAGCATGGATGCCGTGCGTACGGCCCGCGCAGAGGGTGTTGCGCTCCTCGAAGGCGCGGCGCTTGCAAATCTCGCCAAGCTTCCTCACGTCCTCGATGATGATGTCGCAGGCCTGAGTGAGCTGATAGCAGAGCGCGGTGTCGCCCAGGTCGGACGAGGTCATGCCAAAGTGGACCCAGCGGCTGGGCTTGGGCTCGCCTTCCGGCACATCCTTGTCGATGTACTCGCCCATGTTGGTGAGGAAAGCGATGACGTCGTGATTGGTCACGGCCTCGATGGCGTCGACCTCTTCTTTGTTAAAGGCGGCGTGCTCGCGAATCCAGGCGGCCTCCTCCTTGGTGATGCCAATCTGCCCGAGCTCGGCCTGAGCTTCGCAAGCGAGCACCTCAATCTCCTGCCAGATGGCGTACTTGTTCTCGAGCGAGAAGATGTGGCCCATCTCCGGGCGCGTGTAGCGGTCAATCATGCGGGCTCCTTAAGCGTCGGGCGCTGTTGTTGCAACATTTCTATTGTACGAGTTCCCCGCCCGGGCTGGCCACCGCAGCTACAGGCTCCGCCGTCCCACCACAGGCTTGGACCGTACGTGAAATGAGGACAGAGAATATTCCACGTAAACTAGTTTGAATGGCGCTCCCAGCGTTTAAAGGCGGTGTCGTAGACCTCGTCATCGGCACGGGCCCCAACAACGACAACAATCATTTCTTCGTCACGTCGCTCCCACGCGTAGACGATGCGAAGGCCTGCGCCGCGCAACTTTACCTTGAACAAGCCGGCAAGGTTGCGGCTGCCCTTATTCCCGAGGGGCTTACCGTACCCGCCTTCTTGCTGTGGGAGCGGGTTCTAGCTGACCTTGTCGATGGCCTTCCTCACCTGAATACGCTGTGAGCCATCAAGAGCTTCAATGTCTTCCTGCGCTTCAGGCAGGATCGTGCGGCGCCAGCTCATTCGAACTCGACCTCTGGATCGGCGTCGAGCTCTTCCTGAGTAACCCCCATCTCGTCCATAAATTCATCGAAGCTCTTGAGCTTACTTGTATCACCATCCCACCGCGCGAGGCGCTCCTTGGCCAGAGCGAGGTCTGCCGCATCTTCCCGTGCTTCGCGCAGACGTTCATACTCGCGATACTCCTCGGGCGTAATAACCACCGCCGTGGGAACGCTTCGCTTCACGATGATGACGGGGCTTCCCACCTGAACACGACTGATGATCTGCGCAGCTTTTCCGTGGTTAAGGTCGCTTGCGGGGACGATGTAGTCAAGAACGCTACTCGCTGGCTGTGCCATAATTTCCTCCTAATGCATGCGTGAATGCATTACTTGAGCATACCATCGTATTTGCCCATCACGGTTTATCTTATAACGCACCTGGCAGTCCGGCACACGGAACGCCTACCGGGCACCCCGTTCGTTGTTATGCAGGTATGACCGGCAGCAAGATATAGGGCTTGTCGTCCTTACTGGAGTGAATCGTGGTAACCCCGTAGAACGCCTTCGCCCTTCGGTCGACCGTATGCGTGTACATGGCCTGGCCCTTCCACACCCGAGGGTGCGTGAGCAGCCGCGCTATACCTTTTTCTGCCGTAGTCCGTGTAAAACTCCGTGAGATGCTCCAAGCCGTGGATCTCAAAAGCGCGAGGTAAACGAGCGTGCGGATAAGCGTATGAAGGAGTATGAAGCACGCGTATTAGAGGCGTTGGGCACAGCTGAGGAACCTCTCTCCATGACAGCGCTGGCCCACGTGCTTGGCTACAAGGGAATTACCCGGCGTTTGACAGCGACTATGGACGAGCTGGTTGCAGCAGGCAAAGTCATAGCGGTGCCGAGCCCTTCGTTGGCTCGTCTACGGTTTGCACTGCCTGATCAGCGAGGAAAGCCAAGGCGTAACTTACCTATGGGATAGGCTTGCTAAACTCAACAAACTCGACAAAACTTTCGTCGAGTTCTCGACGTTTCCTGTATCGAGTTCTCGACGTTTTGCATTTACCAGCATCGCACGGTAGGAACGGAGTCTCACTGAATTAAGAATCAACGATTTCGTGCGGAACCCGCCCGTTTATGTGGTGGCACCTTGTCCCGCAAAAACAGGCACGGTATACTATCCGTTACGCCAGCTCATTCGGCGCAGCAACATGCGGGCATCGCCAAGTGGTAAGGCATCAGCTTCCCAAGCTGACATCCGCGGGTTCGAGTCCCGTTGCCCGCTCCAGAACATGCTAGGGTCCCAGCGATGGGACCCTTTCTTGTGTTCGCATCCCCAACTGATCGTTCACCCCATATACCCCGCCGCTCAACCCTCATCAGCACACGTTTTGCCTGTTCACGGTATCATTGCTCCAATCGCGTCATTTTGGATGCCGTATCAGATTTCATGCCCGCGCCGCGCGACCCCGTAAGGAGACCCATGGATTCCGTCCAGCCGCGTCAAACCGACGACAACCTGCCCGATTACGGCCTGCCCGGCAACGACCTGGACCCCAACACGCCCACACCCGACGAACAGCGAAAGGTTCCGCTCGTCATCAAAGTCTATGGCCTGCTCTGTCTTATCGACGGCATTGTCACGTTACCGATGGTGGTCATCTTCCTCGGCATGGTTGCCTGGGCGCTCGATGCCGCACCCGAGGCCATCATCATCGGAACCGACCCCACGCTCCCCGTTATCATCGCGGTGCTGAGCCTCTTGGTCACCGTTGTTAACGCCATCGGCCTGATTGTCTTTGGTCGCTCGCTCATGAAAAACCGCCGTCGCCACGCGGCGCGCTGGTCCTATCTGCTGCTGGGCACCACGTTTATCCAGCTGCTCTTTAACGTAATGCTTTCGGGCGTTGGCGCAAACCTTATCCCGGATGTTATACAGTTCTTTATCCTGCTTGCGCTTTCCATCACCATCGACCCGTCGCTGCACGAGGAACGCGCCCTCCAGCGCCGCCTCCGCGACCTTTCTGACCAGGAAGCCGCCGAACAGGGCATGCTCGGCCGCGACCTAGAGGGCAGGGGCTACATCCAACTCAACTTCTTCAATCTGTTCTGGGTCTTTATGGTCTGCTGTGTGCTGGGCCTTGTTATTGAGGTTATCTACCACATGGTCGTCGTGGATCCCGGTGTCTACCAAGACCGCGCCGGTCTTCTCTTTGGCCCGTTCTCACCCATCTACGGGGTCGGTGCAGCGCTCCTTACCATCGCGCTCAACCGATTCTACAAGGCCAACCCCATCCTCATCTTTATTGTTTCCGCCATCATTGGCGGTGTGTTTGAGGCGTTCGTGAGCTGGTTTATGCAGACGGCATTTGGTGCCGTTGCCTGGGACTACACGGGCATGACGCTCTTTGGCATCCCCGACCCCATCGCAATCTTGTTCCAGGGCCGCACGAGCACACCGTTCATGTGCATGTGGGGTGTCCTCGGCTTTGTGTGGATCAAGCTCTGCCTACCGTGGCTGCTCAAGCTCATCAACATGATTCCCTGGAAAATGCGCTACTCGCTGACCACGATCTGCGCGGTACTTATGCTCGTAAACGCCACCATGACGTTGCAGGCGCTCGACTGCTGGTTTGAGCGCGTCTCGGGCACGGCGGGAACCACACCGGTCGAGGAGTTCTACGCGCAACACTTTGACAATGCCTACATGGCCCATCGCTTCCAGAGCATGACTATTCATCCCGAGGACGCGAGCCGTGTGGACGACACCGCCCTTGCCGACGCCGTGTCACCTACCGGCACCCCCAGCAACACATCCGCTGGCTCTTCGGTGGCTTAGCCTCCACCCGCGCAGTGTGCGCCCGCCCACGAGGTAGGCAACAACCACCGACAAGCAACGGGGCTCCGC
Source organism: uncultured Coriobacteriaceae bacterium (assembly GCA_949287085.1). Classification (GTDB taxonomy): domain Bacteria; phylum Actinomycetota; class Coriobacteriia; order Coriobacteriales; family Coriobacteriaceae; genus Enorma. The sequence continues at coordinate 58,496 of CASEER010000002.1, forward strand.
AATCTCAACTGCGAAGCCCCGTTGTAGTGCTCTACCCCTTGTTACAAACGAGCGGCGATGCTTACGCCTCGGCCATCTCCTGCTTCATCTTGGCAATGACCTCACGATACTCGGGCATCGTAGCGCCCAGAATCTGCGTGGCGTAGATGGCGGCGTTCTTGGCCCCGTTGATGGCCACGCACGCCACCGGCACGCCGGAAGGCATCTGCACCATCGAAAGCAGCGAGTCAAGGCCGCCCAGATCGCTCGTCTTCATGGGCACGCCAATGACCGGCAATGGCGTAAAGGCCGCAACGACGCCGCCCAGATGCGCTGCCTTGCCCGCGGCCGCAATGATGACCTTGATGCCGCGGTCCGCCGCGGTGCCCGCCCACTCATGCACCTTGTCGGGGTTGCGGTGCGCGCTCGCAATGACCAGCTCGTACGGAACGCCCAGCTCCTCGAGCTCCTTGGTGCAGCCCTCCATGGTGGGAAGGTCAGATTTGGAACCCATGATGATACCAACGAGCGGAGTTTTCTCTTGATCTGCCATGCTGCCTCCTTGGCGTCGATGCGTGCGCGGCGCCACGAAGCAGCCGCTGTTGTACGTAGCCAGTATAGCCCGAGACGTGGAGTAACAGCGTGGCTGCACGCGGGTTCTGCACACGCAGCGCGTTTTATGTACTATTACTATCCAGTTTTGGGTACGTATGACCGACGAACCACCGGTTCTTAGACCGTGCGGGCCCATTTGCACACGCGGCGGCATAAGCCGCCCGCCATCCGACCACATAGGAGGTGCCATAATGATTCGCGTAGATATTGAGACCATCATCATGGCCTCCGGGGCTGTTCCGTCCGTCATTGTGCTGCGCGAGCGCGCGGCAGGCGAGGCACCACAGGCGCCGTCCCGCTCGCTTTCTATTCAGACCGGCTCATTTGAGGCAGCGGCCATCAGCCGCGGCATAGATCAATCGCAGAACAACGGCCGTCCCATCACACACGACCTTTTTGTTTCGACGCTGCATCAGCTGGGTGTCAAGCTCGAGCGCGTTGAGATCAACCAAGTGGACGCTCCGGTGTTTTTTGCGCGGCTGGTGCTCGTTCACGCCAACGCCGACAACCAGCAGGAAGAGATTACCGTCGACGCCCGTCCTAGCGACGCCCTGGCACTTGCGGTGCGCGCCAACGCGCCGGTGTACGTTGAAGACGACGTTATGAATCGCGCCGGAACGCTTTCGTTCCACAAGGCGCAAGCAGCGGGAGAAGACGAGTTCAAGCAGTTTGACCAGTTTGTGCAAACGCTCTCGCCTGACGATTTCTAAGATGCGGCGGGGAACACCGCACACAACGAGGTAAGAGCCGCGCGTCGGAGCAGCAGAGCTTAGCGCTTTCGCGGCAAACACACCATACAGCAGAGGCGGCCGAGCGCATTGCACTCGACCGCCTCAATTTCAACAGGCTTCTTATGCGGCGCTGCTAACCGCCGGTTTACTCGTCCATCAGGTCCTCAAGCGCCTCGTCAGCAGCGCCAATGTCAATGCGCTCGTCCTCAGGATCGGCTGAGACACCAAGGTCAAGCGCCATCTGACCGTCGTTAGCAGCCGGTTTGGCCTTCTTCTTTGCGCTCGTCATACGCGCAACCGCCGTTACGCGGTCGCCGTCGGCCACGGACATCATCTTCACGCCCTGCGTGGCTCGACCGGTCTGCGAAATCTCGCTCGTCTTCACGCGAATGACCGTCGCCCCTTCGGTAATGATGAAGAGCTCATGCTGCGGGCCCACGGTCTTCATGGCCGCCAGGTTACCCTTGCGCGCGGTCATTTGAATGGTGTACACGCCCTGGCCGCCACGGTTCTGGCACGGGTAATCCGCCACGGGGGTACGCTTGCCGTAACCGCGCTCGGTAATCACAAATAGATCGCCCTTGCCGTTGCTGATCTCCATACCGAGTACCTCGGCACCGTCCTTCATGGTAATGCCGCGCACGCCTGAGGTGTCGCGCCCTGTGGCACGCACCTGTTCCTCGTCGAACATGATGGCCTTGCCGGCGGTCGTGGCCATGATGACCTTGTCGCCCTCGCGCACACGCCGCACGTCGAGCAGCGCGTCGCCAGCCTTGAGGTTGATGGCAATAATGCCGTCGCGGCGGCTACGATCGTAGGCGCTCATCACGGTCTTCTTGACCATGCCCTGCTTGGTAGCAAAGAGCAGGTACTCATTATCGGGGAACTCGCGGCAGCTAATCACGCTCGCGATTTTCTCGCCTTCCTCAAACGGCAGCAGGTTCACAATCGCCGTGCCGCGCGCCTGCCGCGTGCCAATGGGCAGCTCGTGCACTTTGAGGCGATACACCTTGCCGCGGTTGGAGAAGAAGAGCACGTACTCATGGGTGCTCGCAATGAACATCTCGCTAATGACGTCGTCTTCTTTAAGATTCACGCCGGTCACGCCCTTGCCGCCGCGCTTCTGCGAACGGTACGCCGCCACGGGGATACGCTTCACGTAGCCGGTGTGCGTGATGGTCACGACCATGTCCTCATCGGCAATGAGGTCCTCAACATCAAGGTCCTTCTCGGCCGCGGCGATCTCGGTGCGACGCTTGTCGGCGTATTTCTTGGCGATCTCGCGCATCTCGTCCTTGATGACGCCCAGAATCTTATCCTCGTGCGCAAGCAGGTCCTCATAGTAGGCGATGGCGCGGCGCAGGCCAGCGAGCTCCTCCTCGATCTTGTCACGCTCGAGGCCGGTCAAACGACGGAGCTTCATCTCGAGGATGGCGTTGGTCTGCTCGGGCGTAAAGCCAAAGCGCTCGATCAAGCGCTGACTGGCCTCGGCGTCGGTCTGTGAGGAGCGAATGATGTGGATGACCTCGTCAATGTGGTCGAGCGCCAGCAGGTAGCCCTCGAGGATATGCGCGCGGGCCTGAGCCTTCTTAAGGTCGTAGCGCGTACGGCGGGTTACCACGTCAACCTGGTGGTCAATGTAGTGGCGGAGCATCTCGGGCAGGCTCAAGCACTTTGGCACGCCGTTGACGAGCGCCAGGTTGTTCACGCCAAACGTGGTCTGTAACGAGGTGAACTTGTACAGGTTGTTAAGCACAACCTGCGGAATGACGCCCTTCTTGAGCTCGATAACCAGACGGATGCCCTTCTGCGTGGACTCGTCGCGCATGTCCGAGATGCCTTCGATGCGCTTCTCGTTCACGAGCTGGGCGATTTTTTCCTGCAGGGTACCCTTGTTAACCTGATAGGGAATCTCGGTAAAGACCAGGCGGTTGCGGCCGGTCTTGGTGGACTCCACGTGGGCCTTGGCGCGCACGGTAATGGAACCGCGGCCGGTCTCGTAGGCCTTGCGGATACCGTCGGATCCCATGATGACCGCGCCCGTGGGGAAATCGGGGCCGGGCATGACCTGCATAAGCTCGTCGACCGTTGCATCGGGGTGGTCGATGAGATAGCAGGTGGCCTCGATGGCCTCTCCTAGGTTGTGCGGCGGAATGTTGGTAGCCATACCAACTGCAATGCCCGACGAGCCGTTGACCAGAAGGTTGGGGAACCGCGCCGGCAGCACCTGAGGCTCGGCAAGCGATTCGTCGTAGTTGGGCTGCCAGTCAACTGTGTCCTTCTGCAGATCACGCAGAAGCTCCATGGCCGGGCGCGCCAGACGGCTCTCGGTGTAGCGCATGGCCGCCGCGGAATCGCCATCAATGTTGCCAAAGTTGCCGTGACCGTCAATGAGCGGCACGCGCATGGAGAACCACTGCGCCAGACGCACCATGGTGTCGTATACCGCGGAGTCGCCGTGCGGGTGATATTTACCGATCACTTCGCCGACCGTCCAGGCCGACTTCTTGTGCGGGCGGTTGGGGTAGATGCCGCTCTCGTTCATGGCGTAGAGAATGCGGCGGTGCACCGGCTTGAGGCCGTCGCGCACGTCCGGCAGAGCGCGCGCGGTAATGACGGACATCGAGTACTCGATGAAGCTCTGGCGCATCTCGCGGCCAAACTCGCTGATCTGCAAGCTACCGCCGTTGATATCTTCGCCTGCGGCCTCACCGCGATCGACGGCGCCGAAGCTCTCCTCAAGCTCGCCGTCGTCTTCCTCGTCCTCTTCTTCGTCGTCCTCAACGTAGACGTCGGTGCCCTCGTCGTCGCTCTCGGCGCGGGCAAGCATGCGCTTCAGGTCTTCGGGCAGGCCCTCGGACTCCGGCGCGTCGCCCGGCGTGTTGTTCATATCGTCTGCCACGTATACCTCCTACTTAGGTCGTGGTCGTCTCACACTCAACAATGGGGGTTGGCTGAGAACGTGTTCCTTCCAACCCATTCTGTGATGGGGTGGTCCCGGCGGTCGGCTCGCCGGGAATGGGCTGGAGGGAACACGTCCCCAGCCAACCCCCAGCCAACCCGTCAGTTAGGCATCGAGGAAGCGGGCGTCGTGCGCGTGTTTCTCGATATACTCGCGGCGATACTCAACCTGATTGCCCATGAGCTCGCGTACGGCGCGGTCGGCGGCAATGGCATCGTCAATGGTCACGCGTTGCAAGATGCGGGTCTTGGGGTCCATGGTGGTCGAGGCAAGCTGCTTGGGGTCCATCTCGCCCAGGCCCTTGTAGCGCTGCACGGTGTAGCCACGGCGCTTCTTGGTCACCTTGCCGCCGCTCACCTCGTCATCGGCGTCGTCGGGGTTAAGCCCCAGGCTCTTGATGGTATCGCGCAGAATCTCATCCTCGGGCTGGCGGCCATTGGGGTAGACATAGTGAATCTTGTTGCGCACCTTCACGCCAAAGATGGGGGGGCACGCCACATACACGTAGCCAGCGTCGATGAGCGGGCGCATGTACTTGTAGAAGAACGTAAGCAGCAGAATGCGAATGTGCGCGCCGTCAACGTCAGCATCGGTCATGATGATGATCTTATGGTAGCGGGCCTTGGTGATGTCAAAGTCGCCGCCGTCGCCCGAGCTTGTGGTCACGCCCGTGCCAATCGCCGTGATGAGTGACTGAATGGTGTCGGAGCTAAAGGCGCGGTGGTCGCCCACGCGCTCGACGTTCAAAATCTTGCCGCGCAGCGGCAGAATGGCCTGGATGTCGCGGCGGCGGCCGTCCTTGGCGGAGCCGCCTGCCGAGTCACCCTCGACGATAAAGAGCTCGGTCATCTCAGCATCGCGTACCGAGCAGTCTGCGAGTTTGCCGGGCAGCGACGCAGTCTCGAGCAGGCTCTTGCGGCGCGTGGCCTCGCGGGCTTTGCGCGCGGCGTTGCGAGCCTTGCTGGCCTGCTGCGCTTTCTTGATGATTTCGCGGGCGGCCTTGGGGTGCTCTTCCAGATAATCGGTAAGACCGTCGGTCACCACCTTGAGCACGAGCGCGCGCATAAACGAGCTGCCCAGCTTGGCCTTGGTCTGGCCCTCAAACTGCGGGTCGGCGAGCTTGACCGAAATGACGGCGGCCAAGCCCTCGCGCACGTCATCGCCCGTGAGCTTGTCAGTGTCCTTCTTGAGCATATTCTGCTTTTTCGCGTAATCGTTGATCACGCGGGTGAGCGCCGTGCGGAAACCCTCCAGGTGCATGCCGCCCTCGGGGGTGTAGATGTCGTTGGCGAAGCTCATGACGTTCTCGGAATACGAGGTGTTCCACTGCATGGCTACCTCGACCTCGCCGGTGCGGTCAACCGGCGCGTCCGGATCGCTCTTGCCCGTAAGGTAGATGGGGCGCTTGAGCCCGTCGGGAATCTCCTTGCCCTCGTTCAGGAACTTCACGAAGTCGATAATGCCGCCCTCGTAGCAGAACTCGTCCACGCGCGGAATCAGCTCGCGCTCATCCTTGAGCACGATCTTTAAGTTCTTGTTGAGAAACGCGGTCTCCTGCAGGCGGTTACGGAGCGTCTCGTAGTCGTAGACGGTGGTCTCAAAGATCTCGTCATCCGGCCAGAAGGTCGTGGTGGTGCCGGTGGTCTTGGCGGTACCAATCTCCTTCATCTTCTGCGTGGTCTTGCCGCGGCTAAACTGCATCTCGTAGGTCTTGCCGTCGCGTTTGACCTGCACGATCATCTTTTTGGACAGCGCGTTTACCACCGACACGCCCACGCCGTGCAAGCCGCCCGAGACCTTATAGGCCGAGTTGTCAAACTTGCCGCCCGCATGAAGGATCGTCATGACGACCTCAAGCGTGGGTATCTTCTTCACCGGGTGCTTGTCAACGGGGATGCCGCGGCCGTTGTCGACCACGGTCACCGAGTTGTCGGCGTGAACGGTTACCTCGATCTTGGTGCAAAAACCGGCCATGGCCTCGTCGACCGAGTTGTCCACGATCTCCCACACCAGATGGTGCAGGCCACTTGAGCTCGTGGAGCCAATGTACATGCCGGGGCGCTTACGGACGGCCTCGAGACCTTCAAGAATCTTAATCTCGCTACCGTCGTACTGTTCCTTTTTAGCCACGTATTCTCCTTTTCGATCGCATCAAGCTGCATGCGAAATCGTAAAGTTCGGTAAGCTTATTAATGATAGCGGAAAATACGCACCCTCAGCGCGGCGCGCAAATACCTCTACAAGGCCGCCAGATTGCGTTTACAGCCGGTTTTTGGATTCGCTGCCCTTTTTCCACTCAAGGCTCGCCTTCATGGCGGTTTTAAGCGATTTGCGCAGGCGCGGGTCCTCAATGGGCGCCACGGCGTCGTCAAGCATGCGCTCCTCTTCGGGGGTGAGCGGCGTGAACGCGGGCGGCTCGGGGCGCTGAGGTTTGGCCGCACGCTGCGGATGCTCAACACCGGACCGCTTAAACCCCGGTTTTGACGTGCGAAACACGAATCCGTCGAGCTTAACCCCCTCGCGCTCCATGCGCGCGCGAATGATCTCGCGGAGCATCGTCATCTCCTGCGTCCATGCGGCGCCGTCCAGGTACACCAGTAGCTTGTTCTCGTCGGGCAAAAACCGCAGGCCCGTCACGTGCTCGCCTTCGCGCGTGCCGCCGCACACGGCGTTCCATGCTGTGTACACCTGCCGCGCGCGCTCGGCATGGTGCATGCGTTCCAACTGCTCAGGGGTAGCATGGGAGACAATGTTGTGACGCACGTCGCCCATAAGCGCGGCAACCGACATCGTGGTCTTGGCCCGCGCGTCATCGTTACGCCGTCTCACCAATCTTCACCACCTTTGCCTGCGCAAGCGCTTCGTCGTCAAAGTAACCCAGGTTGGTGGTCGTAATAACGGTCTGCACGCCGCCGCCCACGAGGGCAAGGAACGCTGCGCGGCGCTGCTCGTCCAGCTCGCTCATCACATCGTCGAGCAGCAGCAAGGGCGGGCGTCCCAAAATGGCGCGCGTGACCTCGACCTCGGCGATTTTCCAGGCAAGCACCAGACTCCGCTGCTGTCCCTGCGATGCGTAGGTGCGCGCGTCGCGTCCGTCAATCGAAAATGCGATCTCGTCGCGGTGCGGCCCCACGAGCGTCATGCCGCGGCGCAGCTCTTCGGCGGCGCGGTCGGCCAATGCCGCCGCTAGCCGCTTGCGCACGGCGTCAATGCGCTCGGCACGGGTTGAGCCGGCATCCTCACCCAGGGGAATGCGCTCGCCCTCGGCAGCCCACGAGGGCACGTACGACACATCAGCCGCCTCGCCGCCGGCAAGCCCCGCATAGACGCGGGTCAACTGCTCGCGAATGCGCCCTAGCAGCGCCAGGCGGTGCACGGTCAAGGCTGCTCCGGTTGAAGCGATGGAATCATTCCACGCCTCAAGCAGTCCAGGTGTGCAGTAGGGCTCTTTGAGCAGGGAGTTTCGCTGCTCCACCGTGCGCTCGTAGGTACTTGCCAGCTGCGCGTAGCTCTCGTTAAGCTGCACGCCAAAGCCATCAAGCGCCTCGCGCCGCAGGCGGGCACCGCGCTTGACCATCTCAAGATCGTCCGGGCAAAAGAGCACCGAGGGAACCACGCCGCGCACGCCGGCCGCACGGCACCGTTTACCGTTGCGCCAAAACGCGCGCTTGCCGTCTTCCACCGTGCATGCCAGGTCGATCAACCGCCCGTCGCCCTCAAGCACGAGCTTGAGCGAGCAGCAGTCCTCGCCCGCGCGCACCAGCTCGCGCGGGGACGGCTTGCGGAACGACCGACCCGAGGTCAGCAGCTGCAACGCCTCGACCAGGTTGGTCTTGCCCACGGCGTTATGCCCCACGAGTACCGTCACACCCTCGGCAAGCGCGAGCTCAAAGGCGGCAAAGCTGCGGTATCCCGCGACCGAAAGCGTCCGTGCAAAGATGGCCATGGCGGCAAAGCCCTAGCTTGCGCTATTCGCTCAGGCGAATCGGCATGACCAGGTACAGGTAGTTGATCTTGCCAAACGTCTTAAAGATGGCGGGACGGCCGTAATCTTGGATCTCAAACGTCAGCTCTTTCTCGTGGCCCGCCATGTTAAAGAAGTCCATCACGTAGTGGCAGTTAAAGCCCGAAAAGCCGCTCTTGCCCTCAACGTCGATGTCGAGGGTTTCGCTCGCGTAGCCCTGATCGTTGGAAACAAGGGTGAGCTTGAGCACGCCGGCCTCGGTATCGATGTCAAACCGGAGCGTGGGCGATCCGGCACCAATGGCGGCCACGCGCTTGACGGCCGACGAGAACGCCGCGGTGTCAAGCTTGGCGCTCATCACGCACGACGACGGGATGAGCCCGCGGTAGTTGGGGAACTGCCCCTTTACGCGGCGCGACACGTAGGACGTGGTGCCCGTCTCAAAAATAATCTGTCCGTCGGTAACGCCCACGGTGATGGTTGGCGCGTCGCCCATGATGGAAAGGGCGTCGTTCAAGGCCTCGGACGGAATGATGGCCTCAAAGGGCTCCTCGAGGCTTGACGTTTCAACCTGCGTATCGCAAATGGCCAGACGGTATGAGTCGGTCGACACCAGGCGCACCGTGTTGTTCTCGACTGTCATGAACACACCCGTCAGCACGCCGCGGGTGCGATCGCGCGAAGCCACGCGCCACACGCGCGCCGCCATCTCGGCAAGCGTGTTGGCCGGCAGGTCAACCGAGGACTCCACCGCCAGCGTAGGGAACTCGGGAAAGTCGTTGGGGTCGAGCATGTTAAGACGGAACGAGCTCTTGGCGCACGAGATAACGGCCTGGTGCTCAACCACCTCAAAGCTTACGGGCGCGTCGGGCAGCGCTTTGGTGATGTTGGAGAACAGTTTGCACGGCACCACGGCCTCGCCCGGCTCATCCACGCGCGCGGTGATGCGGTGCTTAATAGAAATGTCGCCATTGGTGGTGTGAAGCTCCAGTACGCCATCGCCGGCTTTGATAAGGACACCGTTGAGGATGGGAAGCGTGCTCGTACCGCCAACGCCCTTAAGCACAGTAGTGAGAGCATCGGAGAGCGAATCTTGGCTGACGGTGAACTTCATGGCGCGCCTTTCTTTTATATATAGAGATATCTAAAACCAACTATAACAATAAGACCGTTGACGATGTTGAAAGCTTGCAAATCCGCAGGTCGTGGTGGCTCTTAAAATCGACAATGCGCTGTTGAGAAGTGCCTAGGTTTTCAACAGCCAAACCATGCCCTCCAAATTCTCCACCAGAGCCTCCGTGTTTTCAACAAGCTTTCGCAAGCCTCTCAACAAGTTTTCAACTCCCCCTTGGTCGTCGTTGTATGCAGGGGTGTCTAAAATTTTGGGGTGGAGCCAGTCCCCGTGTGGCGTTCTTAAGCGCCCCTGCACGTGATTGCCGCAGCCGCGGGCACTGTTAGGGCCGCCGCTAATCGGGCAGCCGCCAACCGCGCGGCTATGACTTGAGGATGATCTTGTTGCGCATGGCCTGTAGGTCCTCGCAGAGGCTCCGGTCCTCTTTGATTTTCTTTTCGACCACCTTGATGGAGCTCAACACGGTGGAGTGGTTGCGCCCGCCAAACTCCGCGCCCACCATGGGCGTGGTCATCTCGCACATATCCATGGCCAGGTAGATGGCAACATGCCGCGCGAACGCGATGTTTTTGGTGCGGCGCGGGCCAATGAGGTCCTCGTGACTCACGTGGTAAAACTCCTCGACCACGTGCTGCACGGTGTCTATGTGGATGTGCTTGTGGGCGGCATCAAAGTACTCGTTGGCAATGCGGTCAATCTCTTCGCCGGTGAGCTCGCGCCCGTCCTGCTCGCATTCAAACGACGCCCCGGCGCAGCGCTCGCAAAAGCTCTCGAGCTCGCGAATGTTGGTTCCCGAGACTTCGGCCATGTGGCGCAGCTGCTCGTCGGTGAGGGTGCCGCCGCCCGCTCGGAGTGCCGTTAGGAGCGAGCCCGTGCTGTCGAGCGCCGCCGCGGCCGCCTCGGACTCGGCGTCTGGCAGCACCGTGTTTTCGTAGTAGTGCTTCAAGATCATGTACTTCATCTCAAAGCCCGGCTCGGACACCAGACAGAGCATGCCCGCATTAAAGCGGCTGGTCAGACGCTCGTCCATGCCAAGGTTCTTGGGCGCGCGGTCGGATGCGATGGCGATCTTCTTGTTGTTGCGAATAAACTCGTCCATGAGCGAGAAGAAGTTCTCGATGCTCTGCGTCTTGCCGATGATGTTTTGGATGTCGTCGATAATGAGCACGTCGGCGTCATGGTAGTCGCGCAGGATAATGCCCGCGCGGTTTTTTGAGAGCGCCAGCTCGCTGATGTAGTCCTCAACGTACGTCTGTGAATTGGCGTACTTAACGCGCAGGTGCGGGCTGTGCTCGTTGAGGTAGTTTTTTATGGCGAGCAGCAAGTGGGTTTTGCCCAGGCCACTCTTGCCATAGATAAAGAGGGACGTGCACGTGCCCGGCTCGTCCGCCATGGCGGCAAAGCGCACGGCCGATTGGTAAGCGTGCTTGTTCTCGTCGCCGTATACAAAGTTCTCGAACGTAAATTTGGAATGTACGTGGAAGATGGGCGCGTCATCGTCCTCGTCCACCGTCGTTGGACTGAGCGCTTCGGGCGAGATGCCAGCGCTGCGTGTCGTGGGCGGTTCGCTGGCGTGAACCGTAGAGGTGAGCTGGCGAAACGCATCGGGCGAGAGCACGTTGGTGACCTTTACCTTGCCCGCCGGCGCATCGTCGAGATCACCGAGGGAGAGGTGGTGGCGCTCGGTGGCGGGTGCACTTGCCGCAGTTGCACCGGGGGTTTCGCTGGTTGCTGCCGCGTGAGACGAGGGAACGGTGACCGCGGGCTTTACATGGAAGGTCACAGACGGCATGGCGGCGGCACCGGGTGCCGCGCCGCTGGCCGTGTTTGTGAAGCCGGCGTCGTCGGTCGGGTTGCTCATGGGCATACCGACGCCGGTGGTGTTTTCCCTTAAGCTTGCACTTGTTGAGGGCGCTGCGCCACCGCCGGCGTCCAGGGGCTCGCTGCCCGTTTCACGTGAAACCGGGGCGGTCGCGGCTGGCATGGTCTGCGGGGTGTGATGGCCTGCCGTGATGGATTCGGGAACCGTTACGTTGAGGGCGAGCGGTCCAAAGGTGATCTCCTCCAGATAGCGCTCAATAACCTCGCGCTGTTTGAGCAGGTAGGAGTAGGCAAAACGCGTGGGTGCCTCGATGGTGAGCGACGTTTCGGTGAGCTCCGCCGGCACGCACTGATTTAAGATGTTGATGAGGCGGCCGTCACGTTCGTCTCGCTCGCAGAACGAAATCGTGTCGTCGAGGATCATCTTCGCCTCGGTATCCATGGTCTACCCCTTGCTGTGTTCGGCTGGTTTACGCCGGTTACCCTTGCGTCCTGTGCTCTGCGACCCATGCCGAACCAAGCTCGGTGAGGAAGTACTTCCGCCCGTGCTTGGCGGCAAAGCCGTACCCGCTCAGTGTAGCAAGCTCGCGGGACCACGTTGGACCCGAGTGTCCATAGACATTGGTGAGCTCTGTGGGGCCGCATTGCCCGTGCTGCGCCAGGAAATCCAGAGCTTGGAGCGCTCGTTCGGTGAGAAACGGCTCGCCGGTAGGGGTCCCCGCGCCTGCTTGTGGCATTGCATGCGACATCCCTGTTTCCCCTGTTTGATATGGGGATTGTTGAATTGTGGAAAACTTTTGTCCGAATTGTTGAAAACTCTGTGCCGGCGCGGCTCCGGGGGCGTGCGGATAGGGTTGCCCGGGATAGCCGTAGGGGGTGCCATAGGGCTGGGCCGGATAGCCGGTCTGCTGCTGCCAACCGGTGGCGGGGTAGCCGGGAACTGGATAGCCGGGTGTGGGATACGACGGATATGCTGGGGCTCCATAGCCCAAGCCCGGTGTTGGCGGCTGCTGGTTGTAAGGAGCCTGCTCGTAGGGGGCTGCTGGTGTTGAAAACTCGGCCTCGGCACCTCCCCTGCCGAGCTGTGCCGAGGTGAACTGCGTCCCTCGCACGGCGGCACCCCGGCCGCTGTGGGCTTCAATCTCGGCCACGCGTGCAGGGTCAACGCTTACCGTCACCACGGTGCCGGCACCCATGTTGTCCTCGATGGACACGGCGCCGCCCGCGTTCTCTAAATACTGTTGCACCATGGGAAGCCCTGCGCCTGTGCCGCGGATGTAGCGCTTCATGGAGCGATTGGCCGAGGTCACGCCAAACTCAAAGGCGCGCTCTTTGTCTGCAATGCCCGGCCCCTGGTCGGCAAACCGAATGGTGTTACCGCCGTCGAGGACCGACACGATGGGCTCGGTAAAGTGCGCATGAATAAAGTTTTCAACCAGCTCGCGGATGACCATGAGCGAGATGGAGCCGCCCTGCTCTTTCATGCACTTATAGACGGTGTTGGTGACTTCTTCGAGGTACGATCGCGGGTCCTTGGGCTGTACCACCAGCACGCGCGGCGTGGAGAGCATGTCGTCGTACACGGCTATGCGGGTGGCATAAACGGTCGACTCGGTGTCCTGCGCTGCGGTGTTTACGGCACTGCCTTGCGCCGCCGTCTCCACTGCTGTGCTCTGCACCTCGGCGGCTGAATCCTCGTGCTGCCTGGGCGCGATCTCTGGACCGGCGGGTTTGCTGCCGGTGTTCTCGCCCGCAACCGACCCGGCCATCACGGCGGGAAGGTCCCCGGCGTCGTCCGAGATCACGCCCGTGATGTGTCGGTTGTCGGGGGCGGGGTCGCCCGAGTCAACAAAGGGGTAGAAGTCGTCGACCATGAAAACCATCCTATGCGGCGCCGTTGAGGTGGTTGCTAATCGTGGCTTTCCATAGTACCGCAATGAACGGAACCGAATCTTTCAACAACTTTTCAAAACGTGTTGAAAACTAAAGAAATGAACTGAAAAGTTATTAACAACCTTTGAAAACATGTTGAAAACTCGCTGAAATCTTCTGAAATGAAGCAATGAACGGAAAATGGATGAACGGACGGTTTGAACGGCGTGTGGTAACTTGCGGACAAGTTCTGCCTGCTTGTTGACATTCTTGTGTCGTTTTCCCTACAATCTTGAAGCTCACGCGACTTATTTGTTTGTTCTAACAAGCAGGAGGATAGATACCATGAAGCGTACGTATCAGCCCAACAAGCGCAAGCGTGCCAAGACCCACGGCTTCCGCGCCCGTATGGCTACCAAGGGCGGCCGTGCCGTGCTCGCTCGTCGTCGTGCCAAGGGCCGCAAGCGCCTCACCGTCTAGCTTGCCCAAACGTTTCGCATGAAGACCATTAAATCCCGGTCGGATTTCGAGCGTGTCTACACACGGGGACGGCGCTATAACCATCCCTTACTTCGAATGGTTATAAGTGATGCTGTGAGCGAAGGCGATCCGGGGAGGGTCGCCTTTGCTGCACCTAAGCGCCTTGGTAACGCCGTGCTGCGCAACCGCTCCAAGCGGGTTTTGCGCGAGACGGCGCGTGCCTGCGCCATCCCGGTGCTCGGCCGCGACATTATTTTGTTCGCGACCGCTGCCACGCGCGATGCTCGCCCTGAAGAGCTCGTTGCAGCGCTGCAACGCCTGCTTGCACGTGCGGGCGTGGACGCGTAAGGAGCGCGCCCATGCTGCGCATGCTATTTATTGCTCCCATTAAGGTCTATCAGCGATTCATCTCTCCTTTGTTGCCCGCCAGCTGCATCTACACGCCCACGTGTTCGCAGTACGCGGTCGAGGCAATCAAAAAATACGGAGTAGGTAAAGGTAGCTGGCTTGCGTTGCGTCGAATTGTCCGATGCAACCCGCTTCACAGCGGCGGCTACGACCCGGTGCCCTAGGGCCAGGTTTAACGGAGGAAACCATAGATGTGGGATTGGATTGTACAAATTCTTCTTGCCATCCTGAGGTTTATTCAGGGCTTTGCGACTGACTGGGGCCTCTCGATCATCATCTTGACGATCATCGTGCGCCTGATTCTGACGCCGCTTTTGCTGAAGTCCACCAAGTCGAAGGCGCGCATGCAGGTGCTGCAGCCCAAGATGATGGAGCTTCAGCAAAAGTACGCCGATGACCCTCAGCGCCAGGCCGAGGAAATGCAGAAATTCTATTCCGAGAACAAGTTCAACCCGCTTGGTGGATGCCTGCCGCTCCTTATTCAGATGCCCATCCTGTTGGCGCTCTTTACGCTGCTGCGCAACCTGCCGGGGTACGTGGGCGCCTCCGATGTTGACTTCTCGTTCTTCAACATCATGCCCGACCTGACCACCACGCCGGGTGCAGAGTGGGCAAACGGCCTGGTCGGTGCGCTGCCGTATCTGATCTCGCTCATTCTGTTCGCGATCCTTACGGTTATTCCGTCGCTCTACCAGTCGAGCAACCAGACCGGTCAGCAGGCTTCGTCCATGCGCACCATGGCCCTTGTGACGGGCCTCATGATGCTTTGGATCGGTTGGAACCTGCCCGCCGGTGTTCTGCTGTACTACGATGTTTCGTCGCTGTGGCAGGTTATTCAGCAGGTTTTTGTGACCCGTCGTGTGATGGAGAAGGCTAAGGCCGAGGAAGAGGAGCGCATGGCGAATGCGCCCATTGAGGTTGATGTGGTTCGTCACGAGCGCAAGCCTCGCCCGCACAAGAAGAACTAGCAGTTCATGTATGTGACTTGTTTATGCTGGTAGATAGCATGGTTACTCTTTATCGTCGAGTGTTCTTGCTGTTCTACCTGTAAATTATTTGTAAGTGAGCTGCAAAATTAGGTACCTAATAAATTGCCAAGGAGCCTATGATGTCCGAGGAATTGAACGATATGGAAGAGGCAGCAACGGCCGAGGTCTCTGCCAGCGAGCAGGTTGGTGAGTACCCGGAGATTGCTCGGAAGTACAAGGCGGGTGAAGAGCTCTCTGATGATGAGCTTGATACCATTGCCGATGTTGCCCTTTCGGTGGTTCGTGCCATCCTGAAGCATTTTGATGCTGAAAATTCCCCCATCGATGAGTATGAGGGTGATGATGGCGAGCTGATTCTTGATGTGACGGCTCCTAACCTGGCGGTTCTGATTGGCCGTCATGGTCGCACCCTTGAGGCGCTGCAATCTCTTTTCTCGCTCATCGTGAGCCGTCGTTTGGGTTTTCGCTATCCGGTGGTTGTGGATGTTGAGGGCTATAAGAGTCGTCGCAATGAAAAGGTTGCTTCTATGGCTCGTTCTGCTGCTGCACGTGCTGTACGTCAGCATGGTTCGGTGACCCTGCCTCCTATGAGTGCTTATGAGCGTCGTCTTGTTCATATTGCCTTGCGTGACAATGCTTCGGTTGAGACGCATTCGGAGGGCGTAGATCCCGAGCGTCGTGTTGTGGTAACTGCTGTTGAGTAAGTGCTGTTCCGCCGCTTGCAGCGGATGCAACTGAAACTCTTGGTAGTATGAAGGGGTGTAGCGTTGCTGCACCCCTTATTGTTTATATGACAAGAATCCTTGCTTCGCGAACTTTTGTCAGAAGGAGTTGTCGAGATATGGACATCGCATCCGCTTCATCTCCGAGTACTGCGCCTATAGTTGATAATTCTTTGAATAATGGTTGCATTGATGATGGGTTGACTCCAGATGAGTCGAAGTTGGTAGACGAGCTTGCAGACTACTGGAATGACTTTTCTAAAGAGCTTCCTGAGGGGCTTGAGGTTCCCCAGGTTACGCGAAATCAACTTGGGCTTTGTGTTCGTCATTTACTGGCAGTCCTTGAGGTTAATCAGCATATCAATCTGACCAGGATAGTTGATTCTCACGATTCAGTGTGTCTTCATCTGCTTGATTCCTTGATGCTTTTACCGTTTGTTTATCAAGCGCCTACTGGCGTGTTGCTTGATATGGGTACGGGGGCCGGCTTTCCTGGTTTAACACTTGCAATCTGTTCAAGGCGATCTTCAGTGCTTATGGATTCTGTTGGTAAGAAGATTAATGCCGTTGGGCAGATTATTCAGGAACTTGGTCTGGAAAACGTCTCTGCAGTTCATGACCGTGTTGAGTCGTATGCTGTGAATCATCGTGGTTCATGTTCGGTCGTTGTTGCTCGAGCTGTTGCCCCTTTATCGGTGTTGCTTGAATATGCCTCTCCGTTGCTCCGTCGTGATGGTTTGCTTATTGTCACAAAGGGTGTTCCAAGTTCCGAGGAGCTTACGAGCGCACAGAGTGTTGCCTCGCAAACCGGATTTAATAATGGTGTTCGTTATGACTTTTCTTTGCCTGAGGATAAGGGCTCCCGTGCAATCTTTGTTTATCAGAAGGTTGCTAAACCACACGTGAAGCTTCCTCGTGCGATAGGTATGGCTAAGAAGCATCCGCTTGCTTAGCTTCAATTTTCTATAGATGTCCGATTTTTTCATCGTGAATTTGCAAATTGCCGTTTCATGGGTGTAAGGGTTTTTACTCTTGCACCCTTTTCTGTACACTCGTCCCAGCGTCCCCTCTCTTGGTTACCCGGTTGCTCATTGAGTTGGTTATTTCCATTTCATTCATTTGTTTATAATCATGCTATATGGCTTGCACAACCTTTGCGCCTTGTTTCGTTATATATTGTTTTCACGTGAAACATCCTTCTTTTACTGTATTTTCTAATATATAGATATTGTTCTGTTGTTGAAACTTATGCGAAATTGTTTGTACGTATATTGTGAGACGCTGCTTGTTAATAGATATATCCTTCAAATTAGATCAAATACTGTAATAGTTTCACGTGAAAACTTCGATGATTGAGTTTGGACTGACACAATCGTAGCATTGTTAAGATGTGACTGACACTTGATGTTGTATAAGGAAGCTTTAATGCTAAACATGTAGTTGAGTCATGTAAGAGCTCTGTAATATCTCTAATCTAAAAATATAACTATTCGATTAGTTTTGAAATAACAGTACTACTTTTAGAGTGGTTAAGAGCCGGTCTATAAGTACCTGAGTTGCAGAATTACTAGGCTATATAAGATACAGGCTGTGTTTGATCAATTGTTAAATAAGTTGCTGACGTATAAGGCTTTTGGAAATTTATATTGCTATACCCCCGATAAGTAAGAATGCCCTTGCTTGCTTTTGATCGCTGCAAGATAATGGATTACATCATATATGTTTTCACGTGAAACAGTTGGCCTATGGATTGCAACATATATGTACAAGGAGGTCATATGGGTTTTAGGGACGTTCCTCGTGACTCAAGCTCTCAGACGCGAATAATATCGATTATCAATCAAAAGGGTGGGGTTGGTAAGAGTACAACTGCGGTAAATCTATCTGCAGCGCTCAATACCAAAGGAAAGAAAGTGCTCCTTGTCGATTTTGATCCGCAGGGTAACAGCACAAGTGGCTTTGGAATCGAAAAAGAAGAGCTCGAACAGTGTGTGTATGACGCACTAATCCACAACGTAGCAGCTGAAGACCTCATTCATGAAACTGATTGTGAAAAAGTATTTGTCATTCCCGCAACGATTCAGCTTGCTGGAGCGGAGATTGAACTCGTATCTGCTATGGCGCGTGAAACTCGCCTCAAAGAGCTGCTAGCTCCTGTAAAAGATGAGTTCGACTATATCTTTATCGATTGTCCTCCTTCATTGGGATTGCTCACAATTAATGCTCTTGCAGCCGCTGATAGCGTTCTTATCCCAATTCAATGCGAATACTACGCATTGGAAGGGGTTACCAAGCTGCTCGAATCGATGCGTATGGTAAAGGAGCGTATAAACCCAACTCTAGACGTATTTGGCGTATTGATGACTATGTTCGATTCTCGTACCTCTCTCGCTAATCAAGTAGTAGATGAGGTGCGAGCGTACTTTGGAGACAAGGTGTTCGAAACGCTCATCCCACGTACGGTAAAAATATCTGAAGCACCGTCATTTGGTATGCCGGTCACAGAGTATGCACCGAACAATAAGGGTGCAATTGCGTACATGAATCTTGCAGATGAGGTGATTGACCGTGCCTAACCCAAAGAAGAAGTCGGCTCTTGGGAAGGGCCTCTCTGCTCTGGTAAGTGAAGCTCAGTATGAAACGGGGCATACGAGCGATAGCAACATGATTCTCATTGACCTGATTCATCCGAATCCCAATCAACCTCGTACTCATTTTGATGAAAAGGAGCTTGGCGAGCTGAGTGAGTCCATTCAGGAACACGGCGTGTTGCAACCCTTGATAGTTCGCAAAGATTCTAAAGGGTATGAGATTATCGCTGGTGAGCGGCGTTATCAGGCAGCAAGCCTTGCGGGCTTGAAAGAGCTTCCAGTAATTGTTAAAGATGTTGATGACGCCGAGATGCTCACCATTGCTCTGATTGAGAATTTACAGCGCTCTGATTTGAATCCCATTGAAGAGGCTAAAGGTTATAAGCAACTCATCGAGTCGAGCGGCATGACCCAAACAGCGCTTTCAAAAGCAGTGTCAAAGTCGCGTTTTGCTATTAGCAATTCTCTGCGTCTTCTTGATCTTCCTGAGCAGGTGCAACAGCTCATCTTTGATGGCAAACTGACGGCTGGTCATGCTCGAGCGATTCTTGCCGTGCCATATGAGGAGGCGCGTATCAAGCTTGCTGAGAAAGTTGTGGAGGAAGGTTTGTCGGTTCGTGCGACAGAACATCTTGCTCCGTTATTTTCTGTCTCTGAAACGCCAAAGACACCTCGACCAGTTACGCCTCAGTCCTTTAAGCGTGCTGCTCGTGTGCTTCGCCAGACCTTTAACACGAATGTTCGCGTGAAGAATACGCGTGGTAAAAATAAGATTGAGATTGAGTTCAAAGATGAGGATGAGCTCTCTCGGATTCTTAGTCAGATTGTTGGTGACCAAGATGCGTAGCTTAAATGTAAGGATGATTGGTGGTGTTATTGGCCTCGGGGCCACGATTGCCCTTGGAGCTTTTGTTGGATACAAGATGGCAACCAATCCCGAGCTTCGTTCGCGTTTGTCGCGCAGTGCCGTTGATGCATACCAAACATCAAAGAAGAAAATTGTTGATATGTCTGAAGACGTTGCGGTGCGGACTGCTCAGATGACGAAGAATCCAAAGATCAACCAGGATTGGGTTGCTCATCAGTGGGAGAGTGTTGGGTACTAGCAGGTGTAACGAGGCGGGCTACAAGAATAAGCGAGTGGCCTGCCTCATCCAGAAAAGACATCAAGAAACTGAAAAAGTTAGGTACCTAAAAGACTATTGACCACCTAAGGCTCATTGCTGTATCGCTCCACTGCTTACCTGTTTCACGTGAAACAAGGGAGGGCGACGATTCACTTCGTCGCCCTCCCTTGTGTGTTTCAGCTCTCTACAACAACATTGCGGGTAAGCCAAGATATAGATAGTCATGCAGAGATTTGCGAGTAGCCTACAGAAAAAAGAGCTCACCAAATCGTGTTTACGGGCTTTTGAAGGCAAACTCCGAATAGAGACTGCGGAAGCCCTTCGACAAACCCGTATATCGTATCTGAGACGCTTGTGCGCACTTCCCCACTTGAATCCCGCTATGAGCGCCGCATGTTCAGCTTTCGCTGCTTCAACTGACCGCACGCAGCATCAATGTCAGAACCGCGCGAGTTGCGGATGGTGGTCTCAACACCGCGCTGCTGGAGTCGACGCTGCAACTCCTCTACCTTCTTCATGGGCGACGGCTTAAACGGGCTGTCAGGAATGTCGTTAAGCTGAATGAGGTTCACATGGCACAGTGTGCCCTCGCAGAAATCGCAAAGTGCATTCATTTCGGGGTTGGTGTCATTCACCCCGTCAATCATGGCAAACTCATACGTGGGGCGGCGACCGGTCTTCTCGGTATACAACTGCAATGCCTCATACAAGCGCAAGAGCGTGTATTTTTTGACGCCTGGCATCAACTGATTGCGCGTGCTCTGGATGGCCGAGTGAAGTGAAATCGCAAGGGTAAACTGCTCGGGAAGGTCAGCAAATGCACGAATGCGCGGAATGATTCCGCAAGTAGACACGGTAAGATGACGCGCGCCAATGTTGAGGCCATGCTCGCTGTTAAGCATGCGCAGCGCGCGGACCGTTTCGTCAAAGTTGGCAAACGGTTCGCCCTGGCCCATAAAGACAACGCTCGTTACGCGCTCACCTAGGTCGTGGCTTACATGAATGACCTGGTCGACCATCTCTTGTGCGGTAAGCGAACGCGTAAGGCCTGCAAGGCCCGTGGCGCAAAACGCGCAGCCCATGGCGCAGCCTGCCTGCGTAGAAATACACACGGCCAGGCGATTGTGTGAGGGCATACCCACGGTCTCAACGGCTACACCATCGGGGAATTGCAACAGATATTTGCGGGAGCCGTCCTTTGACACCTGCTTTGCCACCTCGGTAGGGGTAGCAAAGCAAAACTGCTCGCTGAGCTGCTCGCGCAGTGCTTTGGGCACATTGGTCATATCGTCAAACGAGCCAACATTCTTATCAAAAACCCACTCGGCAATCTGCTTAGCGCGAAACGCGGGCTGGCCCAGTTCAGCCACCACGGCGTTAAGTTCCTCTGCGGTTAGCGTGCGAATGTCGGGACGGGTGTGTGAGCGCTCCATACGCGGCCTTTCTTTAAACGTTCACGGGAGGCGGCGGTAATGGCCGCACATACCTATACAATAAGGGAAAGTTAAGGTCGTAAACGGGGTGAAGGAAAATCACCAAGAGGGGAGCGAATCATGTCTGAATATCAGCCGAGCGAGCTGAGCGTAGCCGTGCTTGCTGGCGGTATTTCCGATGAGCGCGAGATTTCGTTTTTGTCGGGAGCGGCAGTGGTCGATGCCCTGTATGAAGCGGGCTACCAGCATGTTGATATGCTCGACCCCGCCGCTGACGATTTCTTGGTGCAGCTGGCCAACGGTGGCTACGACGTGGCCTTTATTGCGCTGCACGGCCGTGGCGGCGAGGATGGCATGATTCAGAGCATCCTTGCATACCTGGATATCCCCTATACCGGATCAGGCGTGATCGCAAGCGCGTGCGCCGCCGACAAAGACGTCTCAAAGGCCGTGTACGAGCGCGCGGGTATTCCCGTGGCGCGCGGCGTGGCGGTGCGGAGCGATGACGATGTATGTGTGGCTGACCTCGTTGATGCTGTGGGCAGCGAGTGCTTTGTCAAGCCGGCGGTTAACGGTTCGAGTTACGGCGTAACGCTGGTAAAAGAGGAATCTGAGCTGCTCAGCGCTCTTGAGGTGGCGTTTGACTGCGATGACAAGGCGCTGGTTGAGGAGCGCCTAGTTGGTACCGAGATTACCGTGGGCGTACTGGGCAATCCCCCAGTGGCGCTGCCGATTGTAGAGATTCTGCCGCAGCAGGGATCCGAGTTCTACGACCTGGATGTCAAGTATATTGACCCGGATTTGGTGCACCGTATTCCGGCGCATATTAGCAGGGAGGACTACGAGAAAGCCCAAGAGTACGCCGTGCGCGCGCATGAGGCGCTTGGCTGCGTGGGATTCTCGCGCTCCGACTTTATCGTGACCGATCGCGGTCCGGTTATCCTTGAGACCAATACCATTCCGGGCATGACGCCTACCTCGCTCTTCCCTGACGAGGCGCGTCACGCCGGCATACCGTTCAGTGCGGTGTGTGACCAGCTTATACAGATTGCCCTTGCGGGCGCGGAGGAATAATGCCCCAGGAACAACAGGGCGTCCCCAGCATAGAGGACGCAGTTTTGCCCGGTACGCCGCAGTTTGTGATCGAGGCGTACCGGACGCTTGCCGAGCGTGCCCGCGAGCGCACGTTTGGCCTCATTGAAGAAGACGTGGTGATTCTCGACACCGAGACCACGGGTCTTTCTTCGCGCGACAACGAGCTCATCGAAATCTCGGCTGCCGTGCTGTCGGGCCGCGAAATTGTGGATCGGTTTGATACCTTTGTGCATCCAACAGGTCTAATACCTGCAGAAATCACTGCGCTCACCGGTATTACCAACGCCGATGTGGCTCATGCGCCCGACGCGCGCACGGCGGTGGCGCAGCTTGCCGGCTTTGTGGGTGGTCGCCCCGTGGTGGCGCATAACGCGTCGTTTGACCGTGCGTTCATTGAGTCGGTTAAGGGCGGCACCGAGGTCAGCTCCATTTGGATTGATTCGCTCGCATTGTCGCGCATTGCCCTGCCGCGTTTGGCGTCCCATAAGCTTGCGTACATAGCCGAGGTCTTTGGCTGCAGTGCCGTGTCGCACCGCGCGACCGACGATGTTGATGCCCTAGCTGGTGTATGGCGCGTGTTGTTGACGGCGCTAACCGACCTGCCTGAGGGCCTGCTTAATCTTCTTGCCGAGTCGCACCCCGATGTTCCGTGGTCCTACCGGCCGATTTTTTCGTTTTTGGCGCAGGAGAACCCCGACGCCGTGTTTTCGCTTTCGGCCGCCCGCGCCCGGGTGCTCGAACATGATTCTGTAATTGAACATGTGGATGCCGCCGATTTGCCGTCGCTCGACCTATCGCGTCGAGACCAGGTTGAAGAATATTATGCCCCCGGTGGTTTGGTAAGCACGATGTACCCTGCCTACGAGCCGCGTGCGGAGCAAGTTGAGATGGCGTGCGAGGTGCGCGATGCGCTGGCAACCTCGACCCACCGAGTCATTGAGGCCGGTACGGGCGTGGGAAAGTCGATTGCCTATCTGGTGCCGTTTGCTGAGGCAGCCAAGCGCAACGGCATTACGGTGGGCATTGCCACCAAGTCGAATAACCTGGCTGACCAGCTTATGTACCACGAGCTGCCCAAGCTTGATGCCGCGCTGGAGGGCGGGCTCTCCTATTGCGCGCTCAAGGGGTTTGATCACTACCCCTGCCTGCGCAAGCTCGAGCGCCTGGCCCGCAGCCGCGCCGACATTGTGACCACGCGTGATCCGGCGGATACGCTGACGGCCATCGCGGTCATCTATGCTTTTGTGTGCCAGAGCCCCGAGGGCGACCTTGATGCGCTGGGCATCAGGTGGCGGAGCGTTAACCGGCCGGACCTTACCACGGGCTCGCGTGAGTGCGCCCGCAGACTCTGCCCGTTCTTCCCCCATAAATGCCTAGTTCATGGCGCGCGCATCCGTGCCGCCAAGGCTGACGTAGTGGTTACCAACCATTCGCTGCTGTTCCGCAACGTGGCGGCGGACGGCAAGATTTTGCCGCCTATCCGCCATTGGGTCATTGACGAAGCCCATGCGGTTGAAAAGGAGGCGCGCCGTCAATGGGCGGTGACGGTCTCTGCGGACGACAGCCGTCAGATGTTCGAGCGCCTGGGCGGCCAGGACGTGGGCGTGCTGGGGCGTTTGATGCGCGAGCTTTCTTCGCGCGATGGCGCAACGCTCTATATGGGGCTAGTGTCGCGCGCGATGAGTACGGCCAACCGTGCGTCGACCGCCATGTCCGAGGTATTTGAGGGCGTGCGAGCCTTTGCAAAATCAGCGCGCGCTGGCGGATACGACCAGGTTAATCTGTGGATTGGCCCCGAGGTGCGCGAGCAAGACGAATGGACCACGCTCGCGCTTACCCTCCACACCGCGGTGGATGCGCTCGAGGAACTCACCAAGGCTTTGCATGCGCTGGCGGAAACAGTCGCGCAGGACTCGCCGGAGCTGGCCGTTGACCCGGCCGATCTGGAGCGCCGGGTGCGCGAGCTTTTTGATGGCCTCAAGCTTATTGCCGAGGGCAAAGACGACCGGTATGTGTATTCGTTGCAAGTCAACCGACGTGTGCGCGCGGGAGGCGAGTCGCTTACGGCCGAGCGTCTTGATATTGGCGAGACCCTGGCCGAGCAATGGCTTCCCGAGATGCATACGGCTATCTTTACCTCGGCAACGATGACCGTGTCGGGTGGCTTTGGCCACTTTGAGCACGCGGTTGGTTTGGACCGTTTGCCATCGGGGTCGTATAAGACGCTCCATTTGGATTCGAGCTACGACTTTGAATCCAACATGGCTGTGGTGGTGGCAGGCGACCTGCCCGACCCGCGCAATCGCGATGCGTATCTCTCGGCGCTTGAGAATTTGCTTGTTGATGTGCATGTGGCAATGGGTGGTTCGGTGCTGACGCTCTTTACCAACCGGCGCGACATGGAAGACCTGTATGACGCGGTGGAGCCGCGCTTGGCTGCTGTGGGGCTTGAGCTTGCATGTCAAAAGCGCATGAGCTCACCGCGTCAGCTGCGTGACCACTTTATTGCCGAGCACACTTCGTCGCTCTTTGCACTTAAGGCCTTTTGGGAGGGTTTTGACGCGTCGGGCGATACCCTGCGCTGTGTGGTGATCCCCAAGCTGCCCTTTGCGAGTCCAACTGATCCGTTGTCGTGCGAGCGTTCGCTTCGCGAGGATCGAGCATGGGCGCGCTACGCGCTGCCTGAGGCGGTGCTCGAGGTTAAACAGGCAGCGGGGCGCCTGATTCGCTCGTCGAGTGACACCGGCGTGCTGGTGCTGGCGGATTCGCGTCTGGTAACCAAGGGGTACGGCAAGAAGTTCCTCACCTCGCTTCCCACCTCAAGCTACCAGCGTATCGAGGCAAAGCAGGTGGGCAGGTACCTAACGCTGTGGCGCAAGGCTCATGAATAGGAGAGGCCCGCGGCACACGAGTTACCGTGTGTCGCGGAGCTTTTGGACGTAGGCGATAAACTGCCCGCGCAGCTCGGCGGGTGCTACGATAACCAGGTCGCCCCCGGCAGCAAGCACCTCGTCGAAGAGCCAGGCAGGGGTGCTCACTTGCACCATAATGCGCTGTCGTGCATCTGCGCCCGGCATCTGCTCAACGCGCCGTATGCCGAGCCATCGGGTTGGTGCATCGCTGTCAACTGAACATTCAACGGTTGCCGTCGTACCTGTTGTGGAAAGGCTGCTGGCAACGGTATCCGGGATAACCTGGTGCCGCTCCACCGAATCGTCGGTAAGCTCAACCGCGCTCACGCGGTCCAGACGGTAGCGTCGCGTGGCGTGCTTCTCTACATTCCAAGCCAGCAGATAGGCGTTATCGTCTGAGGTCTCAATGCTCAGAGGGTCAATCGTGCGCACGGTTGGCTCGCGCTCGGTTTGCGCGCGATACGTGATGCGGCACCGCACACCGTCGGTCAAAGCTTCAGAAAGTTGCTGGTAGCATGTGCCAAACGAGCGCGTATTGGCCAAAAGCGGTTTGGTGTTGGTGCTCGCATTGCCACTGCCTGGAACCAGGAGTGCTCGCTCTAGGCGGTCTGCTAGGTTATGGTCAAGGTTGAGCGACGAGAGCACGTGGGCGAGTGCCATGCCCTCGCCTGCCGTAAGCCGGAGTGGCTTCATGCATGCGGCGTTCCCTTCCAACACCAGCGCGGAACCGTCGCGGTACGCGATGGTGCGCCCGCCACCCGTGCGATCGGCGAGAGTGCTCAGCAGGGAAAGGTAGCCGTCTAGTTCCTCGTCGGTGCAGGCAAGGGTTTGCTTTGCATATGCGGCGTCTATACGTTGCTCGGGTGCCGCGGTGAGTGCTTCGAGCAACCACAGCGCGCCGGTAACACGGTCGTTATGCGCCATGGGCTATCACCGCCCGGTCGATGGTGTTGTTCCATGCATCGACGAGCGCTTGGGGCGCCCGGGGACGTAGCCCCTCGCGGGCATGAGCGAGGGCAAACGACGCGGCCGCATGGCTGTCGTGAACGGTAACATTCCAGGTAAACGACCCATCGCTTGCTGTGGTGCACGAGCCGCGTCCTCTCGTTATGCCTTGAACCTGCGCCTCGGTTGTTCCTCCAGGCAGGCTAAACGTTGCGACGAAGGCAGGCTCATCGCCAAAGTCAAACGGCAAAAACACCCGATCGCGTACGTCAAAGTCGGGCGGAATTCGGTATGAGCCGGACGGCCGCCACGCCTTGGCAATGCGGTCAGCGCGGAACGTGCGCACCGTCTCGGTCGCGCTATCAAGCCCGGTGATGTAGGTGACGCCTTCGTGTGTAAAGATGCCGTAGATGGCAACAGTGCGTTTTGATGGCTCCCCCTGGGCGTTGGTATAGCTCAAGGTGAGTTTTTGGCGGGTTGCAAACGCAGTCCAGATGGCATCAAGAAGCGCCTGAGGCACCGCGTACTGCTCGTCTGTGCTGTTTGATTGCCGCTTGTGTTGCTCGCTCGGTGTTTTGCCTGCGAGCTCGAGCGCCTTGTTGCGTACGGATTGGAGGGGGCGCGCCAACGGCGTTGCCGTATGCGATAGGTATTCGTCAATCGCATGGGCAAGCGTTTCGGCATCGTCGGCTGTTACCACGCCGCCTGCGGCAAAGGTGTGCGCCCGGTCGAGCTTCCAGTAGCTCTCTTCCGTTTCGGCAGCGCCCAGGGGGTTTGCCTCAACAATATGAATTCCCTGTTCGGCAAGCTTTTGGCGGTCGCGTCTAAACTTGCGCACGTCAGATTCGCGCTGCGTCGTACCCTTTGCCGACCCATACCCCAAGTCGGAATCCGAAACAATCTCTTCGGTCGAAAGCGGACGGGTGGCGGTGTTGAAGATAAAGAAAAGGTTGAGGAGGCGCTGCGCCGAAGCATCCTCGGCAATATGCCGTGCCGTGTCGTGCAAAGTCATGCTTCCCCCTTTCGGAGCTCATTCTACCCGAGGCATCATTGCGGCGTGTTGTGGAGATAGAAGGTGTAAATGGGACGTGGACGCATACAACCTGCAGCAACGCTGCGGCATTGCACGAGTAGCGGTATACTTTCCAAAATACGGACGCATTATCTGCATTTTCATGTGCGTTGTGACCGCAACGATCGAACAGGGACAGGGAGTGCTCATGGCCACCACCCGTAAATATCTTAACCACCTCCTCCAGAGCTCGGGGATTACCCCTGCATGCAGCGAGGAAGAGCGCGCTGCTGCCGAGGACCTGGCTCAGATCTTCACGAACCACGGCTTTACGCCGGAGGTACAGGAATTTAACGCTTCGGCCACGCCGCGCACCATCGGTGCTGTGCTGGGCATCGTGGTGTTTGTGGGCGCGGTGCTCATGGGCGTTGGCGGCATCGTAGGCATCATTGGATTTCTGCTGGTTGTTGTGGCAGCGGCGTTGTACATGCTCGAGCGCATGGGCCGGATCTCGTTCGGCAACATGGGCGCATCGGGTCTTTCCCAAAACGTGATTGCCTATCACCAAGCTTCGGGTCCGCTCGCCTCGCCCCGCAACCGTCCGGTGGTTGTGGTGGCGCACTACGATTCGCCCCGCGCCGACCTGTTTTCGCAGATGCCGTATGCAACGTATAAGCCCCTCATCGTGAAGCTGATGCCGTACATGATGGTGGTGCCGGCGGTGCTCGCCATCGTGCGCCTGTTGCCGTTCCCGGGCGCTGCCAAGACGGTTTTCTGGATCGTTGCCATTCTTGCCGCGCTGGTGCCGCTTGCCCATGCGGTGGGTGTGATCGCCAATCGCTTTGTTTTGCCATACACCTCGGGCTCCGTGTGCAACAAGTCTTCGGTGGCTTCGATGCTCGGCGTCATGGATGCGGTTGCTCCTTACCAGCAGCGTGGCGAGGAATTCCCGCATGACGTTCCCTTTGAGGATTATTTCTCTGAGCAGATTCGTATGGCCCAGGCCGCCGAGGTCGAGGCCGCGGTTGCTGCCGGCGACCTCCCGGCCGATGCGTTGCGGGACGTGCGAAGCGCTGGCCAGGCGCCCGAGCAGGTACCTGTTGCTCCCGGCGAGGCAGCCCCTGTGGCGGGCGAGGGTGCGCAGGCTGACGCAACGCTTGCGGGCACCGCGTCACTCCCGGTGGTTGACGCTGCCGCTGTGGCAGCTGGTGCCGCCGGCGCTGCCGCTGATATGGGTGCAACCAAAGCTATGAATATCCCTGCTGCGAACATTCCCGCTTCGGCCGAGGTACCCGCTTCTGATGCAACAGCAGCAATGGCTCCCCTCGCCGAGGAGACGCCAGCTGCCGAATCTGTCCCGTCTCCCGAGGGCACGGCAGTCATGGGTGCGGAGGACCTGCGGGTCGCTGCCGAGTTGCCGGTTGATGGCGAGAGCGCGCCCGCCGCTTCTGCAAGCGACGAGCCCACTCTTGAGAGCCAGCCTGCCTCCAAGGAGGACGAGCCGGCTGTTACCCAAGAGGTGCCGCAGTCTGACAATGCCGAGATGGCGGTTCCTGCGGGCGAGTCTGAGGAGCCAGCCGCCGAGGAGCACGCATCGAGTTATGTCAACGCTGAGGGCAATTATCGTTACGGCGAGCAGATTATTCGCGCCATCGGCATGGTGCCCGAGAACTGCGTGATTGAATATGATCTGTCGGAGCCGAGCGAGCCCGAGCCCCCGGTGTCGGTGGAAGACGAGCAGCCGGTTGCTGAGCCGCTGCCCGAGCAGGAGCAGCTCCCCTTTGATGATGCTGAGGAGACGGCCCCCGCGGCGGATGCTGATGAGACTGCATATATCAACGAGCCGCTGCAAGACGATGCCTATGACTATCAGCCCGCCGATACCTTTGCGTCTGACGAGTACGCCGATGACGACGCCTTTGAATCGTATCAACCCACGCGGCCAGTGCATGGCGATGGCCTGCGCGGTGCCGCTGCCGCATCCGGTGTTGCCGAGACGCTTTCTGCCGTGGGTGCGAGCGCTAAGCGCTTCTTTGGCGATGCGTTCCGCAAGGGCAAGAGTATGCTCGACTCGATGACGTCGCATAACCACGATGAGGCCGAGCAATATGCTCCCCAAGAGGGCGCTTCTGCGGACGTAGCGGACAATCTGCAGCCTGCCGGCGATGATACTTCCCATGCCGACCAGCAGGTCGATGCCGCTTCGGTGGATGCAACCGTTTCGGTGTCTATGGACGATTTGACCGAGACTGCCGCGCCCGTTGATGCGACCAATGTTTATGAACCTGCTTCTGAGGTAGCTGCTAACGCGGCTGGTACGCCTAACGGTAGTGCATCTGCTCCCGCGGCGGAGCCTGTACCTGTTGAGGAGCAGCCTGTTGCTCCTGCGCAGGATGAGTCGGCTACCGCAGATGGTGCGACTCAGGTGTTTGATGCGGCGCCCGCTGCGGATGCGACACAGGTTTCTGAGTCTGAGGAACTGGATGCAACCGTTGCCCGGACCGTCTCGTTCGCATCTGCTGCCGCGGCGCCGGCGCCGGCTGCTCAGGATGAGGCCGCGTCGCAGAATGATGCGGCGGCGCCGAGCGATGCCGAAAGCGATAGCGAGGCTGCTGCGGTTGATGCCCTCATGGCCGAGATTACCGCGCCGCGTCGTCAGGCTCCGCGCCCGGCTCCACAAAATCGTGCGTTCAGCATGGTGCCTGACCCATCGCAGCCGTCGCTCAACCAAATGGAGACCGTCAATCGTTCGTCGCTGTTCGACTTGCCCGATCCATCGACGGTCCCCGTTGACCCCTTCGCTGTTGAATCCAACGCTCCGTCTGCGCCTAGCACGCCTGCAGCGCCCCAGGCCACCGCGCCGGTTCAGGACAATGCGCAGGCTCAGAGCCCGTTCAGCGTCATTTCCGCGCAGGATGCTCCCACTCAGAACGCTGGTGCACCTGCTAGCAACGGACTCGAGACCATCAGCTCCGAAGCGCCTGCTCCTGCCGCACCGCATGGTAAAGAGAACGGTAAGCGCGGCCTGGGTAAGCTGTTCCACCACAAGAAGCAGGAAGAGTCGAGCATGAGTGACTGGCTGGGCGTCGACGAAAGCTTTGATGCCAAGAATTCCGGTCGCGACATTGGTTCGTGGGACAACTTTGAGGGTGACGACTGGAAGGGCGGCGCCACCGGTCCCGGGGGGACAAGCGTCGAGGAGCTGCGTGACGCCGTAACGTCGATGGGCGACGATGAGCTGCTCGGCCATGATATTTGGTTCGTGGCAACCGGTGCTTCCGAATATGACAACGCCGGCATCCAGGCGTTTCTTGACACTCATCGCGACAAGCTGCGCGGCGTGTTCCTGATTAACCTCGAGAGCGTTGGTGCGGGCGACCTGTGCATGCTTGCAACCGAGGGCGGCGAAGGCGGCAAGCGCGTGCTCAAGGGCGACAAGCGCATCATGAACCTGGTTCGCCGCGTCTCCGGTGCGTTCCACCGCGAGTTTGCGACAGTCGACATGCCGTACCTGACCACCGATGCGTACCGCGCCATGAGCATGAGCTTGCGTTCGCTGACCATCGCCGGCGTTGAGGGCAATCATCTTGCCTGCTCTCACACCGAGGATGACCTGCCGTATCGCATTAACGAGAAGAACGTGCGTCTTGTTGCCGACGTGGTGGCCGAGGTCATCAGGCGTTCGTAGGTAGTTGTCGCGAGACCCGGAATTTTCCGTTTAGGTCAGGTGGCAAAGAGCCTCACGCAAGCCGTAAAGCGGGGTGTTGGCTACAAACGACGGTATGCTCCCGGAGCAAGCTGCCCTCCACTTCTTGGACATAGAGGTGGAAGGCAGCTCATTTGGGGGTTTCTACGGCAGGCGTATTCGTCTAATTCCCCCCGTTATCCATGTTTTTTGCAGGCTTATGCGCAAGGCTCATGTATAAGAGCGGATAGGGATTGCCTTGTTCGTCAAGGTCCGTGCGTTTGTAAACGCGGAAGCCCATGTGTTCATAAAACCCTTGAGCCTGCGGGTTCTGTTCATTAACTGCCAGTCGCTCTACGCCATAATGATCAATCCCGTATTGGATGAGGCGTTTTCCCAATCCCTTTCCTCTTTCCTCTGGTGCAATGAACAGCATTTCCAGTGTGTCGTCTTCAATTCCCATAAAGGCAACAGGACAATCTGTTTCATCTTTCGCAATTATCAAGTGGGCAATTCCGTTCAACGCCTGCGGGACATATTCTTTAATGCTCTTGATTTCGGCGTCAGATAAAAACAGGTGGGTGGCGCGCACAGAGCCTTCCCACACTTCCAGCAACCGACTGAGTAAAACCGGGGTCCTGTCAGTAACCTCAACTATCTTCATCTTCGTTTTTCCTCCGTTATGCGTGCGATGCAAGATGCGTGATGATGTCGTCCGACTCATAGAGCGGGGTACCGTTAATAAAGAGACACGGTACCTGCACCTTGCCGCCCACGCGTGCAAGCGTTGCGCGGTCGTCGGGGTTGGCGGTAATGTCATGGAGCGGTAGCGTGATGCCGTTTCGCTCCATAAACGCAAGCACCTTATGGCAGTAGGGGCAGCCAGGCATAATATAGAGTTCAAGCGAAGAAGCCATATGTCGTCCTTTCATAGGGGATACTTGCCCACCCTATACCCATCCGCGTGCGCAAGGAGCGCGTGAAGCGCTCGTTAAAGCTCCTTCTGCGGAAAGCGGCCCAAACGCTCACAGGACATGCAAAACCTGCTAGCATTACGGCAGGGGTAGCTGTTGGCCGGAGGTTCCCGTGAGTGACATTATCGAATTCATCAAGCAGCATTGGGTGGCCTATCTCGTGGGCATCGTGCTTGCTATTGTCCTGGGGTTGGGCGCATCGCTCTTCATTCTGCGCGTTGGTTCAACACCTGGTGGCGTGCATGGCGGCGCTTCACAGAGCTCGACGGATACCGGTTCCTCTGAGTCGTCGGGTATGCGACTTGTCGATCTTGGCTGGTAACAGCGTTTGCTCGATCGCTTTTCTGTTTATCACGGGTATTGTTTAGCCAACTTTTCTCCCTGCTCGTTAAAGACGGCGGGTTTTACAGCGCCTCGCATCCGCTCACTCATCTGCCTGGGCAACAAAGACCGTGATGGTTCGTTTCTGGCTCCTTCCGTTTCCCTCCGTGCACGTTATGAGGCTCAATACGTAATCTGCCTGTTCAAGACGTTGTTTCCATGAGCCTGCTCGAGCAGAGGCGCGGGCAACAAGTTCTTCTAGCCAATCGTGTAATGCTGCGCGTGAAGCAAAGGTGACGCGTTGTATAGATGTGAAAGTTGCAGGTACCGTAAGGGCGCAGAGAGGTTCAAACGAACGCGCCGCGCCCGATCGTGTACCGTCGGCAACAGGCTGCCATGTTGCTGCGCCGATTGTGTCAAAGCGCTCTTGCTGGTAGCTGGCTGCCAACTCACTCAGCATGACCGTGCTGTTTGCTAGGTGGTGTCCAAACACCATAAGATGGATGCCGTCAGGATTCGAACGCGCGTCAAGGTAGGGACAACCAACCGAGCTTGCGGTGCCCCAGAGCGAATGGTCAAGGTAATAATCTGGCTTCGAGGACGACGGATACGCTATGGGATATGAGATGTTTGTTCCCGCAACGGTGAGCCATGCAACGCACATACTGGGAAGTCCGCTCAACCCATCATTTCGATTGTTAGCAGGCGAGTCGATAAGCGTCGCAAGCTGCTGGTACGCTTGTGCTTGATCATCGAGCAGCGCAATGTTTGAAGCAAGGAGCGCAAGGACCATCGCGAGGCTCAGGACGCCCGCCCCCAGACAAATGCGGCACCTCATGCTTCGTGTAGATGAGCGTGACGGCCCCTGTTTGCCGTGCGGCAAGCGCGGCTGTCTTTGTGTTGCGCGGTTAATTTGTGCGCGTCCGTTCATCCGGCTTGTGCAGGTTTGCCTACCAGTCCGTATTCGGCTACCAGCGCTGGTTCGTTCATTAGCGTCCAGCCCCCCGCGCCTGCCCGTGCGCGGTGCCCTGCTGGCGGGCAACGGTGACCGTATCGTCCGCCCTCCGTTTCTTCCGTTCATCTCTGCAGTCTCCATGGGGCACCTTCTCCCATTTTGTTTCGCGGGTGTTCGGTGACAAAGGCGAGGCTATGTTCTAGTGCAGCTAAAGCTGCCCTCAGGGGGTGCCTTCGCCCACAGAGGCTCGGGCACCCCGTCAGCGCATTACCGCATTAACGCCTGCGATGCGTCCAGATGTTTGCAAGGATGATGCCAATCAAGGTGATTCCTCCCGCCGTAATCAATGCGGGGATGATCGTGTGCACATCCGTTTGGGCAAGCGGGAACAAAACAGTGCGAGGCGTCTGTTCAACAGCATCGCGATCGTGGTCCTCTAGCTGCGTCGTATCGTCAAGATCGCCGCCGTTGCGGAACAAGTCGAGCTTTGCCGTGTTGCGCAGCGCTACACCATCTTGATACGCGTCGGTCACGCGCATATGGACGATCGCACCGGCAAGCACACCGGCATCGTTATGCTTTGTGTCCTCGGAATAGCTGCTCGCCAGGTTGTCAACATCGTCATGTGCGTCTTTCAGATCTTTGCGGTCCCATCCATCTCTTCTGCTTGTGCATCCCTCCTCAACACGTCCAAACTCAAAGCGCAGTGCGGTAACATGCTCGTCGTCAGCAAGCTTCAAATCGCTTACATCAAGGCTCTGCGGCTTCGTGGTGCTTACGTCGGCTTTCCAGAGACGCCAGCCGGTGTAATCGAGCCGTCGTCCATCGTCGCCAAGCACATCGGCAGCTGCCTCGTGGGTAAGCCAAGGATTCTCGTGGCCGTCGGAGAGCGTAGCGTTTGCACCGTGCTTATCAACTGAATCGGGTGCCGTTGCGTTGGTTTGGTACCACACGTTCATGAGACCGTCGTAGTCGCCGACCACAGCAGGAGTCGTAATGCCCGTAAGCAGGGCTGTTCCTTCGCGTGCCGCATTAAGCTCATCAGTTACGGTGAATTCATCTACCCAGGTAGAGCTCGTGTTGCGGAAGTCGATTGCGTAGTCGTAGCTCCCGTCGTCCGAAATGCGCACCGCGGCACGCGCCTTGCCGGTGTCTGCCTCGGTCCCCGGCGCCGTGGGATCGGCGATTTCCTGGCGCTTGTCAATCTGCCCGGTAATGGTAATCGGCTCGTCGTACATCGCTACGCGCTGAATCTCGCCTGTTTCCTCAACAGTAAACGACACCTCAGTTGTTTCGTCGTACGAGTTGGGCGTCATCGTCTCAACGAGTGTGTACGACCCGGGCGGCAGAGCATTAATGCGATGGTCCTCCTCAGTCGATGTCCAGGTCTCCACTTTGTTGCCGTGGGCATCCAGCACGCTGAGCGTGGCACCGGGAACCTCTTTTTCGTTGGTGATGTCGCGCTTCGAAATGTCAACTTTGGTGTAGTCGTCCTCAAGCGCAACAGTTGTCTCAGCATTTCCGTCAATCAGCCCGTTCTCATCAATAATGATGGTGTGGATCGTGTCGTCAACAAGGTAGCCTGCCGGTGCCTTGGTTTCCTGGAGGCAATAGGTGCCCGGTTCAAGGTGGTCGACCGCCGCGGTCCCATCCTTTTCAATCGTGATAGTGGTTGCAGCATCGTCGGAGTGCTCCTCATCTGCGCGCCACAGTTTAAAGACTGCTCCGGGAAGCGCGTCGTCGGTTCCCATAATAGCTTTCGACAGTTTGATGGTGGTTGGTTTGTTTTTCGCATCTACCTGGGAAAATACAACCGATGTATGCGCGTCGTGATATGTGAGCGTAAATGGCAGCGGCTCGGCATCGAGCGCATGCTCCACGGGAGGTGTGGTCTCAACAAATGCGTACTGTGCGCTGCCCGTGCCCAAGGGAAGATCAACAGCGCTCGCGGTGCCGTCATCACCCGTGGTCACCTGGGCAACAACCGAACCCTCGACCGCGTCAACGGTTCCGTCTGGTGCGGTAATGGTCTCTTGCGCCACAACATCAAAGGTGGCTCCTGCGAGCGCTTTTCCGTCATCCGTGCAGGTTTTGGTAATCGTTGCTGTCCCTGTTGGCCGCGTATCGGCAACGGTCACCACGGTTACGGGAGGCACATCGGCGTCGTCGCTGATAACAACTTTCACATCGTCCGATGCCACCAGATACGGCTTTGGTGTTTTAACCTCGCGGAGGTAGTACGTTCCTACCTTCAGTGCTTCGGGGAAGGTGACCGTGCCGCTGTCATCGGTCGTGAATTCCTGGAGCTCTTCTTCGTTGGGATACCACACCTTTTGGGTGATCGGTTTCTTGTTGCTGTCGAGCAGCTGGAACGTAAATCCGGCCAGGGGGATTGGTGCGCCTGTGTCTGCATCAACCTTTACTACCTGGATACGGCTTGCAACAAAGTCGTTGTCAACGATGTAGTGCAGCGTTACACCATTGACCATTTGGTTCGGTTCGATGGTCCACGATTCGGCGGCTCGGTACCCCGCAGGCGTCGTACTGGGATCTTCCTTTAGCGTGTATCCGGCAGCGTCGTATGGCAGTGCACCATCAACGCCGTCGGTTTTGGAGCCCGACCCGAACCACTGGCCTTGAGTGGTTGCGTGCCCGTGCTCGTCGGTCGTGATGCTGCCCACAACGTTGTTCGTGGTATTTGAAACTATATTGAACACGACGCCTGCCCCAGCGTTTTGCAACCCGGAGCCTTCATTGCCGGTATCCAGATACTTCGTCAGCTCCAAGTTAAAGGCGACGGGTACCTCGGTTAAGGGCTCGCTCGGTTTTAGCGCTATGTCGTCGTGAACCGCGGTGTCCTCAAGGCGATAGGTGTGGACGGCCGTGTCAAGCTGATACCCTGCGGGTGCCTTGGTCTCTACTACCGTAACGGTGCCGAGGGGAAGCTTGTTAAACACCAGGGTACCGTTTGCGTCGCTTGAGGCGGTATGCACCGTTCCGTTGGCATCGGTAAGTTGGTATTCTGCGCCTTTGAGCGTGGCCCCCGCTTGGGCTGCCCCGCCGGTTGCGGCGTCGGCCTTATGCAGCGTCAAGCTCAACCGCGCAGGTTCATCTTTGATGGTGATCGTTACCTCGCCGTCGGAGGCGTTGAACTCATGCTTGCTGCTGTCGAGCTTAAAGCCTGCAGGTGCAGCAACTTCAACGGCATAGTAGCGCGTTCCGGGAGGCACCTGAAACGAGGCTGTCCCCTTGGCATCGGTTGTTACCGTGGTGATGAGCGCGTTGTCGCTCACGCGGCGAATTTCAAAGCGGGCACCCTTGTATTGATATGCATTGTTGCCCTGCGTCGTGTTGGTGTTGGCTGATTTTTTGGTTAGCAACACGTCGGTAGTATACGTCCACGAGACCAGCGTCTGCGTGGTGCGTCCTGTTGTGACCTGGTACACGTAGAAGCTGTCCGGCACCTTGTCGACGAGCCGCTTGATCTGCTGCAACGTTGCGTTCTTGTTGGTCACCTTGCCGCTGTCATCGATGCCAAACAGGTTGTAGAGGAACCACTCGCGGCGTTCTTGCCATACGCCTTCAACCTCGTGCAACGCGTTATCGATTGATCCCGACCACACATAGGCGGCAAGCAAGTGCGTATCGGCCCAGATAATCTGAAAGTCAGTCTGTCCCGATAGCCCCTCAAACAAGGGCCAGGTGACCTCATCCTGTCCTGGCGCTCCCGCCCCGTAGTACAGCACGGCGCGTAGGAGGTCTACGTCCTCGTCATCAAGGTCAAGGTCCGATCGCTTATACGTGCCGGCAGCTGGGGTGGGAATATCCGGTTGGGTGCAAAACGCTGGCTTTCCGTCGGCATACATAACATAAGTCCCGTTGCCGCCATAGTTAACCAACGGTCCAACGGTCAACTTGATCTCGCCCTCAGCTGCCTGCGCACGTTGCGGCAACACGAGTGTGGCCATGGTCGCAGCAATCAGCGCAACGACAACAAATGCGAAAAAGCCTCGTTTCATGCCTCCTTGCTGCCGTGCGCATTGTTGGTGCCTGCCCGCTATCCGAGATAATCGATGCTGGGTCCTCGTGTGTATCCGGTTTCGTTGACCTCGGTCTTTCTGCTCGCTCATCACAACCTCCCTCGTCTTGCCGGGACCCAAGCGTACGAGAGGCTTCTGACCAAACGCTGACGCTTCGCTGCGCATGAACTGGTCGGAAAGCAAAACGGTTGCAGTGCGCTCGAATCTCCCCCGTAGGCCACGGTGCCGCCGTATCTGCGCTCAAAAAGAACCACTGGTACAAACAGGGGCTAGGGTTTCATCAAATGCCTATAGATGACCATTGGGCAATCATCGGGTGCGGATGGGCTTCCGTCCGGGGCTCACCACCCAGATAGTGCGCAATCAAAAAAAGTTCCAAGATTCAAAAAAAGTCGTTGACGCGTCAGCAGAGCCGGGTTATTATCTCCTAGTGCGATGGACCTGTAGCTCAGTTGGTTAGAGCGTCCGGCTGATAACCGGGAGGTCACAAGTTCGAATCTTGTCAGGTCCACCCCCAGCGAGAGCCGAGTCGCCGCTGGGGTGTTTATTCCTAAAAGGGGGTATAGCTCAGCTGGGAGAGCGCGGGCTTTGCAAGCCTGAGGCCAGGGGTTCGAACCCCCTTACCTCCACCATCGTTTTTGTTGACCCTGCGACTGCGGGGTCTTTTTATGCCGCCACGCCGCACGCCGCGAAGGCGCAAAACGATTTGATATGATGATGCTTCGTCAGGGATAGGAGGTCTGTCATGCCCGCCATCGATATGCAACTCTTCAAAACCGAGCTTGCGTTCCCCCATTTTGAGGCGCGCGACCGCTACGACCTCTTTGACCAGCTTGAGCAGACGCTCACGCAAAAGGGCTATGTGCGCGACACCTGGCATGCAGGAATTCTCGAACGCGAAGAAAAATATCCTACGGGTCTCAATTGCGGCACCATTCAGGTTGCCATTCCGCATGTAGACCCTGAGCACATTGTTGAGCCATACATCGCGGTGCTCAAGCTCAACCATCCCATCGAATTCGAGGGTATGGGCGGCATGCCCGCCGTCCAGGCGCAGTTGGTTATTAATCTGGGTCTGCTCGGCCATGAAGATAGCCAGGTTCGGGTGCTCCAGGCGCTCATGCAGCTGTTTTTGGATATGCATGCCACCGAGGACATCATGGCGCAGGATACCGCCGAGGGCCTGCTCGATGCGTTGAAGCGCCATATTGAGGAGATGCCGGCGGACGAGTAGTCCCTCTGCTCTTGCGCAACACCGCGAAGCTCGCAGCTCATCATCTTGCGGCTGCGCCGCTGCCAGTTGCGCCGCAGCTCACTCGGCAATTAGCACCATGTGAGCCCGCCATCCTCCGCCGTTGCATCCAGCCCTCAGCATAGACGGTATATACTACGGTGCGCAGACAAGCACCCGCCGACCTGGCGCGCACGTTAGAAAGAGCTGGATATGAGCATCGCCTCTCGCACGGCACACCGCAAGCAAACCATGCTTCGCCGCTTTTTGGCCTACTATGGCCCCCAAAAGCACCTGTTTATTGCCGACACCGTGTGCGCCCTGGTGATTGCCGGCATCGATCTGGCGTTTCCTGTGATTTTGCGTGCGCTCACCAACGGCCTTTTTACCGAGGGTCCGCAGGCCATTATGGGTGAAATTGTTATGGTGGCGGCAGGTCTGGTAGCCATGTATCTGGTGCGTTGTGCATGCCGCTACTTTGTGTCCGCACAGGGCCACATTATGGGTGCACGCATGGAATCGCAGATGCGCCAGGACCTGTTTGACCAGTACGAGCGCTTTAGCTTTAGCTATTTTGACCGCGTGAACTCGGGCGACATGATGAGCCGCGTGGTCAATGACCTGTTTGACATTTGCGAGGCTGCGCACCACGTGCCGGAATGGGTCATTATTTGCGGCGTCGAGATCGTTGGCGCGTTTGTGATTCTCTTTACGATTTCCCCGGTGCTCACGGGCATCATGGCGGTGGTGACGGCGGTCTTTGTGGCGATCATGGTTGTGCAGAACCTGCATATGCGCGCGGTTTACACCGACAACCGCATTAAGATTTCTGAGGTCAACTCGCAGCTGCAAGACTCTCTCGCCGGTATGCGCGTGGTCAAGTCGTTTGCCAACGAGGCCACCGAACGCGCTAAGTTCCGCCGCTCCAACGAGCGCTACCTGGGCTCCAAGGAGGCCATGTACCGCGTGATGGGCACCTACCAGGCCACCAGCTCGCTCATGACGGGCGCGCTCTTTACGCTCGTGGTGGTTGCGGGCGGATGTTTGGTGGCGGCCGGGCGCATGAGCGCGGTAGATATGGGCACATTTGCGCTGTACATCAGCCTCTTTACCACGCCTATCGAGACTCTGGTTAACTCTACCGAGACCTTCCAGAAGGCCATCGCGGGCTTCCGTCGCATGGACGAAGTGCTGCAGAGTACGCCCGACATCGAGGATGCCCCCAGCGCACGCCCACTCGCGGTGACCGATGGAGCCATTGAGTACCGCGACGTGTGCTTTAGCTACGAGGACCGCGAGCTCAGCGAGGAAGCGCGCCGTGATGAGCGCCCGGTGATCGACCATCTA
Source organism: uncultured Coriobacteriaceae bacterium (assembly GCA_949287085.1). Taxonomy (GTDB): domain Bacteria; phylum Actinomycetota; class Coriobacteriia; order Coriobacteriales; family Coriobacteriaceae; genus Enorma. The sequence goes on from CASEER010000002.1 coordinate 97,839, forward strand.
AACTTGGCGATTCGCCCGGGTGAGACCATTGCCCTTGTGGGTCCCTCGGGCGGCGGTAAGTCCACCACCTGTTCGCTGCTGCCGCGCTTCTACGACGTGCAGGCCGGTGCGATTACCATTGACGGTCAGGATGTGCGCAGCGTCACGCAGAAAAGCCTGCGCCAGGCAATTGGCCTGGTACAGCAGGATGTGTACCTGTTTGATGGCACCATTGGCGAGAACATCGCATACGGCAGACCCGGTGCTTCGCAGCAAGAGATCGAAGAGGCTGCTCGCCGCGCGAATATTCACGATTTTATTGCGAGCTTGCCCGAGGGGTACGACACCATCGTGGGCGAGCGCGGCAGCCGGCTTTCGGGCGGACAGAAGCAGCGCGTAGCCATTGCGCGCGTGTTCCTCAAGGACCCGGCCATCCTGATTTTGGACGAGGCGACCTCGGCGCTCGACAACGAAAGCGAAGAGGCGGTGCAGGAATCGCTGGAGCGCCTGGCGCAGGATCGCACCACGATTATCATTGCGCACCGACTTTCGACCATCAAAAACGCCGACGAAATCGCAACCGTCGAGCGTGGCCGAGTTGTGGAGCGCGGCACGCACGAGGAGCTTCTCGCCCGCAACGGCACGTATGCCCGCTACTATCGAATGCAGTTTGAGGGAATGCGTTCCCGCGACGTTGCGGCATCTGTGACAGCGTAAGGCGTTTGCCTGCGCGTTTGCGGCGTGTAGCAGTGGCAGAGGATAATGCTCGACAGGAAGACGATGGGAAAGAACCAGCAGCTCACACCAGAAGAAGTGACCGAGCTCTTCTCGGAGGTCGACGCCTCGGGCGTTGTGGATCCGTCGCGCGTAAAAACGCGCAAGAAGCGCTTGAAGTCATGGCGCGCCGCGCGGTCGTCTGGCGACGAGCAGGCCGAGGAGCGCCTAACCGAGGAAGACCGCCGGTCGCGCACGGGTCGCACGGTTGACCCGCTTTCTGATCAGGACCCGTCGGGCTCTAAGGTGGGCAACACGATTTCGCGCTTTGGCGTGGCGTTTATCGTGGGCATTATCGTGCTGGTGGTGGGCCTGCAGATTGGCTACGGCGTGATGCGCCGTCTGAACACGGCAAACCTGTCGGATACGGTTAACGGGGAAACCGTGAGCCGCGCCATTGAGGGCGGCCTTGAGTGGGGCAACGGCTTTACGCAGTTCCCGCGCACGTTTACGGTAGACGAGGCCGACGAGCGCACGGGCGAGGTTGAAGTGAGCGTGGTCTCGACCGATGCCTCCAACGAGCTCGAGCTGTTCTCGAACAGCCAGATCGAGGCTGCGGCGCTGGCGACAAATGCCCTGTTGAACGACAACATTAACCGCGTGGTGTACAACGTTTCCGCTCTGGTAAACGACGACGGAAACATTGTGAGCGAGGGGCCACTGTCGTTTATGCCGGTCGACGGCACGGAGCGACAGATCTTTACGTTTGTTTGGACCAAGAACAAGGCCGAGGCTTCGAGCAACATTGACTGGGAGCTGCGGATTATTGGCATGGATGAGGAGATTGCCGAGCGCATTCAGAAGCAGGTGAACTCGGTGTCGTCGCTTATTGAAACGCCGAGCGTTGATCAGAGCGACGTTGAGGCAAACGAGGATGAATTGGCGCTTGAGCAGGGACTTAAGGGCAAGGACGTATACCTGGGGAACGACGACGGCAAGACCCTGCGAGACGCGCTTGACGCCGCGCGGACTAATAAAGCCGCAAATAAGGCGAAGGATAGCGCTCAGAAAAGCTAACGTTCGACGCTCCCGATGCGATGTTGGCGGCGCTCCGTTGTTTTGCTGCAAAAAGCCGGGGAGACGCCTCAGGCGGGCGCATCCCCGGCTCTATATGTGCGATGTTGCACGAGGCCGATGTTTGATCAAGTGGCCGTAGCGAGACTATGACGCGCTACGCGAGCAGTGCGGCAACCTTGCCCAGCAGTGGCTCAAAGCTAACGCCGCGATCTTGGAATTGCGGCTGTTTGGACGACACGATCATGGCGTCGTGCACAAAATCGCCGGCAAAGCGCACTGCCTCGTCGAGCGCGCGTCCCGCCATAACGGCAGCTAGCAGGCACGAGCAGTACAGGTCGCCGGTGCCGTGCAGCATATAGGGCAGCAGCTCGTTGTTGACTTCGAAGAACACGCCGTTCTGCGAACCAACAAAGTTGCGAATCAGCCCGTCGTTGCGCTGGACGCCCTTGAGCACGACGGTCTTGGTGCCCTTGGCCAGCAGTGCGTCGACCAGACGATGCGCCTCGTCGTCGGAGATGTCCTCGCCTGCCCAGGCATCGCCAATGGGCTCATCCAGCACAATGGCGGCCTCGGTCAGATTGGGCGTGAGGATATCCGCTCCTTCGGCAAGCTCGGCCATAGCAGCGCACAGCTCGGGCGTGTAGGTGGGGTAAACCTTGCCGTGATCGGCCATGACTGGGTCGACCACGCGCAGCGCCTTCGGGTGGGTCTCGTAGATGCCCTTGATGATGTCTACCTGCTCGGGCGCGCCCAAAAAGCCGGAGTACACAGCGTCGATGTCAACGCCAATGCTCTTCCATGCGTTGAGGTAATCGGGCAGGATAGCGGTGGTGTCATGCATGTACCAACCGGGGAACGCCGTGTGACTCGAGAACAGGCCGGTCGGCACGGGACACACGTCGCAACCGGCGGCCGAAAGCACCGGAATGGCAATGCCCAGCGAGCATTTACCATAGCCGCATAGATCGTGCACGGCGGCGACGCGCGGGATGTAATCCCCCTCGCGCTGGTAGAGGGGTGGCAGAGAGCTGGTGATTTGGTTAGACATGGGAATGCCTTCTTTCTTCCGCGGACTTATGGACCAGCGTACAAGGCATCAGCATAGTACTTGCTGATGCCGTGGATGGCGAGAAATTGGCTTGTTACGTTTGCACCACGCGGGCATTAAGTGATTGCTGGCGGTGCGAGGTAACCGGCTGCGTGGGGCTATTGGCCGCCCGCCCAATGCGTCCGCGATGGACAAAAATTGCAGTGCTAGGTTTTTTGTCCCGCGTTTTGCCGGTGCACTCCGCCCACCGAGCTGGTAGAGGCGGGTGCCCGGGGCCCTCTACCAGGCCCTGGGATAAAGTGCACCGGCGTTCTGCAGGAAGAAAGACCTAGCACTGCAATTTTTGGCCACGTACGGCATGATTCGCGTTGACTACATACGGAATGGCATGCTGAGGGCTTGCCGTATCTGCCGTCGCGCTGCCACGTCGCAGCGTTGCGTCGGCAGCTTTGCGTTTTTTGCACACTGAGTTGGACGATTGATCGGTAAGGAGGACATCACGGCGAGAAAGTATGAATATTTCACCCAAGCATAGTATGAACAAGTGAATAAAAGCGAAATATTGCTCATGCGATAGCAACATATGGCTACAATAATGAGCGGCCTATTAACCTTTAATCCGGTCCGGAGAGACCGGGAAGGAGTGAACATGGCATCAGCGAGCACGGCGGCACCGACCGCCGTCACCATGAATCTGAGCCCGTCGGCTCGTCGCGCGCGCCTGAGCGATCTTGCGCAGCGCATGCTCTCCAAAACCAGTAAACAATCGAGCAATCCCGCGGTCCTGCTGCTTGCGGACGGTACGGTGTTCTATGGCCGTGCGTGCGGCGCGCCGGGCACCGCGGTGGGCGAGGTGTGCTTTAACACATCGCTCGAGGGGTACTTTGAGGTGCTCACAGACCCCAGCTATGCGGGGCAGATTGTGACCATGACGTACCCGCAGATTGGTAACTACGGCGTTGATCCCGCCGACACGCAGATGGCGCCGGGCATGCCGAGCTCCTGCACCGCGGGTCAGAAGCCGGCACTGCGCGGTATGGTGGTGCACGACATGTGCCGCACACCGTCCAACTGGCGCTCTACCCAGAGCCTGCCCGATTACCTGACTACGCACAACATCGTGGCTATCGAGGGCGTAGACACGCGCGCCTTGGTGCGCCACCTGCGCGATAACGGTGCGCAGAAGGGCATTGTTTCCACCGAGGTGTTTGACCTTGACGAGCTGGCTGCTCAGCTTGCCGCAGCACCCGAGCTGGTGGGCACAAACCTTGTTCAGACCGTGAGCTGCACGGCTTCGTACGGTGTGAGCGCGGCTGATCTGCCCGCGGACCACGCCTTTGCTTCGAGCCCGGCGGCACCCGCGCGCAAGAAGGTCGTGGCGTACGACTGCGGCATGAAGCGCGGCATTATCGAGGGCCTGGTGCGCGCGGGTTGCGAGCTCACGGTGGTGCCGTGGGACACGCCTGCGTCCGACGTGCTGGCGCTCAACCCCGACGGCGTGTTCCTTTCCAACGGCCCGGGCGACCCGGATGCCGTGGAGGCCACGTACGCCCAGGTGCAGCAGTTGATTGGCGAGGTGCCGGTGTTTGGCATTTGTCTGGGCCACCAGATGATTAGTCTTGCGGCGGGCGCCACCATGGAAAAGCTCAAGTACGGGCATCGTGGCGGCAACCAGCCGGTCATGAACCTTTTGACGCGTCGCGTGGAAATTACGGCGCAGAACCACGGCTTTGGCCTGGTGTTCCCGAGCCTGGGCGCGCTGGTTCCCGAGCTTTCGGGCGGTGTATCCGAGCACCCCTGCGGCCCGGATGGCACACCGGCTACGGGCGACCTACGTTTCTGGGTTGAGCGCGGCGTTGCTCCGGTGGTGCAAAACGAACGATTTGGCCGTATTCGCCTGACCCATGTGAACCTGAACGACGGTACCGCCGAGGGCATCCAGCTGCTTGACGTGCCGGCCTTTAGCGTGCAGTACCACCCCGAGGCCGCGCCCGGGCCCACCGATGCGCACTACTTGTTTACTGCGTTCATGCGCCTGATGGATGGTGACCCCGATTACCTGAACATCGACATTGCCGCCGACCGTCTGGCCGGCTGGAACTTTGCCGAATTGACGGCATAGGGCGTTTCCACAACAGTTTTTCGCGCACAGGAGCACAGGGTGGACAAAAGCGAAGCATTGTTCATCCTTGAGCGATATTTAGAAAAAAGGAGGGCGTATGCCCAAGCGTACCGACATCAAGCGCATTTTGGTCATCGGGTCGGGTCCCATCGTGATTGGTCAGGCCTGTGAGTTCGACTATTCCGGCGCGCAAGCGTGCAAGGTGCTCAAAGAGGATGGCTACGAGGTTATCCTGGTCAATTCCAACCCTGCAACCATCATGACCGACCCGGGGCTGGCCGACCGCACCTATGTGGAGCCCGTGACCCCGGAATTTATCGAGAAGGTTATCGCACGCGAGCATCCCGACGCGCTGCTGCCCACGCTCGGCGGCCAGACCGGTCTTAACGCCGCAGTTGAGCTGGCCAAAAACGGCACGCTCGACAAATACGGCGTCGAGATGATCGGCTGCGACCTGGCGGCGATCGAGCGCGGCGAGGACCGCAAACTCTTCAACGAAGCTATGGCCGAGATTGGCCTTGAGGTCGCGCGTTCCGGTTACGCATATTCCATCGAGGACGCACTTGAGATCGTGGCGCGCGTGGGCTACCCCTGCGTGCTGCGCCCGAGCTTTACCCTCGGCGGCGCGGGCGGCGGCATCGCGCACAACGAGCAGGAGCTGCGCGAGATCGTGCGCCAGGGCCTTGAGCTCAGCCCTGCGGGCGAGGTACTGGTCGAAGAGTCCATCGAGGGCTGGAAAGAGTACGAGATGGAGGTCATGCGCGACCGCGCGGGCAACGGCATCATCGTGTGCCCCATCGAGAACCTGGATCCCATGGGCGTGCATACAGGCGACTCCATTACCGTTGCGCCCGCGCAGACCTTGAGCGACCTAGAGTACCAGCGCATGCGCGTGGCCTCGCTTGCCATTCTTGAGAAGGTGGGCGTGGAGACCGGCGGCTCCAACGTGCAGTTTGCCGTCAACCCCAAGAACGGGCGCCTGATCGTCATCGAGATGAACCCGCGCGTGAGCCGCTCCTCGGCGCTTGCGTCCAAGGCCACCGGCTTCCCCATTGCCAAGGCCGCCGCGCGCCTGGCGGTGGGCTACACGCTCGACGAGATCGTGAACGACATCACCAAGGCCACGCCGGCCTGCTTTGAGCCGTCAATCGACTACTGCGTGGTCAAGGTGCCGCGCTTTGCATTCGAGAAGTTCAAGGGCACCGATACCACGCTCACCACGCGCATGAAGGCCGTGGGTGAGATCATGGCCATCGGCCGCACCTTTGAGGAGGCGTTTGGCAAGGCCATGCGCTCGCTCGAGGACGGCCACGAAGGCCTCTCGGCAGGCGGTGACGATTTGAGCGGCGTTTCGGACGAGGAGCTTGCGCAGCAGGTGGCGTCCCCCACCGAGGACCGTATTTTCTCGCTGGCCGAAGCGCTGCGCCGCGGCTGGGACCAGGCGCGCGTGCACGAGCTCACGGGTATCGACCCGTGGTTTATCAGCCGCATTGCCGACATGATCGCCGTGCAGGAGAGCATTCGCGGCCTGCGCGTGGAGGATATCGACGCCGATGCCATGCGCCTGCTCAAGCAGTATGGCACGAGCGATGCCGAGATCGCAGCGCTTACCGGCAGCGACGAGCGCTTCGTGCGCGCATACCGCAAGGGTCTGGGCGTGGTGCCGTGCATGAAGACGGTCGACACCTGCGCGGCGGAGTTTGCCAGCGCCACGGAGTACCACTACAAGACGTACGAGAGCCTTATGCGCACGGCACCTGACGCCAAGCGCAGCGTGGCTGCCGACGAGGTCACGCCCGCGCGCAAGCCCAAGGCCATGATTCTGGGCGCCGGCCCCAACCGCATTGGCCAGGGCATCGAGTTTGACTATTGCTGCGTGCATGCGAGCTACGCGCTCGCGAGCCGCGGGTTTGAGACCATTATGGTCAACTGCAACCCCGAGACGGTCTCGACCGACTACGACACGAGCGACCGTTTGTACTTTGAGCCGCTCACCTACGAAGACGTTATGGACATCGTTGACGTGGAGCGGCCCGACGGCGTGGTGGTAACGTTGGGCGGTCAAACGCCGCTCAAGCTGGCCCGCGCGCTTGCGGAGGCCGGCGTGAAGATCATGGGCACGCAGCCCGATGCCATCGACCTTGCCGAGGATCGCGAGCGCTTCAGCGCGCTGCTCGACCAGCTGCACATCATGTACCCGCCGGCGGGCGAGGCGCGCAGCTTTGAGGAAGCCGAGGCCGTGGCGGCTCGCATCGGCTTCCCGCTGCTGGTGCGCCCGAGCTATGTGCTGGGTGGCCGCGGCATGATGATTGCCTACGACGCGGAGCACCTGCGCACCTATATGGCCGAGGCCACGCGTGTCTCGCCGGATTACCCCGTTTACCTGGACCGCTTCCTCGAGGGCGCCATGGAGTGCGACGTGGATGCACTGTGCGACGGCGACGAGGTCTACATCGGCGGCATCCTGGAGCACATCGAGGAGGCGGGCATCCACTCGGGCGATTCGGCCACGTGCATCCCGCCGTTCAGTTTCTCGGACGCGCTTGTAAAGAAGCTGCGCGAGACGACGGCGCGCATTGCCATGGCGCTTGGCGTGCGCGGCCTGGTCAATGTGCAGTACGCCATCCAGGGCGAGCAGGTCTACGTGATCGAGGCCAACCCGCGCGCGAGCCGCACGGTCCCGTTTATCTCTAAAGCCACGGGCGTGCCGCTTGCCAAGTGCGCGGCGTGCATCATGGCGGGGGAGAAGATCGCCGACCTGGGCCTGCCCGCGGACGACCGCCGGCTCGACTGGTTCTGCATGAAGGAAGCCGTCATGCCGTGGGGTCGCTTCCCGGGTGCCGACGTGGTGCTGGGGCCCGAGATGAAGTCGACGGGCGAGGTCATGGGCATTGCAAAGAGCTACCCCGAGGCGTACGCCAAGACGCAGCTCGCCATCGACTACTCGCTGCCCACGCCTGAGAGCGGTAAGGTGTTCATCAGCGTGAACGACCGCGACAAGCGCAACATTCTTTCGCTCGCGCGCATCCTGCGCTACCTGGGCTTTGAGATTTGCTCGACCGAGGGCACGGCGCGCGTGCTGGCGGGCGGCAACGTGAAGTGCGAGGTCGTGCGCAAGTTTAGCGAGGCGCACCCCAACATTGGCGACATGATTGCGAACGGCGAGATCGCGCTCATGATCAACACGCCGTTTGGTCAGGAGTCGCGTGGCGACGGCTACCGCCTGCGCACCGAGGCCGTGCGCCGCGGGGTCACCTGCATCACGGCGCTGAGCGCGGCAAACGCCTTTGTGGCGGCCGTCGAAGCCGTGCAGGCGGCTGAGCGCGGCGACGGCGACGACATGGCGGTCATTGCGCTGCAGGATCTGCCGCAGTACGAGGTGTAGGTGCCAAGCGCTGCGTATCGCATCCAGCGCACGGCGCATCATCCGCGCACTGCGTACGGAGCGCTGCGCTCAGTATGCCAAAGTGCACACGAACAGCGTGGCGCGAAGGTGTACGCGTGCGATTAGGCATACAACGCGCGGCAAACGACATATAGCGCCCCGTGTGACGGGCGTGCAAAAGGCCGGGCCGGATGCTCTGAGGAGGAGTGTCCGGCCCGGTTTTGTTGATGCGCGGCTTCGTTGATGCGCCCGGTCCGGCCTCGTTGAAGCATTCGGTCCAGCGCAGCCACGTTTTAGCGGCTGCGATGGCCTGGCGCGCCGCCCGTGCAACCCTCCCGCCGGCCTGCAACACTCGCATGTACAATCCTTTCGTGGCTCCGCGACGCCCGCCCGTGCAACCCCTTCGCCGGGCCTGCGACACCCGTCCGTGCGGGCTCGGCCGAGACCCTCCGTAGATCGACCGGGCAGCTCATCGGCCATTTAATGACCCCTTTTTTCGTGTCGATACGATGTTAAATAGACCTGCCAAGTAACAATTTCCGCATTATTTTCACCTGAGGGCGATGTGCGCAACAATGGGTAGGTAAAATCCGTTTCCGTTTTCTCACATTGTTTGTACATAGATAACTGGTGGGCGATTTCATATGGGCGGAAATATGAATGCTGATAATCTTCAGGTGCGACAACGAGCGGTTGAACTGCTCGAGGCCGGCGTGGGTCGGCGTCATCTGGCGCGCGAGCTCGGGGTGAGCGATGCCACGGCGCGCCAGTGGACGCGGGCATACGCTGCAGCGGGGGCTGCGGCGGTGCTCAACGCGGGAAGCCATCGCAGGGTGTACGACTACGAAACCAAGCTCGCAGCGGTCAAGGACCATCTGGAGCATGGCAAGTCGGTGCGCGAAGTCATGGTTAAGTATGAGGTGCCGAGCGAGTCGTCGGTCAAGGCGTGGTGCCGCGCGTACAAGCGCGACGGTGCGGCGGCGCTCGTCAACAAACGCCGTGGTCGCAAGCCCAGGGATTCCGAGGACGCGCAGGAGTAGGGCACGAGGGAACGGCAACCACGGGGCTAGTCTGGACGCCGTCAAACGGGGCGTCCGTAAGTGTCTTGCAATCAGGTTGTGAGCGGCGGTTGACGAGTGCTGCGGGGGCACAGCTCGCTCCTTTACCCGTGCAGGCCGCGTGCTATCATGGACCGCGGTCAAGCACACAAAGCTGCATGGCAGCAGAAGGGAGCAGCATGCTCAACGCGATCGAGATTTCGCCGAAGGTTTGGTGGGTCGGCGGTCTGGACTGGAATGAGCGCCAGTTCCACGGCTACACTACCGAGCGCGGTATTACCTACAACGCCTACCTCATCATGGACGAGACGGTAACCCTCATCGACACCGCTAAGGCCACGTTTACCGATGAGTTTATTCAGCGCATTAGCCAGGTGGTCGATCCCTCCAAGATCGAGCTCGTGGTCACCAACCACGTGGAGATGGACCACTCCGGCAGCCTGCCCGCCATTCACAAGATCGCGCCCAACGCGCGCATCGTGGCGAGCGCTCCGGCCGGCGTGAACGAGATTAAGGCGCACTACGGCATTGACGTCGAGGGCGTAAAGACCGGCGACAGCATCTGCATTGGCGAGCGCACCCTGCATTTTGTGCAGACCCCGATGGTCCACTGGCCCGACAACATGGTGACCTGGTGCCCCGAGGACGGCATCCTGTTCTCCAACGACGCGTTTGGCCAGCACTTTGCCACGAGCAAGCGCTTTGATGACGAGAACGACCTGCCCGAGGTCTTTAAGCAGGCCAAGAAGTACTACGCCAACATCGTGTGGCCCTACGGCGCGCAGGTGCAGAAGGCCATGGCGGCGCTCGGCGGCCTTGACATCAAGATGATCGCCCCGAGCCACGGCGTCATCTGGCGCAGCAACATTCCCGCTATCCTGGAGAAGTACCAGGCCTGGAGCACCTACCAGACCGAGGACAAGGCCGTGGTGGTGTACGACTCCATGTGGCACTCCACCGAGCTCATGGCGCGCGAGATTTGCGACGCTTTCATTAAGGAGGGCGTGTCCGCGCAGCTCATTGACCTTAAGCACACGCACATCTCGGACATCATGCTGTACATGTGCGACGCGCGTTACGTGGCCGTGGGTTCGCCGACCCTCAACTCCAACATGATGCCCACGATGGCGAGCTTCCTGACCTATATGCGCGGCCTGTCGCCCAACAACAGCCAGCGCATTGGCATTGCGTTTGGTAGCTACGGCTGGGCACCGCTGGGCCCCAAGCAGGTTGAGCAGGCCATGAAGGATGCCAAGTTTGAGATGCCCGTGCCGGTGATCACCCAGCAGTGGATTCCGAGCGAGGAGAAGCTGACCGAGATCCAGACCACGGTGAAGCAGATCATCGAGGACGCCCGCGCCTAATCACGCACCCAACAGTCACGCATCCAAGCAAGTTTTCGAAACGCCAAACGGGGAGCCAATCCCGGTTTGGCGTTTTTTGTTTGCTGCGGCGGGTCGGGGGGCACTGGGCTACTCTGCCGCGGCGGGTCGGGGGGCACTGGGCTACTTGGTCCCACGTGTAGGGCAAAACAACCCGGCACCATCGCCATACTTTGCCGTTCACCGCCGATTTCCTACCGCACAGCCTGCTAAGTTGGCTACAATATGAAGAGTTTTGTGTGTTGAGGAGGCACACGAATAAACCCGTCCCATTGGAATCGGATTGAGGAGGAGACACATGAGTCTCATCGCGGCGCTTGTCGTCGTACCGCTCGTAGCAGCGGTGCTACTCATGCTGTTCCGGAGCGAATCCCAGCGCAACGTTATTACCGTTGCGGCCGCAGCGATAACGGGTGTTACCGCCGTGGCGTTCGCGGTGCAGTACCTGTTCGTTGGACACGTCACGTTTGCGTTGCCCCAAGAGACGAGCTATATCGCCACCTGGGTCTTCACGGCGATTGACGTGGTGCTTTGCGCGATCATCCTGTGGCATGCAGTGCGTTACAAAAACCGCACGGCGCTTGCTCTGGGCCTGGTGCAGACCATCGGCATCATCGCGTTTGCCAACATGACGCTTTCTGAGGGCGCCGAGCATATGCTGGCCGAGCCGCTCTACAGCGACCAGCTCTCGGTCATCATGGTGCTCATCGTGGGCCTGGTTGGTAGTGCCATCTGCATCTACGCCCTGGGCTACATGCACGACTTCCAGCAGCATGAGCCCGCCGGCGCGCCCGACCGCCGCCACTTCTTTAGCGCGCTCATGTTCATCTTCCTTTCCGCAATGTTTGTGATCGTGCTCTCCGATAACCTCGAGTGGCTCTTCACCGGCTGGGAGATCACCACGGTCTGCTCGTTCCTCATGATTGGCTACACCCGCACGGACGAAGCCATCCGGAACTCCTTCCGCCAGATTAACCTCAACATGATCGGCGGTCTTGCGTTCCTCGTGGCGCTCATCATGCTGCACCTCAGCGGCATCGAGCTTTCGCTTGCCACGTTTATTAAGACGGCGAGCACCACTGCCGCGGCTGCGCTCATCTTCCCGATCCTGCTGCTTTCGGTCGCCGGTCTCACCAAGGCCGCGCAGATGCCGTTCCACAGCTGGCTGCTTGGCGCCATGGTGGCACCGACCCCCACGAGCGCCCTGCTGCACTCCTCCACCATGGTTAAGGCCGGCGTGTTCCTGCTGGTTAAGCTCGCGCCGGTGTACATGGTCTTCCCGGCGGCGTCCGCCATGGTTGTTACCGTGGGCGGCGTGACCTTTGTGCTGTGCAGCTTCATGGCTATCAGCCAGAGCAACGCCAAGCGCGTGCTGGCGTACTCCACGATTGCCAACCTGGGCCTTATTGCTGCCTGCGCGGGCGTGGGCATTGCCGAGGCTGCCTGGGCCGCGGTCTTCCTCATCATCTTCCACACGGTGTCCAAGTCGATTCTCTTCCTGTGCGTGGGCACGGTCGAGCACCGCATTGGCAGCCGTAACATCGAGGACATGGACGGCCTCTTTAGCCGTCTGCCGCACCTCACCCGCTTTATGATGCTCGGCATCCTGGGCATGTTCGTGGCGCCGTTTGGCATGCTCATCTCTAAGTGGGCCACGCTGGTGTCCTTTGCCGAGACGGGCAACGTGATCTTCCTGATCCTGCTGGCGTTTGGTTCGGCTGCGACGTTCTTCTTCTGGGCTAAGTGGCTCGGCAAGCTTGCCGGCGTGGCGCAGAAGGCCGAGAACGTCGAGGCCGGCGTGCACAAGAGCGAGTGGTTTGCCATTGGCTTCATCGCCGTGCTCATGCTTGGCTGCTGCCTGGGCCTGCCGGCCATCTCGCTTGGCGTTGTGTCGCCGTACCTCGAGGCCACCTTTGGCAGCAACCCTCAGTTCCTGGGCGTGGACAACATGCTCATCATGGCGGTCATCGTGGCGTTCATTGCCATCGTGTTCCTCACCCCATGGGGCCGCGCGAGCAAGAAGCGTCGTGTTGAGGTGTACCTGGGCGGCACCTGCACCGACCCGGATAGCCGCAGGTTCCATGGCTCTATGGGCCGCATCATGACCTCTACCAAGCGCAACTGGTACCTGGAGGACATCTTCCCCGAGCACACCATCACCAACGTGGGCGTTATCGTGTGCCTAGGCGTGATTCTTATGGCGTTTGCCGCGAGCGTGATTTTTGCGCCCGAGGTGCTCACCGGCGGTTCGTTCTATGTTGAGCGCATGCCGCAGCTCGTGGGCCCCGGCCTGCCGGGCCTGCTACTGGGCGTCGTGGTCTTTGCCGTGTGCGCGCCCGTGATTGGCTGCCTGCTTGACGGCCTCGACCGCAAGGTGAGCGCCCACATGCAGGGTCGCGTGGGCCCCAAGCTCCTGCAGCCCTACTATGACGTGCGCAAGCTCCTCTCCAAGGAGCAGGCGAGTGTCAACGGCGTGGACGAGGCGTACATTACCTGCGCTATCATCTTCTGCCTGCTGGCCGGCGGCATGTTCATCTCGGGTTCCAACCTGCTTATGTGCGTGTTCTTGGTCACCCTGGCCACGCTCTTTGTGATCATCGCGTCCTACTCGGCGCGCAGCCCGTTTGCCGACACCGGCGCGGACCGCGAGTGCCTGCAGGTTATGAGCTACGAGCCCATGCTTCTCATCATGACGGTGGGCTTCTTTGCGGCCACGCAGTCGTTTGACACCGCATCGCTCTGGAGCCTCGATCGCCCCATGATCGTGTCGCTCATCCCCATCTTCCTGGGCCTGCTCTTCATCCTTACCATCAAGCTTCGCAAGAGCCCGTTCGACTACTCCTACAGCCACCATGCGCACCAGGAGCTCGTCAAGGGCATCACGACCGAGATGGAGGGCCGCACGCTCGCCAAGATCGAGATTATGCACTGGTGCGAGACGGTGCTCTTCCTCATGTGGACGGGCATGTTCTTCATTTGGGATAACCCGCTGTCGCTCGTGCTGGCAATCGTGGTCGTGGCCCTCGTGTGGTTCTTCGAGGTGTTTATCGACAACAACAGCGCGCGTACCAAGTGGCAGCTTGGCCTCAAGTACGCATGGCTGGTTGCGCTCGTGGCGGGCGTGATCAACCTGTTCTACATGCTTATCACCCCGTTCATCTAAGGAGAGCATATGGGATACGCATCGAAATCGCCGTGGCTCATCCATTACGATGGTTCGAGCTGCAACGGCTGCGACATCGAGGTGCTCGACTCGCTCATGCCGCTCTACGACCTCGAGCGCTTTGGCATCATCAACACGGGCAACCCCAAGCATGCCGACATCTTTTTGGTGACGGGCTCGGTGAACCACCAGAACATCAACGTGGTGAAGCACATTTACGAGCAGATGATGGAGCCCAAGGTTGTGGTGGCGTGCGGCATTTGCGCCTGCACGGGCGGTGTGTTCCGCGACTGCTACAACATCATTGGTGGCGTGGACAAGGCCATCCCCGTGGACGTGTATGCGCCCGGTTGCGCTGTGCGCCCTGAGACCATCATCGACGCGGTGCTGAAGGCCGTTGAGATTTTGGACGAGAAGGCTAAGCGGCTGGCGGCCGGCGAGGACCCGGCAACCATTAGCAAGCCGATGCCCGAGACGCCGAGCGCGCCGGTTGACGAGAGCAAGGTCGTTACGGGCGCAGCCCCGGCGGCCCCGGCCAAAAACGAGCAGCCCGCGGCTGCGACCAAGCAGACGAACGAGTAGGAGGCGCGGATGTACACCACCGAGTTTGTGACCATCCCGCTGAGCGAGCTGCTCACGCGCGTCCAGACCTTCAAGCACGAGGGCCTGCGCTTTGTGCAGCTGGCGGCCGAGACCACGGCGGCGGGCATGGACCTCTTTTACACCTTTTATGATGAGGTGAACGACAAGGCCGTAACGCTCGTCATCTACGATATTGACGAGTCGAGCGAGGTGCCGTCGATCCAGAACATGTATTTCACGGCATTCAGCTACGAAAACGAGACGCATGACCTGTTTGGCGTGCACTTTGTGAACATGAAGCTGGACTTTGGCGGGCACTTCTTTAACGTGGCGATGGATTCGCCCATGACCGTGATCACGCCTGAGCAGAAGGCCGAGCGCGAGAAAGCGGCTAAGATCGCGGCTGCCAAGGCGGCTAAGGCGCGCAAGGCAGCGGAGGAGAAGTCTGCAGCCGAGGCCGATGCGGCCGCTGCTGCGAAGATTGCCGCCGTGGAAAGCTGGCAGTGGAAGCAGGAGGAGAAGATTGCTGCGGCGGATCTTCTCATTCGCAATGCAGGTTCGCTGGACGATCTGGACAGGGAAGTGGATGCATTTCTTGAGGAACTTTCGGAAAAGGGCAGAAAAAGAGGAGC
>CASEER010000003.1 GCA_949287085.1 uncultured Coriobacteriaceae bacterium
CGCGGCAGCGGGCTTTTCGGCGTGGCGCCTGCTCACCGCGAAGCCGGCCCATGTCGCCGAGCAGGACCAGGGCGGCACCGGCGAGACCGTCTACGAGGACTTCGAGGTCGGCGAGGTCAGGCTCCTCACCGACGGGGACCTCGGCCCGCGCCTCGAGGTCACGATCACCAACAACACCGGCGAGATCGCGACGGGCGTCGGCTTCGACGCGACCGGCGACATCGCCATCACCGACGAGTACGGCGACGAGGGCACCGTCAACGCCGACCTCGACCTCGTCGCCTGGGAGCCGGGCGTGTACGGCGGGGACATCGCCTACCTCCAGCCCGGCGAGAACACGGTGACGATCATCCCGGAGTACCCCTCCGGCGTCGTGGCGAGCTACACCCCCGACCAGGGCGACACCCAGGAGTTCCGGCTCGACGAGGTCGAGAACATCGAGTTCGAGGTCGGCAGCACCCGCGGGCTCGGGAGCGGCGAGCAGCTCCTCGCCCCCGAGGACTGCGGCGTCGAGATCGAGCTCTCGCCCGACGGCTCCATCACGGGCTCCATCACCAACAACACCGACGTCCGCTGGCGCCGCGCGACCGTCCACCTGCGCGCCGAGAACGCCGACGGCACCCCCGCGACCATGGGGCTCAACGAGAGCACCAACGACGAGGCGTTCAACTACGGCGAGATCACGGTCGAGTACGTCCGCCCGGGCGAGACCGTCGACCTCGAGAAGGGCGCCAGCATGTACTACGACCCCGCCCGCGTCGTGGCGACCTATGTCGTCATCGAGGAGGACGTGTAGCGGAATCATCGGGAGCGCATCTCTATAGCGAAACGGGAGGCCGATGGCCTCCCGTTTCTTTTTTTCTCAGCAGCCCGGTGCGCCACGCCGTTATTCGCCTGCGGCCTGGAGCTTGCGCTCGAGAACGGCCACCTGACGGTTGAGCCGGGCGTTCGCAGCGGACAAGGCGAGCGCGCGGCCGCGCTCGTAGGCGCGCTGGCGCTCGCGCTCGGCGACCATCACGGCGATGTCGTGAACATGCATGCCCGTGAGGTCGGCTACGCCGCCGTCGTCCACCCCGAGGTCGTGGAGGGCCTCGACGACGAGCGCCTCCATGGGATCGATGCTGACTGCCTCCATCTGACCACCTCCTTCCGGCCTACGTTGTTTCTGCCACGATACCCGACTTCGCAACTCGCGAGCTCGGGATAAATTTCTAGACGTTCGCGGGGTATCCGGCGGGCTCTTCTTGGCATCCCGCCTCATATGGCGAAAGCCCTGCGGGAAAGAATGAGTATTCTTCGACTTTGGTGACGGTTTTGGAATGCCAGACGAATCTTTTACAACTTTGGTGACGGTTTTTCCTATATCGCCAAGTAGACCGCACCACTTCACTAATAAAAGCACAGGTTGCAGTACGGCCTCAAGCCTGGCCTACTTTTCAATCCTCTTAAAACCGTCACCAAAGTTGAAAGAATACCCGCACGGTGACCAAAACCGTTACCAAAGTCAAGTCGTTTGGCACCTCAGCAATGACATGCCAATCATTGTCTAGAAACTAAGGCCTGAAGCTAATTCTTCGCACCTCATGCTCGATTAACAAACACAAGGGCAAACAAACCGACTACTATCCCAAATCGCCATATCGTTATGCAGTAAGAAACACCATCACGATAATGCACGCGAACCCGGCAATGTCGGGCATGGTGAAGATCGTGCCCAACGCAATTGCGCTGGTCACCGCGGCAGACACGGGCTCAACCGTGCCAATGAGGCTTGCGCGCATGGATCCAATATCCTTCACGCCCTGCATGTACAGCGAATACGCCAGGCAGGAGCCCACGGCCGCCAGCACCAAAAACGCGCCCCAACCCATGCCGTCAAGCTGCGGCGTGTGCGCCCACGGCTGGAAGAGACAGCTCATCACAATGCCCGAGAGCAGCATGCCCGACCCGGTTACCACCGACGCGCCGTACTTAGGCAAAATGCGCGACGGAATAATTGACATGCATGCCGCGCCCACCGCCGCAACAAGACCAATGACCAGGCCATCGAACGGAATAGCCAAGTTTGAGGGGTTGCCGCCCGTCGCCAGCAGATACGTCCCCACGAGCGCCAGCACCACGCCCACCAGCTCGCGCCGACGGGGTCCACGCCGTCCGCGCAGGCACGAGTACACCATGATAATGATGAGTTGCAGGCACTGGAGCACCGTCGCCGTTCCCGCGTTGGTCAGACGAACCGCCATCAGGTAGCCATACTGGTTAAGCAGCACGCCCAGCGCCGCAAACACCACCAGCACCGCCAAGTCGCGCTTGCTGGTAAATAGCGCAATAAGGCTGTTGCGGCCGGCCTTGCGCGACAGAATGACCGCCATAAAAATGAGCCCCGACACCACCTGGCGCGCGCACATAAGCCACACGGTATCCACCGTATAGTTCTCAAACAAAAAGCTGGCGCACGTACCCGAAAAGCCCCAAAAAATGCCGCCGCAAAGCGTGGCCAACACGCCGGTTACCGTGCGACGATCTTGCCGAGCATTCGAGCGATCGCGCCGCAGTTGCCGCAGCGCGCGCGAGGCCGCATCGACCCCAAACCTGCTCGCCGACTTGCCCTCAACCGTCTCCGTTGCACCCAGCGCCACGCCGCGCACCCCTTCCCCGCTCGTAATCTATACCTCACCTTAACGTAAGACTTAGCAGGTTAAAAGGCATGTCTGTGTAAAGGGCGAGCCGACCGAACGCATGCTTTAGCTCGCCGGAGCGTGCCCTCGGCAAACGGCCGGCACGTCGGTCAGCAAGGCGCGGCGGCAACCCGCGCATCACAATCTCATCATGATTGAGCGCGCGTTGCCCGCGCCAAGCCATGAACCCACCCGAGTGCCGCCCGTCGGCATCCATTAGGGGTATAACTAGCTTCACTGCACCTCTTGCAACCAAGGAGACCCATGGAACCAGAACCTACCGCCCCCGCATCCAACGCACGCGCCGCAGCCGCCGAGCTGCTCACGCCCGGCACCTCAACCTGCGGTTTTATCGTAGAGCGCTGCGAGGCCATCGACGAGCTTGACGCTGACGCCTACGTGCTTCGCCACGCGACATCGGGCGCGCGCCTGCTCTACCTGGCCTGCGACGACGAGAACAAAGCCTTTGCCATTGGCTTCAAAACGCCTCCCGCCAACAGCACGGGCGTCTTTCACATCCTGGAACACTCGGTGCTCGACGGCTCGGAAAAATTCCCGCTCAAGGAGCCGTTTGTCGAGCTCATCAAGGGTTCTATGCAAACGTTCCTCAACGCCATGACCTACCCGGACAAGACCGTTTACCCTGTTGCGTCCACCAACGAGCAAGACCTGCTCAACCTCATGGACGTATACATGGATGCCGTGCTCAACCCGGCCATTTATACCAAGCGCGCCATCTTTGAGCAGGAAGGCTGGCATTACGAGCTCGACGTGCCCGAAGGCGCGCCGCTCGACCAGGGCACGCTCCGTTACAACGGCGTGGTATTCAACGAGATGAAGGGTGCCCTTTCTGACCCCATGAGCGTGCTCGACGATGCCGTGGGCGCGGCGCTCTTCCCGGACACGGCCTATGCGTTTGAGTCGGGCGGCGACCCGCGCGTGATTCCGCAGCTCACCTACGAGGAATTCCTCGACACGCACGCGCGCCACTACAACCTGGCCAACAGCTACATCACGCTCTACGGCGACTTTGCCGACGTGCGCCGCGAGCTGGCATTTTTGGACGAACGCTATCTCTCACAGGATAACGCCGCCGGCCGGCGCACTGCCGCCAAGCGCGCTGCAGGCGCCAGCGACGCCGCACTCGCTCCCAACCCACTGATCATGCAGGAGCCGGTTACCTGCGATTATGAGTGCGTCGACATGGCCACTACGCCCGACAACGCCCTCGTGGGCATGGGCTACGTCATTGGCCAGGCGCTCGACACGTTCCACACCGTCGCAGCCGACGTGCTCTTTGACGCGCTTTTGGGGTCCAACGAGGCGCCCGTTAAGAAGGCCATTATCGCCGCTGGCTTGGGCGGCAATGTGGTGAGCTACACGTCCTCGGCTTGCCAGCAGCCCTACGAGCTCATCATGCTGCAGAACGCGCAGCCAGAATCTGCGCGCGCGTTTCGGCGCATGATCGAAGACACCTGCCGCGCGCTGGTTGAGCACGGCATTCCGCGCGATCGCCTGGAAGCCGTGATTAGCAGCAACGAGTTCTCGCTTCGCCAGCGCGACTATGGCACGGCCGACGGCGTGGTGCTTGCCTGCGATGCGCTCTCTACCTGGCTATATGATGACGAAGCCGCAACGGACGCGCTCAAGTACGCCGACATTTACGCCGCGCTGCGCGAGGCGCTCGACGGCCCGTTCTTTGAAGACCTGCTGCGCGAGCTCGTGCTGGAAAGCAACCACTACGCACTCGTGGAGCTTGTGCCCACGGTGAACGCGGTGGGCGGCGCGGGCGAGGCTGAGCCTGCGGACGCAGCAGGCGGCGCGGGTGCTGCCGAGCCTGCGGAAGCAGCGGGCGGCGCGGGCGAGGCCGAAGCCGCCGAACTCGCCCAGATCAAAGCGGACATGTCCCCTGCCGGGCTACAGGCCATCGTTGACGACGTGGCAGAGCTGCGCCGCCAACAGGAAGCCGAGGACTCCCCCGAGGACCGCGCCAAGCTGCCGCGCTTGCACGTCGCCGACATTGGCCCCGCGCGCCCCGACCCCGCCTGCGCGCTTGACCAGAGCACCCCTATCCCCTGCCTGCGCCACAGCATCCCCACGCGCCGGCTGGCCTACGCACTCACCTACTTTGACCTTACCCACGTAGGCTACGCCGAGCTGCCCTACGTCAAGGTGCTCTGCCGTCTTATGCAGCAGCTCCCCACCGCGCAGCGCAGCGCCGCCGAGCTCGACAGCTACATTGGCTCCAACCTGGGCTTTCTTACCTTTACCACCGAGGTCTACCAGCAGCCCAACTGGAAGCTCGCCCGTCCGATGCTCTTGGTTTCCGCCGGCGCGCTCTCCGAGAAGATCGATAAGCTCGCAAGCATCCCGCGCGAGGTATGGGCCGAGACCCAATTTGAGGATACGGCCCGCATTCGCGACGTGCTCACGCAGCTCAAGATCGGCATGGAGCAGACGTTCATCACGGCGGGGCACCAGACAGCGCTCGGGCGCGCGCTTTCGTACGTCTCGCCGGCCGCGACAATCTCCGAGCAGCTGGGCGGCGTGGACTTCTATTACTTCTTGCGCGATTTGCTCGACCACTTTGACGAGCGCGCGGACGGCCTGTGCGCCAAGTTCCGCGAGCTGCAGCAGCGCATCTTTACCGCCACGGGCACCATCGCGAGCTTTACCGGCTCCGACGAAGACTACCGCCGCTACTGGGACGCCGCGGGTTCGCTGGGGCTGGCGGCACGCACCGCGCCCGCCAAGGAGCTCTACGTGCCCATGCCCGAAGACAAGCACGAGGCCTTTGTGATTCCGAGCGACGTGTGCTACCTGGGCCAGGCCACCGATCCGCGCGCACTGGGCATTGCAACCGACGGCAGCTGGAGCGTTGCGGCCAACGCGCTCTCCTACGGCTACCTGTGGAACGAGATTCGCGTCAAGGGCGGCGCCTATGGCTGCGGGTTCCGCGCCGCAGTGGACCGGCAGCTGGCGTTCTACACCTACCGCGACCCGGCCATTGACCCGTCGGTCGAGCGCATTGCCCAGGCAGGCGCCTGGCTGAGCTCGTTTGCCGAGGACCAGGACACCTTTGAGGGATACATCGTTTCGTCGGTCTCGGGCCACGATGCGCCTGTGAAGCCGTACGCGCTCACCAAGCGCATCAACGCTGCATACCTCTCCAAACGCCCCGCTGGTTTCCGCGAGCAGGCACGCGCCGACATGCTGGGCGCAACGCAGGAGCGCCTGCGCGAGCTCGGTGGCGACGTTGCTCGCGTTGCGACCGAAGCCCCGCGCTGCGTGTTTGGCAGCCGTAGCATTATCGAGGCGAGCGACGCCGATTGGAACGTCATCGACCTCCTCGCCTAGGCGAAATTAGAACAGAGGAAATTTCACGTACGTCAATAAAGAGGCTCGGCGCACAACAGCCATCGTGTGCCGAGCCTTTTGCTACACCAAGCCCGCTTTGGCGCGCGCTAAGCGCCCGGCAAGCCGAATATCGTACGGTGTGGTTTGGTACACGTAGTAGTTAAGCCAGTTGGTATAGAGCAGCTGAGCCTGGCTGCACCATGTGTTGAGCGGCTCTTTCGTGGGGTCGTTATCGGGGAAGTAGTTCGCCGGAATCTGCGGATCAATGCCGCGCTTCACGTCGCGCTCGTACTCAAGCCGCAGCGTGTCGGTGTCATATTCCGGATGGCCGAACACAAAGAACTGCCTGCTATCAACGCTCTTTACTATATAGAGCCCCGCCTTGTCGGACACCGCGACCACCTCGAGGTCCGGGCATGCCTCCACATCGGCGCGGCGCACCTCGGTGTAGCGCGAATGTACCGCGTAGAACCGGTCATCGAACCCGCGCACGAGCGGCGAGGAGCGTTTAACCAGGTAGTGCTCGTACACACCCGAGAGTTTTTCGGACAACGTGTGCTTGTTGATGCCGTAGTGGTGGTAGAGCCCCGCCTGTGCGCCCCAGCAAATATGCAGCGTTGAATGCACATTTTCGACCGACCAGTCCATGATGCGCTGAAGCTCGGGCCAATAATCGACGTCCTCAAAATCGAGCTGCTCAACCGGCGCACCCGTAATAATGAGGCCGTCAAAGTGCTCATGCTCGACTTCCTCAAACGTGCGGTAAAACGTTTCGAGATGCTGCTCGGACACATGTGTGGCCTCGTGGCTCACCGTACGCAGCAGTTCGACCTCAATCTGCAGCGGCGTGTTAGAGAGCTTGCGCATGATTTGCGTCTCGGTGGCGATCTTCGTGGGCATGAGGTTCAAAATGAGCACGCGGAGCGGACGAATATCCTGGTGAAGGGCGCGGTACTCGGTCATAACAAAGATGTTCTCGCGCTCAAGCGCCTGAGTGGCGGGCAGCGCGTCGGGGATGCGAATGGGCATGCGGGCTCCTTACAAACTGCTAAAGCTCGCGTCAAAACCACCGGCAGCACTCTGCTGCAGGCGCTGGTTGACGCGAAACTAAATCTTTTCACGCAGCGACCAGCGCGTCAAGAGCGCGCGCATCCTCCAGATTGCCGCTGTCGCTTATTTAAGAACCCCTCTATGCAACAGAAAATCAGTTTCTATTGCGGCTGAAAAACAGTAGTATGTGCCGCGCGTGGCCAAATTATTCAGTGCTAGGTCTTTTGTCCCGCGTTTTGCCGGTGCGCTCTGCCCACCGCGCTGGTAGAGACGGGTGCCCGGGGCCCTCTACCAGGCCCTGGGAGAAAGCGCACCGGCGTTCTGCAGGAAGAAAGACCTAGCACTGCATTTTTTGGCCATCTCGGACACGTTGGGCGCGCAGGTGACGGCTCAAAGCGCGTCAGCGAGCGCCGGCAGCAATCTATTCGGCGCCCGCGACCGCCACGCCAGCTGCCGCGGCCAGCTCTGCCTCCTCGGGATAGTAGACGCCCCAGTCGTAGCGCAGGCGCGTCATGAGCTCCATCACGTCGGCGGCATAGTCGATAAGCTTGAGTTTTTCCTCATTGCCCGCGACAGCTGCCTCAAGGTCGGCAATCTCGTATGCAAGCGCATAGCCTTCCTCGCCGGCGCGGACCTCCTCGCGATGTCCGTCGGCGGTCCACACAATGGTGGCGTGATCGGCGCGCGGATACTCCATGACCTCAAGGTAGCATTTGTCGAAGCTTATCATCGCGCGCTTGGGCTGCTTGGAATGGAGCGAGAGCGAAAATACGCCCAGCTGCCCCTCGGCATTGCGCGTCACAAACCCGCTCGTCTGGTCCACGCCAGTCACGCTGTGATTAGCCAGCGAAACCATCTCATCCGGCTGGCTTGCCATAAACAGGCGCGCAATCGAAAGCGCATAGACGCCAATATCCAGCATCGCGCCGCCCGCAAGCCGCGGATTATAGAACCGGTTGCTTAGATCGCCGTACTCCTTATAGCTGCCAAAGTTTACCTGGGCAAGGTTCATCTGGCCAAATTCGCCCGACCGCATGCGGCGCACAAGCTCCTGGTAGAGCGGCATGTGCAAAATGGTTGTCGCGTCCATAAGCACCACGCCATGCTCGCGCGCCAGCGCACGGGCCTCATCCAGCTCGGCGGCATTGAGCGTGATCGACTTCTCGCACAGCACGTGCTTGCCCGCGGCAAGGGCGCGACGCAGGAACGCGATGTGCGTATTATGCGGCGTCGTAATATACACGGCATCGATGGTGGGGTCGGCATAGAGCTCATCAAACGACTCGTACACGCGCTCAACGCCGTAACGCTCGGCAAACGCCTGCGCCTTTTCCAACGTGCGGTTTGCAACACCTGCAAGATGCCGCCCCGCCAGCGCCATGACCTGCGCCATTTGATTGGCAATGACTCCGCAGCCGATAACAGCCCAGCGCAAGCGCGGCGCAGCAAACACGTCGGCAGGGAACGGCCGGCTGCTCACACGCGCATACGCGGCATCGGATGCGGCAGCGGAATCAAGTGGAGCGAGAGTTTGGTCAGACATGTTCCTCTCCTTCTGAACACAAATAGCGCGCTAAACGCACACGTAGACGGCTTTATTGTATCAGCTACCTGCGATGTTCATCCTCAAACGACGCTATGGCCTTAAGGAATGCCTCGCCAAACTCCTGCGCCTTGCGCTCGCCAATGCCCGAAACCGCGAGCAGCTCGTCGTGCGTCGCAGGGCGCTGGCGGCACAGGCCGCGCAGCGTTCTATCGCTGCAGACAATGTACGGCGGAACGCCGCGCTCGGCGGCGAGCTCGCGACGCAGCGCGCGCAGCTGCTCAAAGAGCTCGGCATCGTCGCCTATGCGCGGACGGCTATCGAGCGCCGCCTCGTCGCGCAGCAGATCGACGGCGCGCTGTGCCCGCGTAGACGGCGCCTGCTTGGAGGCGCGGCGCTTGATGGTAAAGGTGAAGCGTTCCGAATGCTCAAGCGCCTCATATCCGCGGTCGCCCATGCCGATAACCGGGTACTGACCAGGCGAAACGGTAAGGTATCCACACCCCGTAAGCTGGTCAATCACGTCTTTGATGCGCGCGCTCGAAAGCGTTGCCAGCGCGCCATAGGCCTCTTCGGCATCCAAGTGCAGCGACCGGATGCGCTCGGTGTTGGCCCCGCGCAACGTGTCGGCAATAAGCGCCTTGCCAAATCGCCCTGGCCGTGGAGCCACAAAGCGCAGCACGGCAAGCGCCGCCGCCGTTACGTCATCGGTTGCAAACGAAGTCAGGCAGTTGGAGCAGTTTCCGCAGCCATGCGATGCCGCGGCGCCCGCACCGTTCTGGACGCCAGCCGCGCCCATTCCGGATGCCGCAGTCGCCGCCGACCCGGCCGCCATACGCGCGCCGCTTTGCTGAGTGGCGCCCGCACCCCGGTCGCGCCGATCTTGCTCGCCAAAGTAGCGCAAAATGTATGCGCGCAGACAATCCGTTGTGCGGCAGTAGCCCTCCATCTGCGACAAGAGTCTGAACCGGTTGCGCTTAGCCTGTTCACGCTGCTCAACATCAAGTTCGGAATCACCCGGGTCACGGTCGATGAGCCGCCGACGCAAATTAAAGTCAGAGCCATTCCACAGCAGCACGCACGAAGCCGGATCGCCGTCTCGCCCCGCACGCCCTGCTTCCTGGTAATACGCCTCAATGCTTTCAGGCGCGTTCAAGTGAATCACGTACCGCACGTTAGGCTTATCGATTCCCATGCCAAACGCGTTGGTAGCAACCATAACGGGAATCTGGTCGGCAATAAACCCGTCCTGGTTGGCGCGGCGCTCGTCCGCCGTGAGCCCGGCGTGGTAGTGCCCCACACGCACCCCAAACGGCGCCAGCTCGTGCCACAAATCCTGAGCGAGCTCGTCCACCTTCTTGCGCGTCGCGCAGTACACAATGCCGCTCTCCTGCGCGTGCTCGCGCACATAGTTGCACACCCAAGCCACCTTGGCTTTGTCGCCCAGCTCGCGCACCTCAAAGTACAGGTTGGGCCGGTCAAACCCGGTGGTCACCGTTACCGGCGCGTCCAATCTGAGCATGCGAGCAATGTCGGCGCGCACGCGGCTTGTTGCCGTTGCCGTAAACGCTGCGAGCACCGGACGCTGCGGCAGCGCGCCTACAAACGACGCGATCTCGAGATACGACGGGCGAAAATCCTGGCCCCATTGCGAAACGCAGTGTGCCTCGTCCACCGCCACCAGCGGGATCCCCACGCCGCCAGGCGCAGCCGCCGCCTGGGCAAACGCTAAAAACCGGGGATCAGACAGGCGCTCGGGTGCCACGTACATAATCTGATACCAGCCCTCGGACGCGCGCTTGAGCACGGTGTTTTGCTGGCCCGGCGTAAGCGTGGAATTGAGGTACGCCGGCCGCGCTCCGGCCGCCTTAAGCGCGCGCACCTGGTCGGCCATGAGCGAGACCAGGGGGCTTATTACCAGCGTGAGCCCCGGCAGCATGAGGGCGGGCACCTGATAGCAAATGGATTTGCCCGCGCCCGTGGGCATAACGCCCAGCGCATCGCGTCCGGCAAGAATGGCCGAGACCATGCGATCCTGCCCCGGACGAAACGAGTCGTATCCAAAGTAGCGCTTCAGCACGTCGAACGCTGCCTGCGGCACCGCGCAGCCAGCCTGCTGTTCGAGTGCTCCCGCCATAGCGATACCTCCGTTTCGTCCTTGTGCGCGCCCCTTACTATAGCGCGGGCGGCATGCTGGCGTTGCGAACGAGGGGCGCCGGGAGCACAAGCGCAAGTGCGTCCGGGAGTACAAACACGGGTGGCACGGCGCGGACGCAGCGCACGTCAGCGGCTCAAACACGGAAGCTCAGCCACGGGAGCGCCTGCAGGCAAAACAGACGGCGCGGCACAGTAAGCTGGCGCTCTGCCCCCGCGTTGACCTTACATTTGTATAGATTTCGAGCAAACCTGCATGCTAGCGCGCCCCATGCGATAATGAGCCGCCTTTGCTCGGCGCTGGACCCCGCGCCCGCGCAAGCAAGCGCAACAACCGCACCCCACCTCAGTTAGGAGGCCACATGACCGCCGCACCCGGCACGCTCACCGACCGCGCCCTCGAGCTCGCACGGCTTGCGCTCGTGCGCCGCGTCATCACCGCCGTATCGGTCTTAGCCTCCGCGCTCTTGCAGGCGTTTTTGATCCAGGCGTTCGTAAACCCGGCCAACCTGCTGCCGAGCGGCTTTACCGGCGTGGCAGTGCTCATCGACCGCATCACGGCGCTCTTTGGCGTGCATATTTCCACCGATCTGGGCATGCTCGCGCTCAACATTCCCCTGGCGCTTATCTGCTGGAACCGCATCTCAAAGCGCTTTGTGTTTTTCTCTATGATGCAGGTGGCGCTTTCGGCGGCATTTTTGCGCATTTTCGATTTCCAGCCGCTGCTCGACGACCAGATCATGCTCGTCGTCTTTGGCGGATTTATCTCGGGACTTTCCATCGCCATCGCACTCAAAGCGGGCGCCTCGACGGGCGGCACGGACTTCATCTCGTTGCTCGTGGCAAACCGCACCGGCAAAACCATCTGGGGCTTTATCTTTGCCAGCAACTGCGCCCTGCTCGTCGTGTTCGGTGCGCTTTTTGGCTGGGAGCACGCGGCGTACTCCATCGTGTTCCAGTTCATTGCGACCAAGACCATCGACAGCTTTTACCACCGCTACGACCGGGTGACGCTGCAGATTACCACGCGGCACGCCGACGCGGTCATGGATGCCTACATCGCGAGTTTCCAGCACGGCATTAGCTGCGCCGAGGTCATTGGCGGGTACAGCCGCCAGCGCATGTACCTGCTGCACACCGTCGTTTCGACCTACGAGTCCGAAGACATCATCCGCCTTGTGCGCGAGGTTGACCCCGGCGCGGTGATCAACGTGTTCCGTACCGACAACTTTGTGGGAGGCTGGTGGGGCGGCCATGTGGACGAACCCGTGCCCACCGCTGTGCCCGACCCCGCCAAGCTCCGAGCCCGCGAGGCGGCGCGGCGCTCCCGCCAGGGGCTCATGCAAGACGACGGGCGGTAGCAAACCCACGTGCGCTATCGCCCACCACAGCGAAACGGCTAGCTCAAAGGGATTGCTATAGCGGCGTGGTAAGAGCCGAATCGAGCAAGAATAGCTTTTGGAAGAAATCGGTGGTCACGGCATCGGCTTTCTTTGGCTCGCGCACCAGGCAGGCGGTGGTCATAAAGGGGCTCCCCTTTGCCGCCAAGTCAAACGCCGTCTCGTCCCCAAGCCACGGCGCCAGAAGCTTGCCGTCGATCATCGCCTGCGAGACCTCATCGAGCGAGCTTGCCCCCGCATATGCATATAAAATGCTGCAGACCGCATCTCGAACCGGCGAATCCTTCGCAACGAGGCGCATGGCAAGCAAGTCTCCATCGACCTCCTGCCCTTCAAACGCAGCGCACATTGTATGCGCACCGCCCAATTGGCCAAAGAACCGCTCCTTGGGATGCTCTTCGATGAGCGCGCAGAGATTCTCAAAGCGCTTGGCTGGTACTACGAGCTGCGCCTAGTCGTCATCCCCGCTGGGCCCCATCTGCTCAAGCACCTTGAGCGCAGCGGCCACCGGCCCCGCCGGGTCGTTGGCGTCCAGCCCGCGCCCCACACCGGAACCGGCGCCGGCGCCGGCCTTATAGGGCACCGAGAGCTTGTGGCTCTTGGGAAAGTTCACCGCGGCCAAGCGATCGCGCAGGTCAAATGCCACGGCCTTGGGCACGTCGACCCCCTGGTACACGAGCCTGCCCCCCGTGAGCGTGATGCTCTCGAGTCCCAGACGCTCCGCGCGAATGCGCAAACGCGCGCGATCAAAGAGGTTCCGCGCCGCCAGCGGCAGCTCGCCGTAGCGGTCCTCGCACTCCTGCTGAGCCTCGTCCACCGCGGCAAGCGTATCGGCTGCAGCGACCTTGCGGTATACGAGCACGCGCCGATCGACCTCGGGCAGGTATTCCTCGTCCAGATAGTAGTCTGCCGGCACGTTGATGGCGACCGATGCGGCCTCCACCTGGGCATCTACTTCTCCGCGCGCCTCGGCCACCGCCTGCCCCAGCATCTGCGTGAACAGGTCAAAGCCCACGCTCGACAAGTTGCCGTGCTGCTCCGCGCCCACGAGCGAGCCCGCGCCGCGAATCTCCAGGTCGCGCATGGCGATGCGCATGCCGCTGCCGAGCTCCTGGAACTCCGAGAGCGCGGTCAGGCGCTCCGTGGCCTCCTGCGTGAGCGGCAGCTCGCCGGGGAACATAAAGTACGCGTATGCCTGCGTGGCGCTGCGACCAACACGGCCCTTGAGCTGGTAGAGCTGCGCGAGGCCCAGGCGCTGCGAGTCCTCGATGATGAGCGTGTTGGTGCGCGGGTTGTCGATGCCGCTCTCGATGATGGTCGTTGCCACGAGCACGTCGATGCGCCCCATGGAAAAGTCGATCATCACGTCCTCAACCTCGCGCGGCGTCATCTTGCCGTGCGCCACGCCCACGCGCGCCTCGGGCACCACCTCGTGCACGCGGTCTACGGCATCGTCGATGGTCTTCACGCGATTGCTCACGTAGTAGACCTGGCCCTTGCGCTCGAGCTCCAGGCGAATGGCGGCGCTCACCACGTCGGGGTCGTATTCGCCCACGTGCACGATGACCGGCCGGCGACCCGTGGGCGGCGTGGTGATGAGGCTCATGTCGCGCACGCCGCTGATGGCCATCTGCATGGTGCGCGGGATGGGCGTGGCCGAGAGCGTGAGCACGTCGATCTGCTCGCGCAAGTTCTTGAGCTGCTCTTTGTGCTGCACGCCAAAACGCTGCTCCTCGTCAATAATCACGAGGCCGAGGTTTGCCGGGTTCACGTCGCTCGAGAGCAGGCGATGCGTGCCCACGAGCACATCGAGCTTGCCCTCGGCAAACGCCGCGAGCGCGCGCTTCTGCTGACCCGCCGTGCGAAAACGGCTGAGCACCTCGACCTCCACGCCAAACGGCGCAAAGCGTTCAAAGAACGTCTGGTAGTGCTGCTGCGCCAGAATGGTCGTGGGGCAGAGCACCATGACCTGGCGGCCCGAATCCACGCACTTGAACGCCGCGCGCAGAGCCACCTCGGTCTTGCCAAAGCCCACGTCTCCGCAGAGCAAGCGGTCCATGGGCTTGGGCGCCTCCATGTCGGCCTTGATGTCGGCGATGGCTTCGAGCTGGTCATGCGTGGGCTCGTAGGGGAAGCTCGCCTCCATTTCCAGCTGCTCCGGCGTGTCCGGCGGGCACGCGATGCCCGTGATGGAGCTGCGGCGCGTATACAGATCAACAAGATCAAAGGCGAGCTTCTTAGCCGACTTGCGCGCCTTTTTGGTCGCGCGACTCCAGTCGGCCGTGTTGAGGCGCGTGAGCCGCGGGCTCTGCCCGTCGGGGCCCACGTAGCGGCTGATGCGGTCGACCTGCTCAAGCGGCACGTAGAGCTTGTCGCCGTCAGCGTATTCAAGCAGGAAGTAGTCGCGCTCCTTGCCGGCAACCTCCTGGCGCACGATAGCCGTAAAGTGCGCGATGCCGTGCGTGGCGTGGACCACGTAGTCGCCCGGCTTAAAGGGGAAGGTCACCTCGGTCACGTCCACGCGGCGGCGCGTCTTGCGGCCACGGCGCGCGTCCATGCGGGCGTTAAGGTCGGTAATCGAAAATACCGCCAGGCGCGCGTCGGGAACCACCACGCCCGCCGCCAGCGGCAGGTCAATAAACGTCACGCGTCCGCGCGTCAGCGTGGGCACTGCATGAGCCGCCCGGGAGCGGGGTCGTTCTGACCCGCTCGTCTCTCCCGGCACAGTGGTCGCGTGAGCCAAAGCAGCCCCGCCCCCACCTGGCTCGCCCTCAATGGGCCGCGCATTAAGGCGGTCCGCGTCGCGCTTGAGCAGCGTGACCGTAACCTCGCTGCCCAGCGCGTCCTCGTTTTCGGGCGCTACCTGCAGCGACTCCTCAAATGGAATGCTCTCGTCGGTAAAGCTGAGCTCAAGCGACTCGCGCGCGCCGCGGTCGGGCGCCGCAAACACGCACGCATAGCGCTTGTTCACCACCTCTTGAATGCGCGAGATGAACCGGGCGTCAGAGCCCGCGATGGCCGGCTGCTCGATCTTAAGCTCGGCCGTCACCGCACCGCCTGCGCGGATAATCGAAACGTAGTTCAGGCGCTGCTGCTTGCCAAAATCGAGCTGCTTGGGCTGCACATACAACCCGTCCAGATGGCTCACTCCGGCCTCGCCCGCGCGGCGCTCCAGATCCTCGTACGCGCGCGTGCAGTCATCAAACAGCGAGCGCGGCTCGCTCAGCACCACAAGCGTGTTGGCACTCATGTGCGCAAGCGGGCTCACCGTGCTCTCATACATGATGGGCAAGAAGCGGGCGAGCTCCGGTGTCACCACGCGCGCATCAACCAGCTCCATAAGCGCGGCAAGCCCGGTGTCGTTTTGCGCGGCCTGATACAGCGCCACGTGCATGCGGTGCACCGCGTCGTCCGTAAGGGCGAGCTCGCGACAGGGGAAGATCTCGACACGCTGCTCGTCGCCGATGGTCTGGCCGGTCGACGTCACCATGCGGCGGATACGGTCGATTTCGTCGCCAAAAAACTCGATGCGCACCGCCTCGCGCGCCTGCGCGGGAAACACGTCCACCGTGTCGCCGTGCACGCGAAAGAGCCCTGGAGCGTCTGCCGCGTCGGAGGCGGTGTAGCCCATACCCACCAGTCGCCGCGGCACATCCTCAAACGGCTGCTCCTCGCCCACGGAAAAGGCAGTCGAGGCCCAGTAACGGCTTTCAACCGGCGGCACGCAGCGAAGCAGAGCCCGCGCCGATGCCACCATGATGCAGGCCTCGCCCCGCGCGATGCGCCCGAGCGACGCGCAGCGCGCAGCCACCACCGCATCGTCGGGCTGCTTGTCCTGCCAGGGGTAATCCGTGCGCTCAGGGAAGCGCGTCACATGCTCGAGCCCCACATACGCCGCAAGCGCCCGCGCCGTGCGGTCGGCCGCCTCTTCGCCTGACACCACGTACACCGTCGGCCGTGGCCGGCGCGCAAACTGAGCTGCCAAGAGCAGTGTTCGACCCGACTGCGAGACGGCGAGCGTGGCGTCTTTGCCGTCGTCAAGCGCCCGCTCAATGACCTGAGGCGCCTCGGCGGTATACAGCTGTGCGGCAATACGATGAATGAGCATGGACTACCTTTCTCGGCCGAACCAGCCGTGACCACGCCAAAAACCCGCTTGAGCACTCAAGCGGGCTAACCGGTTATCTGTTGAGCTTGTATGGTACCGCAACCGCCCCTTGCCTGCTCGAATGGCCCGCGGGCCGTTATATAGTTCACCTTCAGCACGCATGGTTTGCTTTTCAACGGATCCTCGGGCCCAATGGATCCGCTGAGCCACGGGCCACGGGCCGCTGCCGCGAGCCACGAGCCACGGGCTACGAGACCGTGTATCTAGAGCATCGAGTCCGCAAACTTGTGCCTGGGCGACACCGTATAATGAGCCGTAATCAACGTCGTTACCGAAAGGGTCCATCATGGATCTAACGCTCCTATGTGCTCTCATTGCCGCCGCAGCATCAGTCGTGGCCGCAGCAGCTGCCCTCGCATGTTTCAAAGCGACCCGCCGCACCGCAGCGCTGGCAGATGCCGAGCGCGCCGCGGCCGACGCCCGCGCGCAGGAGGCCGCCCGGAGCGCGCTGCAAACGCAACAGGCGCTTGACGGAGCGCAGCAGTCGCTCGGCACACTCGTCCAGCACGCCGCCTCAACGAGCCCGCTCTTCCAGCAGCGTTTTGACACCATCTCCCAGCAGCTCGGACGCACCAGCGATCAGATGGATGCCCTGCGTCGCGAGACCGTCCAGCAACTCGGCCAGAACCGCGAGAACATCGAAGGTCGCCTCGACCACGTGCGCGAAACGGTTGACCGTCAGCTCAACACCATGCGCCTCACCGTCGACCGGCAGCTCGGCGATATTCGCACCGACAATGCCCGTCAGCTCGACCAGATGCGCGCCACGGTGGATGAGAAGCTGTCGCGTACGCTCAACGACCGGCTCTCCGCTTCGTTTAAGCAGGTGAGCGATCAGCTCGAAGCCGTCTACAAGGGCCTGGGCGACATGCAGAGCATTGCCTCGGGCGTGGGCGACCTCAAACGTGTGCTGGGCAATGTCAAAACGCGCGGCATGCTCGGTGAAGTCCAGCTGGGCGCCGTCCTCTCGGACATCCTGGCACCCGAACAGTACCTTGAGAACGTGGCCACGCGCCCCGGCAGTTCTGAGCGCGTTGAGTTTGCGGTAAAGCTCCCGGTTGAAAGCGGCGAGCCCATCCTCCTTCCCATCGACGCCAAGTTTCCCGGCGATACGTACGAGCATCTGCGCGACGCCCTCGACGTGGGCGACCCCGACGCCATCGCCGCCGCGCGCCGCGCGCTTGAGACGCGCATCAAGGCAGAAGCGAAAGACATCTCGACCAAATACATTAGCGTGCCCGAGACCACCAACTTCGCCATCCTGTTCCTGCCCTTCGAGGGACTCTATGCCGAAGTTGTCGACCGCCCCGGCCTGGTAGAAAGCCTGCAGCGCGACTATCACGTCAACGTTGCCGGGCCCTCCACCATGGCGGCGATCCTTAACAGCCTACAGATGAGCTACCAGACCTTTAAGCTGCAGAAGCGCACTGACGATGTGCTCCGCGTGCTCGCTGCCGTTAAGGCCGAGCTACCCAACTACCAAGAGGCTCTGCGCCGTGCGCGCAAGCAGATTGACACCGCAGGCCGCACCGTTGACAGCATCATCACCACGCGCACCAACGTCATCGAGCGCAAGCTCAACGACATCAGCGCCCTCACCACCAACGACGCCGCCAGAGTCCTCGGCGTGGATGCAGTCGACGTAGATGCAGCATCTGAGCACCAAGAGCCGGGCGATAGCGCCACCATCGAGCACGACCCCGCAACGTTGCCCGCAACCACAAGCGCCACCAGCTAGCCAGCCGCTGCGTTTGCCTGCTTTATCCCGCAATAGCCGGCGCGCTCATCCTCATCGCGCTACTCCGCTGAAGCGCGGTCTCGCGCATCTGCAACCATACGGCGCAGCTCCTCCGAGCGTGTCCACCCGTGAGCTTGAGCACATTCATCGACATATGCCATAAGCGATACGGGAAATCGGACGGTATACGGCTTTACGCGCTCATTCGCAAGAGATGGCCTCCCACGACGCGGCTTGCTTAACGACGCCGCATCCCATAAATCGTTTTCATATTCCTTGGCACGTGCATCTGCCTCTTTTTCGGTCATTCCAATACGGGCAAGCAGCTCGCGACCGTCCACCATCTAACCTCCTAAGCCCAGTTCGCGCAACGCCTTGCGCGTTGGCGGCGTATGCGCATGCCAAATGACCCAGTCACCATCCGGAGTGCGTCTACCTACCATTTCCAACTCACGCCCGCGCGCATCAAACCCAATGGCAAGATACTCAAACGGCCGAGAAGAAATCCGCACCGCATAGGCAACTGCCCCCTCCCACGCCATTTGGACATCAGCTTTCTCAAGTTCAGGATGGCGTAGGTGGATCCTGTCCAACACGTATATCGCATACGTCTCCGTTCTTCTTATTGTATGACGTTATTCTGAATGGCACAATAATGTATGACAATAATAAATATCAGCGTCACTCAATCAAGTAGACCGCTCGCATCCAGAACAACGTATCGGTAAGATGGTGAGATGCCGCTTGGCGCGTATCAGCGTGCTCTATGCGGTCGTGCAGAGAGGAGACCTCATGCCCCGTGAAACCAATGCTGCCAAGCGAGAGCGCGCTATTGAGGTATGCGAGCGCCTGGACCGTCGCTACGGCCCGGTCGAGTGCTTCCTTGACCATGAGAATCCTTTCCGGCTCGTTATTTCGGTCTTGCTCTCGGCGCAGACCACCGACGCTCAGGTCAACAAAGTAACCCCCGAGCTTTTCCGTCGGTGGCCCACGCCCGAAGCTATGGCAAGCGCAACGCCCTCAGAAGTCGCCGAAGTCATCAAATCGCTGGGCTTCTATAAAACCAAAGCTAAGCACTGTGTCGAAGCCGCTCAAATGATCGTCGCCGACTACGACGGGCAGGTTCCCGCGAGCATGAAGGAACTCGTCAAGCTCCCCGGCGTTGGCCGCAAAACAGCCAACATCGTGCTCAACGTAAGCTTTGGCATCGTTGAGGGCATCGCCGTCGACACCCACGTCAACCGCATTGCCCATCGCCTTAAGCTCTCCCCCAAAACCCACGAGAAAGAGCCGCTCAAGACCGAGCAGGACCTCCTCAAAATCTTGCCGCAGAAATACTGGCGCAACGTCAACCATCAGTGGATCAAATTTGGCCGAGAGATCTGTGACGCGCGCAAGCCGCAGTGCGAGATATGTCCGCTTGCCGATCTGTGCCCCAGCGTTCGCCTGTCATAACGTCGCCCCAGCTTTACACCACCCCCGCTGTTACCGCCCGCACAAATGACGCAATGCGCTCGGGCATCGTGCTCAGAAGGTCAAATACCTCGTCGGGTGTTGCCCCATTTATCACGCAGGTCATAACATACGAGCCCACAAACACAACGATGAGCGCAAGCGGTATAAGAACCACGCAGGCGAGTACCCGCGCGATTGCCGCACACCGCCTCCGGCGCGCTCGTTGCTTATGAAACGCCAGCTCGTCCCGGTACGATTCCTGCGCCAGAGAATACGACGCATCGGGGTGCACGGTTTTGCCAGGCATCTCGGCATCAACCTGCGCTCCAAGGCCGGGCGCGACGGCGTTTGTCTGTGCCCCGCGGCTCGATACCCCGGCGCCTGCTCGCGCACCGCAATCGGGTGCACCGCCATGAGCGCATGCACCGCTGCTAGGCGTTCTAGTATCAGCGCTCCCCGCACCAGTTGCATCGGGAGCATCAAAGAGCCCGTTTGCTCCTTCTGGGGTTTGTCCCCGCGCTTGATATTGTTCCTGCATAGATTTGACCCACGCATCTTGCGTGCGGCCCGCGCTGTCACGCCGCACGGCCGCGCTGTCGGGCGCTTCAATAAATAAGTTCATGCACAACCTCCTCTGTGAGGCGTGCATGGGAGGGATGTTCCCAGCATTACATGAGAACGCACGTTCGTCAAGAGGGCGTGCACGACATTTTTACGTGCACGCCAAACTATTCACTTCCCGCGCAGGGCGGCGGCTCTACCAGCACATAGAGCACGCTGCGATACACCGCGCGTCACCAGCAACAGGCCAGAAGCTGACACAAAGATGCCCCACCTGGCCAACCCGGCGTAAGCAACACGCCGCACGCTAGCGCAAAGCGTTGGTCCAAGCAGTTCGACCGTTCGCGTCAATGCACTCAAATCGCAGGTAGGTCTCGGTGCCGTGCAAGGTAAACTCAACGCGCTCCAAGCGCTCCCCCGCCGGCGCAATGCGCGTTTCACCCACGCCAATCGGGCCGCCGCATAGGTGATTCACGCGCGCGCAGGGGCTGCATTCAATCCACGCGCGGCCGTCCGCCACGCCAAACCCACGGACCTCGGGGCCGGCGCTTGCGTAGTAGCAGCCGTCAAGCAGCGCCTGTACCACGGCGTTGCGCGTGAGCTCAGGCGCGCATACCACTACCCAGCCGCCAAATGCATCGTCGAATGTGCCGGGATTGTGGTTGTCATCGGCGGCAATCGCGCCCACGCGCGCGCCGCAAGGATGCGCTCGCGGAGCTCGCCGATGCTCAGATGCTTTATGGCGTCATAGGCGCGCTCATCAACGGCGTCTTGGATAACGCGCGTCACGTCGTCCGACTCATAGGGCAATGCAGGGTGTTCGCGCACATCGGCAACGCTCAGATGGGCGAGCACCGTCTTTGCCGCAACGCGTTCAAGTGCGCTTTCCGCCGCTATGCCGGCAAGCCGGTCGCCCGATTTTTCTTCATTGGCCTTGGCCATGACGTCCGCAATATCCCGAAATCGATAGGTATGCCCCAGCACGGTGGTATGCAGATCCATGCCGCCTCCTTTCGACGCGGACGATTATTCAAAGGGGCTGTTTCTACTCTGTAACGCAGGAACTCTGTAGCAAACTGGCAACATGTCGCAGGGCATGCCATCTGTCGTACGCCGAGGGCATGCACACAAAAGCGCCCCGACGGGCACATAACCCATCGGGGCGCTTGCCGTGCAGCAGATTACCCGGTGCGATTACCTGCGTGGCGGCTTCTACGTGGCTGTCGCCTATCTAGTAGTTGATCGCCTGCTCCTCAAAGTAGCTCTGCGGATGGTTGCAAACGGGGCAGACCTGCGGGGCGGTCGGGCCAACGTGCAGGTGACCGCAGTTGAGGCACTTCCACACCTTAACGCCCTCGCGCTCAAAGACCTCGCCCTTCTCAACGCGCTCGGCGAGCTTGAGGTAGCGCTCCTCGTGCGCCTTCTCAACCGCGCCGACGCCCTTGAACTTGGCGGCGATCTCCTTGAAGCCCTCCTCCTCGGCGGTCTGCGCAAACTCGGCGTACATGGTGGTCCACTCGTAGTTCTCGCCCGCAGCGGCGTCCTTCAGGTTGTCGAGCGTGCCGGGCACCGCGCCGCCGTGCAGGTACTTAAACCACAGCTTCGCGTGCTCAGACTCGTTCTTGGCCGTCTCCATGAAGATGTCGGAGATCTGGACGTAGCCGTCCTTCTTGGCCTGGGACGAATAGTAACGATACTTGGTATGCGCCTGCGACTCGCCGGCAAACGCGGTCTCAAGGTTCTTCTTTGTCTGCGAATTCTCGAAATCCATTGGACTCCACCCTTCCTGCTTGTAAGAACAGTCATAACATGCGCCAGAGCGGCGCCTTGCAAGGCTTATACCCTCCCCCGGCAAATATTACTCGAACTTATTAGGAATAGATATCAGTTGATATATTTCTTGTACCAACGCGCCGTTGCCAACACGGGGCCACCCACTCATCTGCTTGCCAGCGCGTGCAAACGCTTGCGCGCACATGCAGGCGCGGCACGTCCAAAGCGACGAACGAGCCACGCCGGCCCATGAGCAGCCAAACCTACGCAATGAACCACACGGGCTCACCGTTGCGCTCGGCGGCAACGCAAAAGCCCTCCTGCTCCAGCGCCGCAAGAATCGAGCGAACCAGCTGCTCGTCAACTGCTCCGCGGCCAGCGGCGGCCTCAAAGCGGTTGAGCCCCGCCATAACGTCCGTCAGCGCAAGCCCCGTCGGTGCAGTCGTGCGCGCATCAAGCAGCAGACGCACCACCTCGGCACGCTTTTGACGGCGCGATCCCTCAAAACGCGACTGCTTGGCATACCCCGCCGAGCGCCGCGAGGGGTTGGGCAGCACCTTCTTTAAATAGGCGCCATAATCAAGCATGGCGTAATACCACGCGCGCGGCGTGTCGTCAGCATCCTGCGGCGCGGCATATGGCCCCGAAGGCACATCCACCGCGGCGGGACACGTTGCTTCTACCAACGGCACCAACTCGCGATCGGGTACCCCCGGCACATCGGGAAAAAAATGATGGAGCACCACGGTGCGCACGTTGGTTTCTAGGTACACGCCCGGAAGATCAAACGCAAACGACCGGATACCCTGAGCCGTTGCCGGACCAATGCCCGGCAGCGCCACTAGCTCCTTGGTGCTGCGCGGAAACTGTCCGCCATATTGCTCGACAATCTGCTGGGCCGCGCTCTTAAGTGCCAGGGCCCGGCGGTTATACCCCATGCCCTGCCATTCCTCCAGCACGTCCGACGTAGACGCTGCCGCCAGCGCCTCGACGCTCGGGAAGCGCTCGAGCCACGACGGCATGCGCGTCTCTACCCGCGCCACCTGCGTTTGCTGCAGCATGACCTCAGAAAGCCAGATCTGATACGGATCGCGCGTGCGCCGCCAGGGTAAGTCGCGGTACCGGCGTGCGCCCTCGGCACGCACCAACGAGCGAAATTCCTCAGAGCTTACCAAACCTGCCACAAACGCCGCGCTTTCTTGCCGGGAACTCCCGCCTTACGGCCGCGTGCACGCGCGAAGCGACGAACAATCTGCGTAGGTCATAAAGGCGGAGCGGTCGGTGAACTTTTCATCAACCGCAGGGAACTTGCCCCACGTTACAACATCCGCGAGCGTAATGGAACTCAGATAGTCGCGCATAAGCGCCTCGGCACCCAGCCAGAGGGGGTGGAAGCAGCACGACGGCTTGCGCGGGCACTCGTTTTCGGGCACGGTGCACTCGTTAATCGCAAATGGGCCCTGCACCGCCTCAAGAATCTGGTAGATTGTGAGCTCGCTGGGGTCGGCCTTAAGACGCATACCACCGTGCACGCCGCGCAAGCTCTCGATGATGCCTGCCTGGGCAAGCCCGTGCTGGATAGACCGCGCAAACGAATAAGGGACGTCTACCTGTTCGGCAGCAACGCGCACCGAAAGCAGATCGCTCTCGCTCGTTGCTAAAATCGACAGAATGCGCAGCGCGTAGTCCGCCTTCCTGGAGATGTCCATCATCGCCCCTTTACATCGAAACGCGGCACTTGCATTACCATGTTATATGTCACATTGAGACATAAAATCTGGCAATAGACTATAGCATTGCGCGACATATTGATGGTGGGGGCTTATTAAAAAGCAAAAGCCCCGCACAAGGCGGGGCTTGCAATGCAATGGCGGGAAGTACGGGGCTCGAACCCGCGACCTCCGACGTGACAGGCCGGCGCTCTAACCAAACTGAGCTAACTCCCCTCAGCAAATGCTGCGTGAGCAAGTGTACCAAGAGCGCGCGGGCGGCGCAAGAGTCTTTTTTAAGAAAAGTGAAACGATGTCGAGAAGTTATGAACGCGCACAGAACCTCCCGGCAATGCCGCTGGTAACCGGCCTGTTTGCGCACCGGCCACCCTAAAGCCCGCTCCAGCTGACCACGCGTCGTCACCGAGCAACCCAGCGCAAACGCCCAATTGTGCGCCCGGCGCACGCGGTCCTACGCCAAGTCGACGATCTCGAGCGAGAGCACGCGGCCGCCTGCAACCATCATGCGCGCCATCGTGGCCCCGCGCGAGCCCCGTGGGAAGGTGGCCGACCCGGGGTTTACCACCAGGCACGACCCCTCCTCTAAAACCTTGGCCCGGTGCGTGTGTCCGCAAATGGCCACATCGGTCCCCTCGAGCGGCAGGTCCTCGCGGTAGTGGCACACCGCAAAGCGCATGCCCTCGTACGTAAACTGCGCCAAGCGCTGCACATCAGGTCCATAGGAACGGTAGTAGTCGTTGTTGCCCAGCACGCCCTTGAGCGGCGCGATGGTGCCCAAATGGGCCCAATCGGTCTCGGACGTAATGTCGCCCGCGTGGATGATCAGGTCCGCGCCCTCAAGCTGGCGCAGCAGCGCATCGGACAAATGCCCGTGCGTATCAGAAATAATGTCAATCCGCTTGGCTCCGGCCGTTGCCTCGGCGCGCGACGCCGCGGCCCCCATCGCTTCTCCCACGAATTCCTCCCGCGTCTCTACAGGCTCAGGGCTTTCTTGAGCGGCACCACGCGGCGGCGCGACACCGGCACGCGCTCGTCCATGCCCGTGATGCCCAGCTGAATGGCACCCGACGGCACCGCCTCGACGTCCTCGACGCACGCCAGGTTCACAATGTAGCGACGGTGCACGCGGAAGAACCCAAAGTCGCAGAGCTTGGCTTCAAACTGGGCAAGCGAGGTGGTCGAGAGGTACCGGTCGTCATCGGTAAAGATGCAGGAATAGTCGTCTTTCGCCATGATGTAGCGAATCTGGTCGACCGGGATGAGCACCTTCCGCCCGCCCTTCTCGACGGGGATGCGCTCAATGGACACCTTGTTTTCGGCCTGGGGCTTCACGCGGGTGAGCACCTTTTCGATGGCCTGATCAAGGCGCGCCTCTTCGACGGGCTTAAGCAGGTAATCGACCGCGTCCACATCGAATGCTTCAACAGCGTGGTCGCTGTAGGCCGTCACGAACACAATGGCGGGCGGGTTTTTGAGCTTATGAAGCGCCTCGGCCAGCTGCAGGCCCGATGCGCCAGGCATCGAGATGTCCAAGAACACCACGTCCACGCGGTTTTCCATGAGCATCTCAATGGCAGACCTGACGCTCGACGCCTCGGTAATCGAGCTGATCTTGCCCGTCTGCTCAAGCAAGAACTTGAGTTCAGAACGAGCAGGAGCCTCGTCATCGACGATCATCGCACGTAGCATACGTTGTAATCCCTTCGTCCGCGTACACCGCCAGGCAATGGTCCGTGCGCCCAAGCGGAACCGGATGTGTTCATTCTACCCATCAACGAAGATACTCCCCAGCAAATCCAGATGCAAGGTGATAACAGTCCCCTCCCCAGGGTGCGACGTCACGCGTGCAAAGGACTTGGGACCATAAAAGCGCTGGATGCGCTCAGAGATGTTGTGCATGGCCACGCCCGCGCCGCCGCCTTGGGGCGCGCTCACGTCCACGGGACGCTCAGAGGGCTCAAACAGATGCGCGGCAACCTCTTCGCTCATGCCTACGCCGTCGTCGGCCACCTCAATAGAGATGGCACCCTCGCCGCACGAGGTCACCGTCACGTTAATATGCAAGGTGCCCTCGTCCTTCATGGCGTGACGCACGGCGTTTTCTACCAACGGCTGAATCACAAAGGCCGGTACCGGCGTGTCCTCAATGCCTTCTTCCACGGTAAACTCGGCCGCAATGCGGTCATCGCCAAACCGTGCGTATTCAAACATAAGGTAGCGCTTGGTTTGCGCGATCTCGCGCGAAACGGGAATGAGCGAGCCCGAGTTGTCGAGCGTGGAGCGGTAGAACGACGAGAACTCACGCAGCAGCTCGCGGGCGCGCGCGGGGTCGGTGCGCGTAAACGACGCGATGGTGTTGAGCGTATTAAAGAGAAAATGCGGGTTGATCTGCGCCTGCAGCGCGCGCACCTCGGCACGGGCCGTCAGCTCTTCTTGCAGCTCCAGCTCGTGGATGGCCAGCTGGGTCGAAATCAGGTCGGCAAAGCCCGTTACCAGGGCGTACTGCGTGCGGTTAACGGCATGGGGGCTCCTAAAATAAAACTTGAGCGCGCCTACGGTATGGTCGCTCACCTTAAGCGGTGCCACGATGCCCGCGGGGATGAGCCGCGAACGACCGTCCTCGGCCCGCACCTTAACCGCTTGGGTAAACGACTGCACAATGCCGTGCTCGATCACGTAATGCGTTGCCGGCGTGTGGATGGGAGAGCCGGACGGAAAGTCGTCCGCCATATCACCCACGCAGGCGAGCACGCGGCTTTCATCCGTCACCGCGATGGTACTGGCGCGGGTCTCGGGCAGCAGATGGCGGCAAATGGCCTCGGCGCTCTCTGCGGTCAGGCCGCCCCGCATGTCCTCGAGCATGTCCGAGGCCAATGAGAGCGTCTCTTCGGTGTACTGCGAGCGCAGGCGGTCCGGGTTGAGCAAGCGGTAGGCAAATACCGCCAAAAAGATGGCCAGCAGCACGCACACAATGGTGACCGGAACCGATTCTGCGCCAGCAATCACCAGCCAGAGCAGGTAAAACGCTAGAATTGCCGCCCCTATGACCGCAATCATCCACACCAGCGAAAGCACATCGGTACGGCTCCCCACCACGCGGGAGCGAAGGTTCATCACGCCTCCTTGATCAGGTCAGAGAGCTGCGCGTCACGCCACAGGCCGTCCATGATGGCTGGCCAGAAGCTCTGAAAGCGCAGATATTTACCGGTGTTCTCGCGTGCGTACCGCTGAGCGTGGTCGCGCCCATGGCGCCAGATGGCAAAGTAGGCCAGATGCTCGCGCGTTACCAGGGCGCGCACGAGGGCGGTCTTGCGCACGCGGGCATCGAGCTCCGACGAAATCCACGGACCGGGGTACGGCATAAGCGAGGCGGGCGTCACCGACACCAGGTCGTTTTGACGATTCGCGTCGGCGAGCTTTGCCCGTTCATAATACCAGCGGTAGACATCTTGCATAAAGCGCGGGGCCCGCTGCTCGCGCTCGGGCGGCAGGTGCTTGACCGACCAGCGGTTGTCAAACCACACGTCGAGCCCCTGCAACCGCAGGTTAAAGAGGTAGTCAAGGTCTTCGCCACGCGTAATAAACGGGTCAAACGCCACGCGCATGTAAGCGCGCGCATGCACGGCAAAGCAACCGCCGCATACATAATTGGAGCGCGAAATGCGTGTTCCGTCGAGCGCGCGGCGCATCCACTGGTTAAACTCGGGGCGCTTGGTCCACCAGCGCGTGGTTAAGCCGGCCTGGGAGGTATCGGCCAGCGGCGAGTTGTTCTTGTCATAAAAGTAGCCGCTCTTGGCCAGAATGGGTAGACCCTGGCGCGTTTCTTGGCCCAAGGCATACAGGGCGCGTTGCATAAAGTCTGCGTTGGTAGCCATCTCGTCATCGTCGAGAAAAATCACCGCATCGCAGCCCTTGATGGCCGCGACCGCAAGCCCCATGTTGCGGATGGCGCCGTACCCGCGCAGCGACACGCACTCGCCCGACCCATGTGGCGCCAACTGGCCCACGCGGTCGATGACCTGCGCGGCCTCAACGTTGGTTACCATGCTAATGTGGAGCGCGGGGTGCTTGTGCACAATATGCCGCACGCGCAGACTTACGTCGGTCGTGGCCGACAGCGGGCAC
This sequence comes from uncultured Coriobacteriaceae bacterium, assembly GCA_949287085.1. Taxonomy (GTDB): domain Bacteria; phylum Actinomycetota; class Coriobacteriia; order Coriobacteriales; family Coriobacteriaceae; genus Enorma. The sequence goes on from CASEER010000003.1 coordinate 27,733, forward strand.
ACCACGAGCAGAACGATGGGCGCGACATCGTCTACCTGCTCGAGTGATGTAAGGCAGCAATCAAGTTCGGTATCGGAGCGGTTGAGGTCGACCGAATGGTCATAGGCACCCGGAGCCTGCGGCTCGGTTTGCGTATCTGCCCAGTACGTAGGAATCACGATAACCGGTCCCACGCGTATCACGACCTCTCGTCCACCATTCACACCGACCCCCGGCGCGGTGCGTCCCCGAGCTTGTCGCGGGCCCAGCTAGTTTGTGGGGCGTTGTGCGGGCGCGAAGGGCGAATCCGCCTTGAAATACGATGTGCGCGCGAGCGACTTGCTCAGGGGGTATCCCAGCACATACATGATAACCGCTTCGCCCACACCCGTGGTCACCAAGCCAAACAGATACATGAGGGGCCAGGCGCCATCGAGCGAGATAGACGTGAACGGGATGGTGTAAAAACCTGTGGCCTGCAACAGAATGGGCAGATAAGCGGGCACGATCAGAGCGTTGGCAAGCACCGGGCCCGCGAGCGCCACGAGGGGGTGCTTGCGCATTTTCCAGGTGATGCACGCGCCCACAAAGGTAGCGAGCGAGCCAAACACCACATCGAGGAGGCCGAGCATTCCGGTGCCGGAAAACGCGATGTTGGCAACATTGGCAATGGCGCAGCCGAGTGTCAGGCCGGGGATAGCCTCCGGCGTAAAGAGCGCGAGGACGCATAGGGCCTCGGACACGCGAAACTGGATGGGGCCCCACGCCAAGCTGCCCAAGAAGAGCAGGGCAATAAGGGTGCACGCCGCGTAGACCGCAGCGATGACCCCAATACGGGCGATTTCGTTGGATTTCATGAGCATTCACCTTCTATGTTGGAGGGCTTTACTAAATACTCATCAACCTCTCAACGCGGGGTTCGCCGCGCCGCATCGCGGCCTTGGGACTCGTCATCCTAGCAGATGACCCCACCCCAACGGCTACGCCAGACCCAGAGTCATCGCGCCCGACCCTATGCAAGCCCTTTGATGCGGGAAAGCCTGATGAGCATGACAAAGCCCACGACCAACAGGATCCCGATGGAAAGCACTCCTAAAGAAGTATCCCCCGTGAGCGATGTCACGACCGATACTAGCAGAGTTCCCATAACGCTGGCATAGCGCCCAAAGATGTCAAAAAAGCCGTAGTACTCGTTGGCGTTCTCCTTGGGAATGAGCTTGCCAAAATAGCTGCGACTGAGCGCTTGAATGCCACCCTGGAACATGCCCACCACAATGGCCAGGATCCAGAACTCCACCTCGGACTTAAGGAAAAACGCCGCAAAGAGCACAATGCACACGTACGCCACGACGGCGATGATGATCATGCGGAGCGTACCGTAGCGACCGGCGAGCCTGCCGTACGCAATGGCCGAGGGAAACGCTACAAACTGCGTTACGAGCAGCGCCAGGATCAGCGCGGTGGAATCAAGCCCGAGCGAGGTTCCGTACGTGGTGGCCATCGAGATGACGGTGTGCACGCCGTCGATGTAGAAGAAGAACGCCATCATGTAGAGGAGGATGGCCTTGTCCTGCGCGATGCGGCGCATCGTGGCGGCCAGCCCACGAATGGTCTTGGCCACCTCGCCACCCAGGGTCTCGCCCGGCGCGAGCTCCTTGGCAAAGCGCTGCCGGTACGTGCGCACGAGCGGCACGGTAAAGGCGAGCCACCAGATGCCGGTGATAACGAACGACACCTGTACGCAAAAGAGCATGTCGAGCCCGAGCGCCGCCGGACCGCCCAGAATGAGCGCGATGCACACGATAAACGGCACGCAGGAGCCAATGTAGCCCCACGCGTAGCCCGAGGACGACACGGTGTCCATGCGCTCGTTGGTGGTAACGTCGGGCAGCATGGCATCATAGAACGTCATGGAGCTGTTGAGGCCAATGGTGCACAGCACGTACACCACCAAAAACGGCATGGCGCCCATGGGAATGGCCTGCGCAAAGCACAGCACGAGGCCCGTTAAGAAGAACCCCAGGAAGAACTTGATCTTGTTGCCCGCGTAGTCGGCCAGCGAGCCGAGCACGGGCATGAGGAGCGCCACCACGAGCGAGGCCACCGTCTGCGCGTTTGCCCACGCGGTCACGAGCTCCGCCGAGGACGCGCCCGTGTTGATGGCATCAAAGTAAATAGGAACGACCGACGTGTTAAACAGGACGAGCGCCGAGTTGCCCACGTCATACATGACCCAGTTACGCTCTTGCTTGGTGAACTTCATGTGCTTCCTTTCGCCGCGCGCCGCGCTGAGCCCAGGTCAGCGAGCTAGGCGCTCGGCAATCAATCCATCGGTGCGGTCGATAACCTCGGCAAATGTTCGCGTAAAGAACTCGTCGGTTAGCAGCCGGTAATGGTTGGGCTCGGTCGGCGTCTTGTTGGTGCGCACGATCTCGTGCGCAACGCCCACGGTCATGAGCGCCGCGCGCTCGCTAATGGCGTACTGCGGAAACGCCGCCGCGGTTGCCAGCAGGCGCGGCGTGGCGCGCGGCACCAGCTGGATAGCGAGCGTCTTGCCATAGGCGTCAAAATCCCCCTGTTTTTTGATGCGAAAATGCTCGCTGGGCACGCCGCCTATGGCATCAAGGTATTCGTTGACGCGGGTGTTCCAGATATTGTCGGCAAGCAGATGCGACCACGCACCAAGCACCAGATCAAAGAGGGAGCGCTCAAGCTTCGACGGGTCGGCTTCAGCGTCGAGCGGGCTATCCTGGCGCGGCGGTTCGCCCACGCCTTCAAAGCGCTGCGGATAGTGCACACGGTTCACGCGGTCGACCTCGATCTTCAAGGACGACGCGGGGATGATGGCCGGAGCGGTTGAATCGTCCGCAGAGACGTATATGCCCAGGCGCTTAGCCGCGGGCGCAACATAGGTATCCCAGAACTCCCCCTCGCGCGGCTTGGGAATAAACGCCGGCTGCGCCACATGCGTGATGCGGTAAGCGATGGGCTGCTCAATGCCCGGAACCATATAGCCTACGGGGATGTCGGGCGTCAGACACCCAAACAAGAACGCGTTGCGATCCGTCACCAAACGCGCCGTGGGGCCCGTGCGCGCAAAAAGGCGTTCGGCCTGGGCAATATGAATGTTCCAACTTGGCACAGAGCCTCCAATCGCCATGAGCTCTTCAGTGCACCCGCTATCTGCCCGTCACCCGGCAACCCCTGCAGAGGGCTTCCAAGACCATGATAAACCCCGGCGCCGGGGCACCTGGGGCTCGCGCAAACAGGAAACGACGCACGCGTAGGCACGCGAGCAACGGTTAGGCGCGAAAAACCAGGCACCCCGGCGTTGCGGCGCTAGGAGCGGACCTCGCCGCCGGTAGCCTTGCACACCTTGGTCACGAGCTTCTGGTGCACTTTTTCTACCTCTTCCGAGGTCAAGGTGTGGTCGTCGGCGCGATACGTCAGCGCAAAGGCCATCGACTTCTTGCCCGAGCCCACGCGCTCCGCGTCGCGGTACACGTCAAAGAGGCGCACGCCGCGCAGGAGCTTGCCGCCGGCCGAATGCAGGCGACGCTCAAGGTCTTCGCAGGTCACGTCTTCGTCAACCACAATAGCCAGGTCCATCTCGACCGCCGGATAGGACGAGAAGTCCTGGTAAGCCTGCTGGTCGCGTGCGCACGAAATCAGCGAATCGAGGCCCAGCTCAAACGCAACGACCGGCAAGTCGATCCCGTATTCGTCGCGCACGACCGGGTGAATCTCTCCCACCCAGCCCAGCATGGTGCCGCCCGCAAGCACCTCGGCACAACGGCCCGGCTGCAGGAACGCGTAGCCCTCGCCCTCGGCCGGACGGAAGCGTACCTTCTCCACGCGCAGCTGGGCCAGCAGCTCCTCGACCACGCCCTTGCCGTCGAAGAAGCGCAGCGGCGCGTACTTCTGATTCCACGTCACGTCTCCCCACGCACCCGAGAGCACGCCGGCAAGCGAGCGGCGCTCCTTGGGCAGGCTCGCGTTCTCGCGGCCGCAGAAGAGCGTGCCCATCTCGTAGAGGTGCACGTTGGCGGTGCCATGGGCCTCGTTGTAGGCCACGGACTGCAGCAGGCCCGGCAGCAGCGAGCGGCGCATCTCGGTCTGCTCGGCCACGAGCGGGTTCATGATGACCACCGGCAGGCCGCGGCCCTCGGTGCTCATGCGCGTCTTCTCAAGGTCGCCCGGCGCGGCAAACGAGTAGGTCGTGGTCTCGTTGAGGCCGCACGAACGCAGGATGCCGCCCATGCGACGCAGCAGGCGCTGCTCGTGGGTCAGGCCGCCGATGTGGTTCTTCGCCGCGGGAATGGTGGCCTCGATGCGGTCCATGCCCCAGAGGCGCAGGACCTCTTCGATGAGGTCGATCTCGCGCTCCAGGTCGGGACGGAACGACGGCGGCACAACGCAGAACGTGCCCGCCGTAGCGCCCTGAGAAACCGCGCAGCCCAGGCGCATGAGGGCGCGCTCAATAAAGGTCGGGTCGATGGCCGCGCCGCAGATCAGGTTCACGCGCTCCTGGCGCAGCGTGAGCTCGGGCTGCGTCTTGGGCGCAGGATACAGGTCCACGTAGCCGGGCGCCACCTCGCCGCCGGCAAGCTCCTCAATAAGCGCCGCAGTGATGTTGGCCACGTCCACGCAGCCCGTCTCGTCCACCTGGCGCTCAAAGCGAATCGACGCCTCGGAGATCAGCTGTAGGTCGCGGCTCGTGTGCGAGGTGCGGCCCGCGTTAAAGCAAGCACTCTCAATGAGCACGTCGCGCGTGTCGTCCTCGATCTCGGAATCCATGCCGCCCATCACGCCGGCCAGCGCAACCGGGCGCTCGCCGTCGGTAATAAGGCCCATGCCCTCGTCGAGCGTGCGCTCAACGCCATCGAGCGTCTGAAAGACCTCGCCCTCGTGGGCAGCGCGCACCACCACGCGGCGGTGGCCGTCACGCTCGACAAAGGTATCCAGGTCAAAGGCGTGCAGCGGCTGGCCGGTGAGCATCATGACGTAGTTGGTAATGTCCACGATATTGTTGATGGAGCGCACGCCGGCGGCGGCCAGGCGCTCGACCATCCATGCAGGCGAGGGGCCCACCTTCACGTTGCGCACGATGCGCGCCACGTACCGGCTGCACAGCCCCTCGTCAGCGATGGCAAGCGAGACCTCGTCGGCCGTGGGGCGTCCGACCTCCTGCTTGATGGCGGGTAGCTCGATATGCGTGTCGCGGTCAAAAATCGCGCCGACCTCGCGCGCCACGCCCACCATGGAGAGACAATCCGGACGGTTGGGCGTGATCTCACAGTCGAGCACGGTGTCCGACGTGCCACGATACTCGGCAAACGGCATGCCCACCGGCGCGTCCTCGGGCAGGATCATGATGCCCGAGTGGTCGCCCGAGAGCCCCAGCTCGCGGGCCGAGCAGTTCATGCCGCAGGACACCACGCCGCGCAGCTTGCTCTTCTTGATCTTGACGCCGCCCGGGAGCTCCGCCCCCACGAGTGCGGTCACAATATGGTCGCCCTGCTCGAAGTTCTGGGCGCCGCACACAACCTGCAGCGGCGCGGGCTCGCCATCCTCGCCCAGGTTGAAGCGGCCCACATCGACCATCGTGATCCACATGTGGTCGGAATCCGGGTGTGGCTCTTTGGACACGATCTGGCCCGTGACCACGTGGTCAAAGGTCTCGCCCACTGTGTCGATGGCCTCGACCTCGGTGCCCGTGCGAATGAATTCACGGCTGAGCTCGTCCGGCGACTCCGGCACGTCAATGAGCTTCTGCAGCCAGTTATATGAAACCTTCATCTCTATCTCCTAAACGGTTCATCCAAGCTCTGTTCCTGCCCCATTGCCAGGCATCCGGGGCGCTTGCTAGAACTGCTCCAAGAAACGCATGTCGCCGGTCATCAGCGTGCGCAGGTCGGGCAGGTCGTAACGCAGCGCTGCGACGCGCTCCACGCCGATGCCAAACGCAAAGCCGGTGTAGCGCTCCGGGTCAACGCCGCAGTTAATGAGCACGTTAGGATCGATCATGCCGCAGCCCAGAATCTCAATCCAGCCGCTGTGCTTGCAGAAGCTGCAGCCCTTGCCGCCGCACACGTGACACGACACATCGAGCTCGCAGCTGGGCTCGGTGAAGGGGAAGAAGTGCGGGCGGTAGCGTGTCTGGCGGTCCTTGCCAAACATGGCGCGCGCAAAGTAGTCAAGCGTGCCCTTGAGGTCGCCAAACGTGATGCCCTCGTCCACTACAATGCCCTCGACCTGGTTGAACTGCGGCAGGTGGCAGGCGTCGGCGGTGTCCGGACGGTACACGGTGCCGGGCACGATGGCATAGATGGGCGGCTGCTGGTGCTCCATGATGTGAACCTGCGCGCCCGAGGTCTGCGTGCGCAGGAGCACGTCGGACTCGCCATGCGCGTGCTCCTCAGGGTGCGCCACGGAGCCGGGCGCGTTGTCGACCACGTAGAACGTATCGCGCGCGGAGCGGCTCGGATGGTCCATGGGCGCATTGAGCGCGGTGAAGTTATAGTACGAGGTCTCGACCTGCGGACCGCTCTCCACGGTGTAGCCGATGCCGCAGAACACGTCCTCGATCTCTTCCTTGATCTGGTTGATGAGGTGCTGGTGGCCGATCGTGGGGCGCGCGCCGGGCAGCGTGACATCCACAGCCTCGGTTGCCATGAGCTCGCTCATGACCTGGCGCTTGAGGTCGCCGGCTGCGCGCTCGATGAGCGACTCGGCCATGCGACGCAGCTCGTTGGCGCGCTTGCCCAGCACGGGGCGCTCCTCCGGCGCCACCTTGCCCATCATGTGCATGACCTGCGTAATCTCGCCCTTGCGGCCGAGCAGCGCCACGCGGGCCTCTTCAAGCTTTTTGGCATCCGTCGCGGCGGCGATCATGCCCTGGGCGCGCTCTTGCAACGCGTCAAGATCGTCAATGAGACTCATGTGCTTCCTTCCTGTCGATGCGCCGCGCGGCACCGTCGCGCGACAAAAAATCCGTCCCTGAGCTGCTTGCTCAAGGACGGATGCAATTCCGCGGTACCACCTTGGTTGGCTGCGGGATGTCTGCCCCGCATACCCTCTTTGGCCTGATGTCGCCCAGGCGGCGGCTTCCCTACTCAGCTCGTTGAGACAACGGTGCCGGGCTTGTTTGCCCCGTTTGCTGCCCCGGCGACGGACACGAGACCCCGGCGCCGTTATGCCGTTCAGGTTGCTGCTCGGGAGTGAACTCGGAGCCTCATCGCAACGGGTGGGCTTTCAGCCGGTGACCCTCCCTCTCTGAGCCGCGACACGCGAGGCGCCAACCTCTCCGTCAACGCATTGGCCGCTATGATAGCACATTGCGGGCAACGCGCGGCATTACATGGGAAAAAGCCTAGCGGGTGCGGCGGTCTCGACATTCGGGCGCAACGGCTCTGGCGCGGGCGCGGCGGGTGCGGCGGCCTTGGTGCGCGGGCGCGGCGCGGCGGGCCTCAATGTTGCAATGCTTGGCCTCCAAATCCCTGAACTTGTGCAACACTGTGCGGTATGCGCCATCGTCGGAGCACGCCACGCGGCGACACCCCCCCTGCGAAAGGAGAACGCATGTCTACCAAAACGGCAGTATCCCAGCTTAGGCGTCTAGAGCGCGACCTGTGGATGCGCACCTACCTCATGGGCATCTTGGAGTTTGACGGCGAGACGCAGGCGCCGCCCAAGGGGGCAGCAGCCCGCGCCGAGGCCATGGGCGCGCTTGCCGGCGAGTACCACGAGGCGCTCACGAGCACCGAAGCGCAGGAGCTCGTAGCGCTGCTGCAAGAAGCCGCCGCGAACGGTGAGCTAGACGAGCCAGCAGCCACCGAGCTCCGTGTGCTCGCGCGCGAGCAACACGAAGCCGTGGCCATTCCCACGGAAGAAGCCGCCGCGTGGTCGCAGCTTACGAGCGAGGCGAACGCTGTCTGGCACCAGGCAAAACTCGCCAACGATTGGGCCGCGTTTGAGCCGTACGTTGACCGCATTCTCAAGACGCTCAAGCGCCATGCCGCCTATATTGACCCCACGCGCGACCCCTACGACGTATGGCTTGACCAATACGAGCGCGGCATGGACGCCGCCGCCTACGACCGCTTCTTTGCGCAGGTCAAGGCCACGGTGGTGCCGCTCGTTCACGAAATTGGCACCCGCCCGCAGCCCGAGGCGAGCTTTCTTTCCGCCCGCGTGCCCGAGGCCGTGCAACTTGATATTGCGCGCGAGCTCATGGACGTGGTGGGGCTTGATCCCCAGGCGAGCGTCCTCGCGTGCGTCGAGCATCCCTTCACCAACGGCATGGCACCCGGCGACGTGCGCATTACCACGCACATATATGAAAACAACCTGCTGAGCAACGTGTTTTCGGTTATCCACGAGGCCGGTCACGCCATCTACGAGCAAAACGTTGACCCTGTGTACGCGTACACCGTGCTGGGCACCGGCTCGACCATGGGCATTCACGAGAGCCAGTCGCGCTTCTTCGAGAACATCGTGGGTCGCTCGCGCGCGTTTATGGATCCGCTGCTTGCGGTGCTGCGTCGCCACGCGCCCGAGGTCTACGGCAACGTTTCTGCCGACCAGCTCTACCGCGCGGCAAACATTGCCCTGCCGCAACTCATACGCACCGAGGCCGACGAGCTCACCTACCCCTTGCACATCATGATCCGCTACGACATCGAGCGCATGCTTTTTGCGGGCGAAGCCACCGCACACGACATCCCCGCGTTGTGGAACAAGTACACCAAGGAATACCTGGGGCTTGAGGTGCCCACCGACACCGTTGGGTGCTTGCAGGACACGCATTGGTCGGGCGGCAGCTTTGGGTACTTCCCGAGCTATGCGCTTGGCAGCGCATACGGCGCGCAGATGGCGCCCGCCATGGCCGCAGACGGGGTGGACCTGGATGCCGCCTGTGCGGCGGGCGATCTTGAACCGGTGCGCGGCTGGCTACGCGAGAAGATCTGGCGTTGGGGCGCCGGCAAGGACGCACCCGAGCTTATCCAAGGCGCGTGCGGCGCACCGTTTGACGCCACGTTCTACTGCGACTACCTGCACCACAAATTCAGCGATCTGTACGGGCTGTAAGCGCGGGGCGTCAGCAGCAGCAACGGCAGCATTCCAACGGAAGTGCGCCGTTATCATAAGCGCAGCAACCGCCACGCGCTGCATGCCCAGGCTCACGCCGCTGAACGAACTCGACGCGCTACAGGGCTATGCCAACGCAGAGATCCCTTCGGCGCGTGCCGCGGTTTCAGCGACATGCACTGCTCTCAGATGGCCAAAAATTGCAGTGCTAGGTTTTTTTACTTGGAGTTTCATGGTGCGGTTTCGGCACCGCGCAGGTAGCGGGCTATGCACGGGGCCTTATACCAGCCCCGTGGCGAAACCGCACCAGCATACGCGAGAAGAAAAAACCTAGTACTGAAATTTTTGGCCATCTGAGCGCGCGCCAGACTAAAAGAGCCGCGAAGAGCACATTGCCCTTCGCGGCTTTTTGAATGATAAAACCTATCTGAGCGGTTTCATCAATGCAAACGGGCGCTACGCCTGAGTCTTGGCGCCGTCGGCAGGGGCCTCAGCGCGCTCGCCGTGGCCATAGTGGGCCTTGCCCATCTGCGACCACTCGGGCTCCTCGTCGGGGATGGAGCCGGCCTTCTTGGTGAAGAACTCCTTGAGGCAGTTGTAAGCAACAAAGATACCCAGGATCACGATGAGGATCGCGAACACAAGCTGCAGACCCGATGTTGCGATCACGGTCATGCCGCCCGCGCTCAGCGCGTTCACGCAGCCGATGATGCTCTGCACGAGCGAGGTGAACGTGCACGCCAGCAGGAACACCACGGGCACATAGAGCATGAAGCCCTTGCGGCCGGTGCACTTGCAGAACACCGCGAGCGTGATCATGGTCATACCGCCGAGCAGCTGGTTGGACGCACCAAAGAGCGGCCAGATGTTGTTATAGCCACCAAAGGCAAGCGCGAAGCCCAGCGCAAGCGTCAGCACGGTGGAAACCCAGGTGTTGGAGAAGAACTTGGCAGCACCGGTGGACTCGGCCTGAACGTCCTCGGCAGCGTCGTCGCCCTTGGCAAAGAACTCCTGGAAGGACAGGCGACCAATGCGCGCCACGGCGTCAACCGAGGTGAGCGCGAGCGCCGACACACACATCGTCATGAACACGGTGGAAAGGGTGGCGGGCATACCAAAGGCCATCATGCCGCGGGCAACGCCCTGCGAGAAGATCTGGAACGGCGTACCGGTGAGCGCACCGCCGGCACCGCTCGTGTTGATGGTCGTGAACATGATGGCGGCCACCACGATGGCGAGCACGCCCACGAAGGACTCGAGCACCATGGCGCCGTAGCCCACGACGACCATGTCCTGTTCCTTTTCGACCTGCTTAGAGGAGGTGTTAGACGAAACGAGGCTGTGGAAACCAGAGAGCGCGCCGCATGCGACGGACACAAAGAGCAGCGGGAACAGGTAGCTGCCCTTAGCGGCGAGCGCCGAGATGTCGGCAACCATGGGGGCGGTCATCGTAGCCTGGCCATTGGCGCCGAGCACAAACACGCCCAGCACAGCGCATACGATCATGACGATCATCATGATGCTCGTGAGGTAGTCACGCGGCTGCTTGAGGGTCTGGATGGGCATAGCCGCAGCAAAGAGCAGGTACACACCAATAACAGCAAACCAGCCATACTTGCTCAGGTATACGGGGAACTGCATGCCCACGGCAAACATGAGCACAAAGAGCACCACGGCGAGCACGAGCTCTTTCCAACCGGAGAGCTCGAACTTGCGGTTGATCCAGCCAAACGCGATTGCCACAAAGGTGAAGAGGATCGAGATGGTGCCCGCGGCGCCGCCAGCGTAAGAGGCCGCAGCGTCCACGGTGCCGTCCGCCGCAAAGGTGGCCTGGAAGGTGCCCGCAACCATGTCCACAAAGGCAGCGATCACGATGATGGTAAAGAGCCAGCTAAAGAGCAGGAACAGGCGACGACCCGTGCGACCAATGTACTTCTCGATGAGCTGCGCGAGCGACTTACCGTTGTTCTTCACGCTGGCATAGAGCGCGCCAAAGTCGTGCACGGCGCCAAAGAAGATGCCGCCCACGAGCACCCACAGCAGCACCGGGAGCCAGCCAAACATCATCGCCGCGATGGTACCCGTAACCGGGCCCGCGCCGCAGATCGAGCTGAACTGGTGCGAAAACGCCGTAAAGCACGAGGCGGGCGAGAAGTTCTTGCCGTCCTCCATGCGCTTGGCAGGTGTGAGGGCCTCGCGATCGATGCCCCAGGTTTTGGCCAGCCAGCGACCATACACGAGGTAGCCGGCGGCGAGCACCACCGCAGCAACTACAACGACAACCATTCCGTTCATGACAAATTCCTTCCTACGGGCTCCCCCATGACGATGCGATCTACGTACGCGCGCCGTCGTGCGCATCGACGACGTGCCTTCGCGCAAGCGCGGGCAGATACAAAAAACGAGGGCCATCGATATACGACGGCCCTCGTCAAGCAGCCGCCCGCGAAGAGCGCGGGCTGGCGATATCCAACCCGCGCTAGCTAATTACCTCACCCGAAATTAGTAGGTAAGCATGCATCGCAGAGCAACCTTTCGTCCTGTCGAGCGCAGCCCTGTGCTACGGCTCGATGCTGTTAAGCGGTCATGATTGTGTCGCTTTAGTTAAGTGGAGTCAAGTTTGTTACCAACGTGTTGCAAGATGACGCCTTGTCAAGCAAACGGGACGCAAAGCACACATGGAGGCTGCCTCCCGCTTGCGGCCTTTAGGGGCTTTTAGGAAAAGAGGCGCGTGGCGGCCTCGACCTGCTCCGGCGTGCCAATAAGGCCCACTTTGTCGCCCGCGTGCAACGTGGTTTGCGCGTCAATGAAGAGCATCACATCGTCGTCGCGCCGCAACGCCACGGCGTTGGCGCCAGTCTGGGCGCGCAGGTCCAGCTCACCGAGCGTGCGCTCCGCGGCCGAGCTGCCAGCCTCCACCGTCTTCCACTCCAACTCGACTTCGGACAGCGAGGCCGCCAGGCGCTCAAACGCCCGCCGGCGCGCACCCTGCGCGTTGTTGCCCAGCGCCTCGTAGTCGCTCGCACGCAGCTCGTTGGCGTAATCCTGAATCTGGCGCGGGGTGTAGCCCAGGTCGATCATAGTGTGCCGCATCAGCTCGATGCCGCCTTCGAGTTCCGGGCGCACGACCTCGTTGGCGCCCGCGGCCACGAGCGCCGCCAAGCCGTCCTCATCCTCCGCACGCGTCACAATGTGCAGCTCCGGCGCGATTGCACGGGCTTCGTGCGTGATGGCCTCGGCAGCGGCATCTCCACTGCTTGCAATCACAAGAACGCGCGCCGTGTCCAGGTGCGCGTGCGCCAGAATCTCGGAGTTGGCAGCGTCGCCCACCAGCACCGAGAGGCCGTCTGCCTCGGCTTCCTCGGCGGTCTCGAGCTCGCGCTCCACCAGCAGGCCGGGAATTTCCAGGTTCTTGAGCACCTCGGTCACGCACTGGCCCGCGTGGCCATACCCCACCACGACCACGTGGTCATGCAGGTCGTTTTGGGGCGCGGCAAAATGGCGCACGTGCCGCTCGTACAGCGCAGCCAGGCGCTCGTGCCCGCGCATCCAATGCTCAATGGGGCCAATCGCCTTGAATACGAACGAGTTAAGTGCAATCGAAACCACGGCGCCGCCCAGGATCAACGTGTATTGCTCGGCCGACAAAATGCCCAGCGCCATGCCTGTCTGCCCAATGATGAACGAGAATTCGCCGATCTGCGACAGGCCCGCAGCCACGGTGAGCGTGCCGCGCAGCCCCGCAGAAAGCACCACGCCAAGCACCATGTTGATGAACCACTTGCCCACCATAATGAGCGCCACGAGTGCCACCAGCTCACCCATATGAGCCGCAAGCGTGGTTGGGTTGACCATCATGCCCACCGAGGCAAAGAAGATGATGGAGAAGAGGTCCTTGAACGGAATAGCCTCGGCCGCCACGCGGTGCGAAAGCTTGGATCCGCTCACCACCACGCCGGCCAAAAACGCGCCAAGCGCCACCGAGAGGTCAAAGAGCATCGAGGCCACCATGGCCGTGCCCAGCGCAATGACCACCACGGCCAGCTGGAAGAGCTCGCTGGGACAAAAACGAGCGATCTTGTTGAGCACCCACGGCAGCACGCGCGAGCCCACCACGAGCATGAGCGCCACAAAAACGACCGTCTTAACAAGCGCCTCGGCCAGGCCAAGCGCAAGCTCCGCGCCCGAGACCTCGCCCGGGCCAAACACCACGGGCAGCACCACCAGAATCACCACGGTGGCAAGGTCTTCCACAATGAGCCAACCCGTGGCCACGCGGCCGCCGTGCGTTTGGTACAGGCCCGCGTCGGTCAGGTTTTTGATGAGTACCACGGTCGAGGCGATGCTCACCGAGAGGCCCAGCATGACGCCGGCCTCGGCCGACCAGCCAAACGCCAGCGCCAGCGCGTAGCCCGCGAGCGTGCCCAACACAATTTGCAAAATGGCGCCCGGCACCGCAATGCCTTTGACCTCAAACAGATCCTTGAGCGAAAAATGCAGGCCGGTGCTGAACATCATGAACATCACGCCGACCTCAGACAGCTGGTTCATGGCGTCCGAATCGCCAATAAAGCCCGGGGTAAAGGGGCTCACCACCAGGCCGCCTACCAGGTACCCCACAATGGGCGGCAAACGCAGGGCGCGCGCGACCACACCGCCGGCAAACGCCGCGACGAGCGCGAACACAAACGTCATGAGCAGAATCGTGTCCCCGTGCATACATCTCCTATATAAAGCTAAAACGACCACGCACCAGCGGGCCCCACGTCATGTCTGGTTATTGGTCTACCCCAAAACAGGCCACCTATCCGGCGGAGAGCGCCAAGCCCCGCCAAACATCCGCATTCCTGCGGGCGAGCCGGGGTGCAGCAAGGCGGCGGGGGCAATCAGGGCGGGTCGTCCGCTCGTTTGTGCGCCTGCATCTGGCAATCGCCCGCATTCCTGCGCATTCGCTGTGGCGTTTGGGCCATCTGGGTGTATGTTGACCCCGCATGCTGGCGCGCTAAGGTATTATCCAAGGGGTCAGCAGCTCGATTTGAGTCCCTTTCTGAGTGTTGCGCGCCCGCGCAGCCGCGTGAACCGTCTCAAGCCGAGCCTTCGGCATTTCACGGTACGCGCGAATCGGGGGAGCTCATGGAAGCAACTGCCATTATTCTTGCTGCGGGCGAGGGCACCCGCATGAAGTCGAGCCACGCCAAAGTGGCCCACAAAATCCTGGGAAAACCAATGATCAACTGGGTGGTTGACGCCACGCTCGCCGCCGGTTGCCCGCACATCATCGTGGTGGTGGGCAGCCACGCCGACGAGGTGCGCGCCATCATTGACGCCTCGTACCAGGACGCCGCGGCCACCATTGAGTGCGTAGAGCAGACCGAGCGCCTGGGCACCGGCCACGCAGTCAAGGTCGCGCTTGAGGCGAGCGGCATTGTGGAGGGCCCGGTTGTGGTGCTCAACGGCGACCTGCCGCTCATCCAGCCCGAGACCATCGAGCACTTTGCCGCCACCGTTGCCACCGGCGAGACCGCCGCGGCGGCGCTCTCCATGCTGCCGCCCGACCCGTTTGGCTACGGCCGCATCGTGCTTGACGACACCGGCTCGCTCGTGGAAATCGTCGAGCAGAAGGATTGCACGCCCGAGCAGGCCGCCATACAGGAGTGCAACGCCGGGTGCTACGCGTTTGACGGTGCGCAGCTGGCCGCGCACATCGGCGACATCACCAACGACAATGCCCAGGGCGAGTACTACCTGCCCGACATGCTCGCCATCCTGCGCGAAGCTGGGCAGCACGTTACCTCGTTCTGCTGCGACGACTACCGCGATGCCCTGGGCGTGAACAGCCGTACGCAGCTGGCCGAGCTCACCGCCATCGCGCGCGGCCGCATCAACGAGGCGCTCATGGCCGAAGGAGTCACCTTTATTGACCCCTCTCTCGCCTGGATTGGCCCCGACTGCACCGTTGGACGCGACACGGTCATTTGGCCGCTCACCTTTATGGACGGCACCTGCACCATCGGCGAGGGCTGCGAGGTTGGTCCCAACACGCGCCTTACCAACGTAACCTGCGGCAACAACAGCTCGCTCAACGAAACCGTAGCCATCGACGTGGTCATTGAGAACGAGGTCACCTGCGGCCCGCGCGCCTACCTGCGCCCCGGCACGCACCTGCTTGACCGCGCGCACGTGGGCACGCACGTCGAGATCAAGAAATCCACCATTGGCGAAGGCTCCAAGGTCCCGCATCTCTCTTACATTGGCGACACCACCATGGGGTCGGGCGTCAACATTGGCGCGGGCTCCATTACCTGCAATTACGACGGCGTCCACAAGAACCCCACCACCATTGGCGACAACACGTTCATTGGCTCGAACACCATGATGGTGGCGCCCGTGAACATTGGGTCAAACGCGGTGACGGGCGCTGGCGGTACTATTACCAAGGATGTTCCTGACGGCGCACTCGCCCTCGAGCGCACCGATCAGCGCATCATAGCCGGATACACCGAGCGCAAGCGCGCACGGCAGTAGCGGAATCTGTCGGACTCGAACGCCTCACAGTCGAGCAGAAGGAGAAGGGGAACATGCCCATCAACGACCCATCGAAAACCGTTGCGATGCAAAAGACGCTGCGCCTGTACTCGGGAACGGCCAACCGGCCGCTCGCCGAAAAGGTTGCCGAGCTGTTGGGGGTCGAGCTTTCGGGCCTGACACTCGAAAAATTTGCCAACGGCGAGATTTACGCACGCTTCGATGAGACGGTACGCGGTGCAGACGTGTTCTTCATCCAATCCATCTCGGGCAACGTGAACGACGCGCTCATGGAGCTCTTCATTGTGGCCGACGCAGCCAAGCGCGCCTCCGCGCGCACCATTACCGCGTGCATCACGCACTACGGCTACGCACGCCAGGACCGCAAAGCCGCCCCGCGCGAGCCCATTACCGCGCGCCTGGTGGCCAACCTAATCGAGCGCTCGGGCGTGAACCGCGTTATTACGCTCGACCTGCACCAGGGTCAGATCCAGGGCTTCTTTGACATCCCGCTGAACCACCTCTCGGCGCTGCCGCTCTTTGGCGAGTACTACAACAACATGCACTTTGATACCGAGAACCTGGTTGTGGTGTCGCCCGACGTGGGCCGCGCCAAGGCCGCCAAGAAGCTCTCCGATATGCTCGGTTGCGACCTGGCCATCGCCCACAAGGGCCGCCCGCGCCACAACGCCGCCGAGGTCATGGGCATCATTGGCGACATCAAGGGCAAGACCTGCATCATCAACGACGACATGATTGACACCGCCGGCACGCTGTGCGCCAACGTGAAGGAGCTCAAGGCCCTGGGCGCGGGCGACATCTACGTGTGCGCGACGCACGGCATTTTCTCGGGCCCGGCCATCGAGCGCCTGAACGACGCGCCGATCGTTGAGTGCGTGGTCACCGACTCCATCCCGGTCAAGGTGGGTGGCAAGATCAAGACCATCACCGTGGCGGACGAGTTTGCCAACGCCATCGCAGCCGTGTACGACGAGGAGAGCGTCTCCAAGCTCGTCGGCGGCGACTTCGCACTGTAAGACACGCAGGGAATCACGTACAGAAGGCGCGCGGTCTGCACACAACGCATGTCTTAGGTAAGGGCCCGCTTCTGCGGGCCCTTATGCCGCAAAAAGGAGCTTACATGGCAGCAGCACAACCAATGCCCATCCGCATGGTGGCGGGGCTCGGCAATCCAGGACCAGATTACGCTGAGACTCGGCACAACGCCGGCTTCCAGACCGTCGACGAGCTTGCGCGGCGAGCAGGCGTTTCGTATTGGAAAAACCAGCTGGGCGCCGAAGTTGCCACCACCCGCGTGCGCGATGCAGAAGCCGAGGGCGGCGTGCGCGAGGTCATACTTGTTAAGCCCCAGAGCTTTATGAACACGAGCGGCGGCCCCATCTCGAAGCTCTGCCGCGAGTACGGCGTGGCGCCCGAGGAGCTGCTTGTGGTGCACGACGAGCTCGACATCCCCGAGGGCGACGTGCGCGTAAAGGTCGGCGGCGGCCACGCGGGCCACAACGGGCTGCGCTCCATCATCGACAAGTTGGGCAGTCGCGACTTTAGCCGTATCCGCTTTGGCATTGGCGAGCCTCCGGGAAAGATGTCC
The DNA here is from genome assembly GCA_949287085.1 of uncultured Coriobacteriaceae bacterium. Taxonomy (GTDB): domain Bacteria; phylum Actinomycetota; class Coriobacteriia; order Coriobacteriales; family Coriobacteriaceae; genus Enorma. The sequence continues at coordinate 44,936 of CASEER010000003.1, forward strand.
ACCGCCGATTTTGTGCTCAAGCAGTTGCGCGGCAAGGACGCCGAAGGGTTTGCCGATACCGTCCAGCGCGCCGCCGATTCCTGCGAGCTGGCCCTCATGCACGGCGTTATCTACGCGCGCGATCACGTCAACGGAGCCGCTGCCAACAACGGCAAGCACTAACGGCAGAACAACATAGAGGACATCGCACAAATACAGCCCCGGACCGGAGCGGTTGGGCGCGCATCCGTCAAATTGGCGCACCGACGTCTACGCGGCGAAGCGGCCCCTGTCGCACACCACGGCTCCCGCGGCGGGGCGGTCTATGCAACATACCGCAAGCCCCCGCAGCGGAACCGTCCGCACCGCTCACCCAATAGCGCCCCGCCCCTGCGTCGAACGCACAGGCAGCGGGGTATAATCGGTCTTGTGTGTGCAGGCAGGAGCCCAAGCGCACGCGCCGGCGCGCCATCTGCAGGCGCCCGCGCTGCCACCGTAGCCGCCCTGCCTCGTTCTAGAGAGGGGTTCTATGTTCAAGATCCTGAAAAAGACGCAGTTCTCGGAGAAGGTCTTCGAGTTCCGCGTCCACGCGCCCAGGATGGCCAAGCATGCGCACGCGGGCCAGTTCCTCATGGTGCGCATCAACGAGACCGGCGAGCGCGTGCCGTTCACCTTTGCCAACTGGAACCCGGAGGAGGGCTGGATCGAGTTCATCTTCATGGTCGTGGGCAAGACGACCGAGTGCCTGTCCAAGCTCAACGAGGGTGACGAGATTCAGGACATCACGGGGCCGCTGGGCTGCCCGACCGAGATCGAGGGCGACCGCGTGGTCATTCTCGGCGGCGGCGTGGGCCTGGCCATTGCCTACCCCGTCGCACGCACCATGTGCGAAGCCGGCAAGAAGGTCTCCGTCATCATGGGCGCCCGCACCAAGGACCTGCTCATCCTGACCGAGCAGTTTGAGGCCCTGCCGCTCGAGAACCTCTTCATTACCACTGACGACGGCTCGATGGGCGAGAAGGGCGTGGTCACGGCCCCGCTCGAGCGCCTGTGCGAAGCCGACGCGATTGACTCCGCCTTTGCCGTTGGCCCCGTGCCCATGATGAAGTTCTCGTCGCTCACCTGCCAGAAGTACAACGTGCCCATTGTGGCGTCGCTCAACCCCATCATGGTTGACGGCACCGGCATGTGCGGCTGCTGCCGCGTTGAGGTGGGCGGCAAGACCCAGTTCGCCTGCGTTGACGGCCCCGACTTTGACGCAACCCAGGTTGACTGGGACGACCTCGCCAAGCGCCAGGCTACCTACCGCACCGAAGAGGCCGCGTCCATGAAGCATTATGAGGAGGAGTGCGCATGCCAGCAGAAGTAACCGGCACTGCGAACGCAGCTACCGAACCCAAGAAATATCGTCCGAGCCGCGGCCCGCGCGTTGCCCCCAACGAGGAGCCCGCTGCCGAGCGCGCTCGCGACTTCCGCCCCGTTGACACCGGCTTTACCAAGGCCGATGCCATTGCCGAGGCCAACCGCTGCCTGGACTGCAAGAAGCCCCTCTGCATGGAGGGCTGCCCCGTGGGCGTAAAAATCCCGCAGTTCATCGAGCAGATCCGCAACGAGGACTGGGCAGGCGCACTCGAGACCATCAAGCAGGACAACCTGCTCCCTTCCGTGTGCGGCCGCGTGTGCCCGCAGGAAGACCAGTGCGAGGGCAAGTGCATCCTGGGCCGCAAGGGCGAGCCCGTGGCCATTGGCCAGCTCGAGCGCATGGTGGGCGACATGGCCGAGGAGGTGGGCAAGGCCCCCGAGGTCAAGCCCAAGAATGGCAAGAAGGTCGCCATCGTGGGTTCCGGCCCCAGCGGCATTGCCTGCGCGGGCGAGCTTGCGCGCGAGGGATTTGACGTCACCGTCTTCGAGGCGTTCTTTACGGGCGGCGGCGTGCTGACCTACGGCATCCCCGAGTTCCGTCTGCCCAAGACCATCGTCAAGCGCGAGATCGACAGCCTGGAGCAGCTCGGCGTCCACTTTGAATACAACTCGGTGGCGGGCCGCCTCTTTACCGCGGAGGAGCTCTTTGACGAGGACGGCTTTGACGCGCTCTACCTGGCCGTGGGTGCGGGCTTGCCGCGCTTCCTCAACGTGCCCGGCGAGAACCTCCCCGGCGTGTACTGCGCCAACGAGTTCCTCACGCGCACCAACCTTATGAAGGCGTACGACTTCCCCGAGTACGACACCCCCATCAAGCACGGCAAGCGGGTCGTCGTGTTTGGCGGCGGCAACGTGGCCATGGACGCCGCGCGCACCGCGCTGCGCTTGGGTGCCGACAAGGTGACGCTCGCCTACCGCCGCACCGAGGCCGAGATGCCCGCCCGTAAGGCCGAGATTCACCACGCCAAGGAAGAGGGCATTGAGTTCCTGGAGCTCGTGAGCCCCATTGAGTTCACCGCGGGCGAGGATGGCTTTGTGAACGCCATTCGCCTGCAGAAGATGGAGCTCGGCGAGCCCGATGACTCCGGTCGTCGTCGCCCCGTGCCTATTGAGGGCGAGACGCTCGAAATTCCGTGCGACATTGCCATCACCGCCATTGGCACGAACGCGAATCCATTTGCCGGCCCGGCGTCGGGCGTGGAGCCCAACAAGTGGGGCTACATCGACACCGACGACGATGGCCGCACGTCGAACCCGCGTGTGTGGGCTGGCGGCGACATCGTGACCGGTGCCGCGACGGTCATCCTGGCCATGGGCGCTGGCAAGAAGGCCGCTGCATCCATTAAGAAGACGTTGCTGGCCGAGTAAACGCACCTGCCTGCGCACCACGCGCTCCATACAAGGCCGCCGTTGGAAACCCCAGCGGCGGCCTTTGTTGTAACGTTCATCGCTCATAGCGCACAGAAAAACGGCGGCCCGGAAAACGCTTCGGGCCGCCGTCATGTAAACACGCATGCGAAACGTAGCAGGCTTACTTCACCTTCGCCGCCACATGCAGGGTGTCATCGTCTTCGATCACCGTACGCGGCGCGGTAGCCTTTTTCTCATCCAGCCCCAGCTCGCGCAGCTTGGAGCGGTATGCCGCGGCAATCACGTCAACGCAGCCCTGACGCCCCAGCTTAGCGCGGTTGACCACCAGGTCCTTGCCCATGTCCATGCGCCACTTACCGGCCGAATAGCGCTTGTAGAACTGCTCACGCGCGCGCTGCTGCTTTTTAACCAGCTGCGCACCCTTGTAATGGTTGAGACCGCGCTTCTTGCTCACGATCTCAATGCGGTCCTCAAGCGGCGCGGTCACGAGCACGGCGATGTGGTTGGGATTCGTGCGCAGCAGGTAGTCGGACAGACGGCCCTCAATGATGCAGCTCTCGGTGGAACCCAGGTCGATGATCACCTGCGCCATCTTTTCAAAGAGCTTGTCCGCCAGGTTGCGCGCGTCCACCCGGTCGGGCAAGAAGGCCAGGTTCTCGGCCGCCAGCTGCTCGTCATAGGCGGCAATGCGGTCCATGGATTCGCCCGTACGCAGGCTCGAGCGCACCAGAATCTCGTTGTCGTACAGCGGGATGCCCAGCTCGGCCGAAAGCATCTTGCCGATCTCGTGGCCCTCGGCGCCAAAGTCGCGCGCGATGGTAATGACCACCGGCTGACCGGCACGCTCGGCCTCAGACGCGGCAACACGCGCCTCGAGCGACTCGCGCCGTTTTTTAAGCTGCGGAATGATGCCCATGATGCCTCCCCTATGCACGCAAACCGCTGGTCCACGCGCTACGCGGCCACCACGCGGCGCTGGTACGCACGCACGATGAGCGAAATACCAAAGTTCAACACGAAGTATAGCAAGAACACGAGCGCGTACACCAAGAGCGTCTGCGCAAGGTCGTTGGCCTGACCCATAACGACCTTTGAGTTAAACATAAGCTCAGCCACGTTGATGCCCGCCAGGTACGAGGAGTCCTTGATCACCGTGGTGCACTGGCTAAAGAGCGCCGGCACGATGGTCTTGAACGTCTGCGGCAAGATGATGAGCCGCATGGTGGCAAAGAAGCCAAAGCCCTGGCTCTGCGCCGCCTCAAACTGGCTCTTGGGGATGGCGTTGAGGCCGCCGCGCACGATCTCGGCAATAACCGCAGAGGTAAAGATCGTAAACGCCAGCACCGAAATAAAGACGTCGGAGCCCTTGACCGTAAAGTAGATAAACAGAATCCACAGCAGGTTAGGCGTGCAGCGGAAGAGCTCAATATAGGCGCTCACCAGCCAGCGGAACACCGAAAGCTTGCCGCGGCAGTACTGCTTTACGAGCGCGAGCACCGTGCCCACGATGATGGAGAACACGATGGCAAGCGCCGAGATCTCGAGCGTCTTGATAAATCCGTTGAGGATGAAGGTGACGTTTGCTTGGGTAAAGATTTCCATGGCTTACGCCTCCTTCGCAGGCTCGACGGACGTGATGCCCGGGATGTTCTTGGCGCGCGGGCGCTTTTTGGCACGGCGCTCCAGCCACTGGACCAGCAGGGCCAGCGGGAAGCAGATGACAAAGTACAGCACGCAGGCCATGATGTAGCCCTGCAGGTAGCCGTACGTGGACACGAAGTTGTCCGCGTTGTACATAAGGTCGCCACCGGCAATAAGCGCCAGCACCGAGGTGTTCTTCACCAGGTTGAGCACCTGGTTGCAGAGCGGGGGCAGAATGACCTTAAAGGTCTGCGGCAGAATCACGTAGCGATACGCCTGCACGCGGCTAAAGCCCTGCGAGAGTGCCGCCTCCATTTGGCCGCGCGGCACGGACTCGATGCCCGTGCGAATGACCTCGGACACGTAAGCCGCATGGTAGAGGCCCACGCCCACGGCACCGATGGCAAAGGCCGAAAGGCGCACGGGCGACGGCGTGCCCAGAATTGCCTGCAGCACGCGCGGACCGGCCATGTAGTAGAAAAAGACCTGCACGGGCAGCGGCGTGTTCTGGAAGAACTCAACGTATACGCGGCTGATTCCGCGCAAAACGCGTGAGCGCGTGGTTGAGAACACACCCAAGATGGTACCGAGCACCATCGAGATAATCAGACCGGCAACGACCACCTGGAGCGTAAAGGCAAAACCCTGCCAGAACCCATCCATCGAGTCGAGCGTAATCTGCCATCGTCTTGGGTCAAAAAGACCGTCGAGCATAGCACTTCCTTCCTACCAAACCCCTCAGGGACGAGGTGCATTTTGGGACGCGTTAGCCTGCGCGGGGGCAAGCGCGTCCCATAAGGTACCCTTACCGAGGGAAGAGCGGGCGACCGCCCGGACACGCCGTGGAACTTCCACCACAGCACACCCCAGCGATCGCCGCGCAACCTGCGAATCCGTTAGACGAGGCCCCAGGTCTTGACTTCCTTGTCAAGCCAGCCGTCATCAAGCAGCTTGTTCACCGTGTCGTCCACAACCTTCGAAAGGTCGGAGCCCTTCTTGGTGGCCACGCCGTAATCCTGCGTGCCGAACTCGATCTCGGGCTGGACGAGCTCCTTGTTGTCGTTCATATAGGTGTTGAGCGTGGAGCGGTCCATGGCGAACGCGTCGATGTTTCCGCTCTCGAGCGCGGAGTTAATGGACGGATAGTCCGGGTACTCCTTGAACTCGGGCGTCGCGTCGATCTTCTTGTCAGAGAGCATCTGCGTCACCGCGTCCTTGGTGGTGGAGCCCTGCGACACGCCGATGACCTTGCCATCGAGGTCTTCCATCTTGGTGATGCCGGAGCTCTTCATAACCATGATGCCCACCGAGTCGGTGCGGTACGGAGTCGAGAAGTCCCAGTCCTTCTGACGCTCCGGGGTGATGGTGTAGGTAGCGCACACGATGTCGAGCGTGTCGTTATCAATGAGCGGGCCACGGGTCTTGGGCGTCACCGTGGTGAAGTCGCAGAGACCCTTGTCCTTGGCATCATCATATGAGGTGCCCAGCACGGCCGCCGCGATCTGGTAGCAGAGGTTGATCTCGAGGCCCTCGTACTCGTTGGTGTCGGTGTTGAGGTAGCCGTAGCCTAGCACGTCGGCCTTAACGCCGCAGTTGAGCTTGCCGCGGTCCTTGATGGTCTGAAGCTTGGAGCTGCTGTCGTCCGACGAGGAGCCCGAGCCGGATCCCTTCGAGCCGCCGTTGCAGCCCGCAAGACCCAGGCCAGCGAGCGCCGCGGAGGCACCTGTTACCTTGAGAAAGTTTCGACGAGTCATAGCCATGATGTATCCCCCTTCGTTCGAACTTGGGTGCTCGGCCAATGGCAAAGCCGAGCGTTATCGATTGGCGCGCCCCCTTCCTTCTTTGAGCGCGCCAAAGGATACACTGATTTCCCGGCGTGCGGGATGCCGGAGCTAGTGCAGGATCTTGTTGAGGAAGTCCTGGCAGCGCGGGTTCTGCGGGTTGGTGAAGAAGTGCTCCGGGGTGCCCTCTTCCAAAATCTGCCCGTCGTCCATAAAGATCACGCGGTCGGCCACCTGCTTGGCGAAGTTCATCTCGTGGGTCACGCAGACCATGGTGATGTTCTCGTGGGCGAGTTCGATCATAACGTCGAGCACTTCCTGAATCATCTCGGGGTCAAGCGCCGAGGTGGGCTCGTCAAACAGGATGATGGGCTGCTTGGTGCACATGGCGCGGGCAATGGCCACGCGCTGCTGCTGGCCGCCGGAGAGGTTCTGCGGGTACTCGCCCGCCTTCTGCGCCAGGCCCACGCGCTCGAGCGCAGCCATGGCCGCCTTGGTGGCCTCGTCCTTGCTCTTCTTTTGGAGCTTGATGGGGGCCAGCGTGAGGTTGCCGAGCACCGTCATGTTGGGGTACAGGTTGAACTGCTGGAACACCATGGACGAATACTTGCGCGCCATCTCGAGGTGGTTCTTCTTGGTAATAAGCTGACCGTCGATGAGCACCTCGCCGGTAGTAGGCTCTTCGAGCCAATCGATGCAGCGAATCAGCGTGGATTTGCCCGAACCCGAAGGCCCAATGACCACGAGCTTTTCGCCCTCTTTGACGGTCAGATTAATGTCCTTCAGCACATGGAGGTCGCCGAAGTACTTATTGAGACCGCGGATCTCGATCATATCTGCCATGGACGAGGTCCCTTCCTTTCACGATACACAACGCCCGGGCTCGAAAGCCTGAGCCCTCAAAACGCACAACTATGCGATTTGAATACGCCCTATTGTACTGGTGTGCGTCCCGCCACTCGCCCGTGCCGTGAGGTTGCAATAAACATGAAACTGGGCCGCAACAAACCGTACATCTGCAATAATGCTAACCAGTATACCCAATAGGGGCTCATTCTGTCACTTTCATGCACCCCCGCGGGGGCAGCCGTGAACCGCACATACATACCAAGGTCCCAAGATGCTGCGGTGCGAACAGCTCAGACGCGCATGCGAGCCCCGCCTCTCTGCGGGCTCGGATACCGCCTTAGGGCACCGCGCCGATGCGAACCAGAATCCCACCGCGTCGTTACGCATGAACCCAGCGACGAAACGTGATCTAAGACACGCCGCACGCCGCCGCGGCCTCGCCACACGACAGCGTTCCCGCCTCGTATAAGCTACTAACCCGCTCTGCAGCGGCGCTCTACGCCAAACTCCTGCAGCGCGTCAATCTGACGTGCCAAATTTTGATCGCGCGTCGACACGCGTGCATAACCGTACGTGACGTTTGCTGCCGCGTGTGCTACCTGGTGCTGCTGTGCCATACGCCCTCCTTCGATTGCATGAACGCTACGAAGGGCAGCATGGCTGAAAACAAGCCGGGCTTGCCCCGATGCCTGCTGGCACGGGCAAACCCGGCTCTGCATGCGATTGCAACGGCCGCCCCCTCGCGTAAGAGGGCCAGTGCGGCCACGCGTGCTCGCGGCTTACGCCAAACGGCTCCCCACTTCTTTTGCAGCGGCGGCCTTATCAAAGTTGCCGCCCGTTGCCTTGTTGAGCGCGCCCATGACGCGGCCCATATCTTTGCGCGTGGTAGCTCCCACCTCGGCGATGGTCTGCTCAATCAGGGCAACCAGCGCGTCGCCCGAAAGCTGTGCGGGCAACAGGCTCTCCAAAATCTCAACCTGCTGGGCCAGCGTGTCAGTGCGCTCCTGGTTGGTCCCCGCCTTGCGCGACATCTCAAGCGTCTCGTTGGTCTGCTTGATCAGACGCTTGATCATGCTGTTAACGTCCTCTTCGGTGGCGTCACGACGCTCGTTAACCTCGAGGTTCTTTACCTCGCCCATCACCTGGCGCACGATGGACAAACGCACCTTGTCCTTTGCCTTCATGGCGGCAACCATCTCGTTGTGCAATTCTTCGTTTGTCATAGCTATCCCTCCATAGGCCGCGCCGCGCGCAGGCCCTCCGTGTTATTTGCTGTCCCCCGCGCTGCTCGCATCGTCGGAACCGGCGTTATCCGAACTGCCAGAGCCCGCGCTGCCGCTTGTACCTGCATCCGAGCCCGTGCTGCTATCGGCATCGTCGCTCGACGTACCAGCCTTGCTCATGTCCACGTTGTACGGCACGTCAGCCGGCATATCGTTAATCTTAATGTCGGCCTCTTCACGCGTCTTGGTAAGCCAGTCGTTGTACGCCGTGCCCTGCTTGGTGCTTTTAATGCTCTGCGAGAACGTACTGCGCAGATCCTTGGGGATCTGGTCGATTGAGGTCACCTTGCCGTCCACCTTAAACACGTCGGTGCACTTGATGATGTGGTAGCCGTAATCCGACTCAACCACGCCGCTGACCTCGCCCTTCTTAAGGCCGTCGAGCGCCTTTTGGTACGCATCCACAAAGGTAGTGAGCTTGTCCCAGCCCACGTCGCCGCCCTTGCTGGCCGAGCTGTCCTCGGAATACTTCTTGGCGGCATCCTTGAACGAGATATCGCCCGCGTTGATCTTGTCCAGAATCTCCTGCGCCTTTTTCTTGGCCTTCTTCTTGGCGGCATCGTCGGCGCCGGAATCAACCTTGATCAGGATGTGCGATGAGCGCTTGGCTCCGTTGTAGGTGTCAAGGTTCTCGTTGGCGTAGGCAATAATGTCTTTGTCCGAGGGGTCGTCAACCGGAGCAACCGCCTCGTAGAGCTTCTTCGTCATGAGGTTCTGGCGGAGCATCTCTTTGTACGAGTCCTCGGTGTAGCCCACCTGGCTCAGCATGTTCACAAAGTCATCTTCGGAGCCGTAGCTAGACGCGGCGTCCTTCCAGGCATCCTCAACCTCGTCATCGCTCACCGAAATGTTGTTGTCACGCTCAGCCTGGCTTACCAGCAGCTGGTCGGCAATGTTGTTAATGACCTGCTCGCGGTAGCTCTCGGGCGTCATGTTGTTGCTGGCCAGGTAGTTCGCCCAGTCCTCGTCGCTATCGTAACCCATGGAGCTACGCGTGCTCATGATCTGCTCGGTTACCGTGTCCTCGGTGATCTTAACGTCGTTCACCGTCGCGGCCACGCCTCCCGTGAGCTTGTAGCCCTCATTGTTTGAAACCTGGTTGAGCACGCCCGAGCACGCCACGCCCGTAACCGACAAAAGCATGGCGAGCACGCCAATGGCTACGAGCACGTACTTAACGCCGTTGCCGATCTTGCGATTGTTCTCGCGCTTAAAATCGGCCTTGGTGGGCTGCGCCTCCTGCGGGACCTCGGCCTGCTTGGCGGCCTTTTTTACCGAGCGCTTGCGGCCCGAAGCCTTCTGGGCGCCCGGCGTGTTCGCTTTATTCATAGACATAGGTAACCCCTTGTTGTTCGGTTCGGGCATATGATACTACGCGAGGCTCGCCCCAGCGGAACGAGCCTCACCCATGAAGCATATCAATGAGCAAAAACCGCAGCTACGCGGAGGGCGCAACGGCAACCGTGAGGTTTTCGCGCACCTGGATGCGGCCCTCGGCAAGCTCCTGAACCACCTGCGGATACAGGCGATGCTCGACCGCGTGAATAGCGGCCTCGAGCTCGTCCACCGACCAGCCCTCCTCCACGCGCACCGGCTCCTGTGCAATGATGGGGCCCTGGTCGTACACGGCGTTGGCAAAGTGCACGGTCACGCCCGTCACCTTAACGCCTCGGTCGTAGGCGTCCTGAATGCCGTGCGCGCCCTGGAAGCTGGGCAGCAGCGCCGGATGGATGTTGACCACGCGGTTGGGCCACAGCATGAGCAGCGGTGCGTGCACCATGCGCATGTAGCCGGCCATGATGATGTACTCGGCACCCGCGCGCTTGAGCTCGGTGGCAATGACCTCGTCGGCGTTCCACGGGTCGGCATAGGTTTCTTTGGAGAGGGCGAGGGTCTGGATTCCCGCCGCAGCAGCGCGCTTAAGGCCCGCCGCGCTCGGACGGCTCGATACCACCAGCACGATCTGGGCGTTCAAGCGGCCCGCAGCAATCTCGTCGATGAGGGCCTGCAAATTGGTGCCGGAGCCCGAGATGAGCACGCCGATCTTAAGCGGCGGCAGCTGCTCCCCCGCCGCGCGCGCAGCGGCGCGACGCGCCTGCAGGTCGTTGCCCTGCTCAACGCCATAAGATGCCTCGAGCTGCTCCAAGCGGCGGCGCGCCGCGGCAAAGGCAGCCTGGTAAACAGAGCTTGCCGCGAGCTCGTCCTGGAGCTCTGCGCCCTCAAGCGCTGCAGCACGAGCCGCATTCACGGCCTCCGCACGCGCACGGTCCACCTCTTGCTCAACGGGCGCCGCAAAAAACGAATCGCTCGGCAGGGCCTCGGGCGGCAGGTCGGCAGCCTCAACGGCAGCTTGGTATGCGTGGTCGCGCAGCTCGTCGTTACTGCTCATCGCGGTACACCACCTTGCCGGAGCCAGCCTGGCACACGCCCACGCGGAATGGATGCTCGCCCTGGGCCTCGAGCTCAGCCATAATGGCGGCCTCGCGCTCGGGAGGGCAGATGATCATAAGGCCTGCGCCCATGTTGAAGGTCTTGCACGCCTCGTTGGGGGTCAAGCCCGCCTGCTCAACAATGTAGGTAATAACCGGCGGAACGTCCCAACCCATGGCGGCGCCGTCGCGGTCAACCACAGCATCCACGTCGGCGGCCAGCGCGCGGTTGAGGTTCTCGGTGATGCCGCCGCCCGTGATGTGCGCAATGGCATGTACGCCCGCGCCGGCCTCGCTGCGCAGCAGCTCCAGAATGGGCTTTACGTAGATGCGGGTGGGCGCCAGCAGCGCGTCGGCCAGGCTCTGGCCGTCGAGCGCCTCCAGAGACTGCTCAAGCTCGGCCCGCTTGACTGCGGCCTCGGGCGTCCCCGGCACCACACCGTCCACGCCAATCACGCGGCGCACCAGCGAATAACCGTTGGAATGCACACCCGTACTCGGCAGGCCAATGATCACATCGCCAGGGCGCACGTTGGCCGGATCGAGCATCTTGGGCCGGTCGACCACGCCCACGGTAAAGCCCGCCAAGTCGTAGTCGTCCGGGCGCATGACGCCGGGATGCTCGGCCATCTCGCCACCCACGAGCGCGCAACCGGCCAGCTTGCAGCCGTCGGCCACGCCCTTGACAATCTGCGCCATGTGCTCGGCCTCAATATGGCCAATGGCCACATAATCCAGGAAAAACAGCGGCTCGGCACCGCTTGCCAAGATATCGTTGACGCACATGGCAACCAAGTCCTGACCCACCGTCTCGTGGCGGTCGAGCAGCTGCGCCAGCACCAGCTTGGTGCCCACGCCGTCGGTACCGCTGATGAGGATGGGGTCCTCCATGGTTTTGAGCGCGGCGGCCGAGAACAGCCCGCCAAACCCGCCGATGCCGCCAATGACCTCGGGACGGTTGGTAGCGGCGACCATCTGCTTGATGGCGTCGACCGCGCGACCTCCCTCGGCTGTGTCTACGCCGGCATCTTCATAGGTGATGTGCTTGGGGTTCTCGCTCATGCGCGGTCCTTTCCAAAGAGAACAGCCAACTGCGGTGTATGTGCCATCATAGCAGGATACGCGGGGCAAAGCGCTAAGCGTTGGCTGCCGCAGCGCTCGCTGCCGGAGTTTTGTTGGCAATCGTGCAAATCATCACGGCGCGGTGGTCCGCAGGCGCCATGCCGCTACAGGTTACGAGCGCCAGCACCTGGTCGGTCTTGGGCAAGCGTTCATCCACGTCGTCCGCCTCGGCCCGCGCGTAGCCCCGCAGGTCCGTCAGGTATTTCTGCAGTGCATCCTCGCTCTCAAAATTGGCCTGCCGTGCGTTCACGTATGTGTCGGGCACGCGCGCGGTAAAGAGCGGCGTAAGCGTATAGGTGGTCTCGGGCGTGAGGTAGTACACCACGCTAATGGTGTTGAAGGTCTTTTGGTCGAGCGTCTTCTCGATGATGTTGAACATCGAGCTGTCGTTCATGTGGTGGCCGTACACGGTGGTCTGCTGGTCCACCATGCCCGGCGCGGTTTGGTCGCAGTCGAGCATGATGCTGCCCGAATTGTTGGCCGTGCCGTCCGGCAGCGTGCGCAGGTACTGGTCGTTGGTTGCGCCCTGCAGCACGGGGTAGCTGATCTCGGTGCCCGGCACGTAAATCCAGGCAACAATGTCCTCGTTTTGCTGCTTGAGCGCATCCCAATCCACCACGGGAATGCCGCTATTGCTGGAGCCCTTGGAGTCGTCGATCTGCACGTACTGGGTAAGGTCCTCGTATGCCTGAGCCGCCTGGCGGTAGCCCAGCTGCGCCCACACAAAAATACCGGCCGCAACAAGCAGCAAAATCACGCCCACGCCAATGAGCGCGTAGGAGAGTATGCTGCGCTTGCGCCCGCGCCGGGGAGGCGTGGGGCCGCCCGCCGCGCTGCCGTAGCCGTTGTTCGAGCGAGCATAGGAGGACGAGCGTGCACCTGTAGCGGCGTGCGGATGGGCCGCCGGCTGCACGCCCGTTGCCGCAGGATATAACCGCGTGGCGGAGGGATCCGGCCGCGTGGCGTTCGGCGTTACATGCGCCGCGGGCCGTGCCGCAAAGTGCGAGCCCGAGCCAGCCGCACCCGCGCCGCGAGCCCCGGCACCCGGAGCCGCTGTATACCGGGCGGCGGGCACAGAACCGGCGCTCCCACCAGCTTTTGGCTTGAATCGCTTACCCTCATATGCAGACATAACACACCTCGCGTTTGGTATGTGCGTAATCGAGCAACGCGGCCGCCATCAGCCGCGATCACCAGCGCACCCCGGGCGCACCGGTTGTATGGTCGTCAACGATGCGGCAACGTCCCATGCCAGCGCGTTTATGGCCTGGCCAGCTCGCCTACTCCGCCGCGTGCTCGGCCTCCCAGCTCTTGTCGCGGTCCATAGCTGTCACCGCGTCGTCGCTAATGTCCACCGGCTGCGTGAGGTTGCAGGGGTCGTAACCTTCCATAAACTTGTCGCGCCCAAAGCTCGGCGGAATGGCCACCGGGTACACGCCCGTAAAGCACGCGGTGCAGTAGCCGCGTTGCGGCAGGCAGCTCAGCAGGCCCTGGACCGACAGGAACGCCAGCGAGTCAGCGCCGATGTATTCGCAGATCTCGTCCACGCTCTTGTTGGCGCTGATCAGCTGCTTTTGCACCCCGGTATCGATGCCATAGAAGCACGGCCACTCAACCTCGGGGCTGTTGATGCGCACGTGCACCTCGGCCGCACCCGCCTGGCGCAGCATCTTAACCAGCTGCACCATCGTGGTTCCGCGCACAATGGAGTCGTCAATCACCACCAGACGCTTGCCCGCGATGTTGTCGCGCAGCGGGTTGAGCTTCATACGCACGCCCATGGCGCGCAGTTCCTGCGTGGGCTGAATAAACGTGCGCGCCACGTAGCGGTTTTTGATGAGGCCCTCGCCAAAGGGAATGCCGCTTTCGTGCGCAAAGCCCTCCGCCGGCGGCAGCCCACTGTCGGGCACGCCAATGACCATGTCGGCATCCACAGGCGCCTCGTGCGCAAGCCGGCGACCCATGTCATAGCGGCACGCGTACACCGACTTGCCCGCCATAATGGAGTCGGGGCGCGCAAAGTACACTTGCTCAAAGATGCACTCGGCCGACTCATGCTCTGCCGGAACACCCTGTTCAGAGATAACGCCCTCCTCGCTCACGCGCAGAATCTCGCCGGGCCGGATGTCGCGCACATACTCGGCACCCACAATGTCGAGCGCACAGGTCTCGGACGCCACCACCCAGCCAGCGGTCTGCGTGCCGTCAGCCGTGGGAGCATCCTCCGCCGCATCGCCCTGCTGGGGCAAACGGCCCAAGACGAGCGGGCGGATGCCAAACGGGTCGCGGAACGCATACAGCGCATGCTCGTTGATGAGCGTCATGGCATAGCCGCCGCGCACGAGCTCCATGGTTTTGCGAATGCCCTCGCGCAGGTGGCTCGTGCGCTGGGTAAAGTAGCCAATCAGGCGCGTGGCGACCTCGGAGTCGGAGCTCGACATAAACGAAACGCCCAGGTCAATGAGCTGGCGACGCAGCTCGTCCGTATTGACGAGGGTGCCGTTATGCGCGAGCGCAATGATCACGTCGTTGATGGTGGAGAGGTGCGGCTGAGCGGATTCCCAGCTCTTGGCGCCCGCCGTGCCGTAGCGCACGTGGCCAATGGCCAGGTCGCCCGTGAGCGAGCTGAGGTCGGCATCCGAAAACACCTGGTCAAGCAGGCCGAGATCCTTGCGCACCATGACGGTACCGCCATCGCCCACCGCAATGCCCGCGGATTCCTGGCCGCGGTGCTGCAGGGCTTTGAGGCCAAAATAGGTGAGGCGCGCCACGTCGAGGCCTGGCGCCCACACGCCAAATACTCCGCACTCCTCGTGGAGGGTGTCGCTGGATGGGATTTTGACCGGGCTGGCAGTAGCAATCGAACGGGCAGCAGTTTCAGATGCCTGAGGCATGGAAATCCCCTTTAGGTTAGCTCGCAAGTACCTGCATATTATAGGCATAGCCCGCGACGTGCGCGCGCCACGAGCTGCGTGTTCGCGAGTTTGTCATGTGCCGGGCCTCGGCACATAGACCAAAAACGCGCCCCAGAGCCACTTGGACCCTGAGGCACGCCTTCCGCTAACGACAAAATGCGGGAACGAACACCACGATACGACGCTCGCTACTTACGCGCGCGACGACGCGTTGCCACACCGGCGCCTACCAGCACGACACCCGCAACGGCGGCTGCAGCCACCAACTCAAAGGACACGTCGCCCGTCGCAGGCATGGTGCCGGCCGCAGGCTTGGCCGTGGTAACGGTGCTTACCGGCTTCTTGGGGCCCGTGGGCTTTTTGATATCCGTCAGATCCTCTGGGCCCGTTGGCTTCTTGGTGCCCGTCGTGTCGTCCGAACCCGAGTCGCTCGGGTTCTTGCCGCCACTCGCAGCAGCCTTAACGGCAATTACCGCAGGCTCGGACGTGGTCGAAAGCCCCGCCGCATTGGTAACCTCGACCACATACGTCTTGCTGCCCACCGTCGTGGTGCTCGGCGTATAGGTCGCCTTGGTTGCGCCGTCCACCTTCGTAAAGCCGGTCAGCTTGCTATCCGGCGTAACGGAACCGTTCGCCACATACCACTGATAGGCAAGGGCATCCGCATCGTAGGCAGCCTCGGCGGTCACCGTCAGGGCCGTAGCCTTTGCGCCCTTGGTGTAGCTCGCCGACGCGGGCTGTGAAGTAATGCTCGGCGCAGACAGCACGTCCGCAACCACCAGCGGCGTCTTGAGCGATGCGCCGTCAGCATCATAGTCGCTCGGCACAAACGGCTCGGAGCTATCGCCCTCCTTCACATAGCTGCGCATCTCGGCGAGGAGCGCGCTCGCCTTGATATACAGCGCGCTGGACTCCGCCTGGAATGCCTTGTTCGCGAGCTCGGTGCGCGCGGAGCCAGCCGGCGTGCTCTGCATCAACTGGTCGACGACCTCCTGCTGGTCAACGATCTCCTGCTGCACCGCATCCAGGTACGCGCGCACACCCGATGCCATGGAGTCGCGGTGCTTGTTGGCGATGGTGTTGATGTCCATGAAGATGAAGTCGAGCACCGTGCCCTCGCCGCCTTCGGTGGCGTCAGCATTGTTGTGCGAAATGTCCGTTGTGCTGAAGTCCGGATAGTACGACTCGTCCACCTTGGTCAAAAGCGCACCATACGCTGGCAGGAACACATTGAACTCTGCCGGGGAAAGCGCCACCCACTCAACGGTTGCGATGTCGGACGAGAGCCCCGAGCGAATCTGGAACATCGTGGTCTCGGTCGTGCTCTGGCTGCCAATGGCTCCGCTTGCGCCCAGATTGGCGTTGACCGCCGGGCTGTCCGACTGCTCGCCGCGTGCAGCATATGCGCGAAGTGCCTGCGTAAGCGTCACTTTGCTCGACTGGCTGGGCGTAAACATAAGCTGCAAGTCGGCGATGCTCGACACGCTTCCGTTCGAAACGGTGTAATCCTCGCCTTCCTGCATGTCGTCGCCATAATACAGATGGCCCTGGATATACCGCGGGCTGCCGCCCGTCGCGCGACCATAGCTCTTAGCCACGTTCATCGTGCCGTCGCTATAGGCAACATAGCTACCGGCCTCTTGCGCGACCTTCTCGATATCAGCCGAATGCAGGCACTCGGACTTGTCGTCCAAATTGACCTTAAACTGCAGGTCGCCCAGGTTAGGATTGACCGAGACCACGTCGTCCGGCATCTTGATGGCCATCCACTGCGAGCCGGAAAGCTGCATGAAGATCCAGGTCTCCGAGCTGTCGGCGATAATGATCTGGTTGCACTCGCACGAACCGTACTCGTCGATAATCGAACCAAGCAGTTCAACGCCATCGCGTGCAGAGTCCGCCTGGCCCAAAACCACATCGGCGATGTTGAACTCACCAATGCCCGTATCCCTGTTCGTGGGATCCACTGCCTTGATGGCGGAGTTCATGTTCGTGGTTTCGGTCGCCGATACCGACACGCCCTTTTCGTTGGTGCCCGCCTCGGAGTACGGCGCCGGCGAACCGCCGCCCCACTCAAACACCGAGTCGCGGACATACGTGTACCGGTATGTGGTGCCCTTGAACGTATAGTCAAAGCCCGACTCGTCCGAGGTGTACCGCGGGTTAGTCATCGGCTCCTGCACGCCAAAGAACTTGGCATAGCGCGATGAGAAATCCTCAGAGCGCCCCACATAGGTATCGCCCGTCTCCGTAAGGTCTTTGCCCACGTAAATCTGGGTGCAGGCGAGTGCGTCGAGCGGCGTTGCCATGAGCAGCGCGGCAAAAAGCATACCTCCCCCCGCGAGCTTTTTAAGCGCAGTGCGTACGTTCATGTAAGCCCCTTCCCCTGCAACCGGCGTGGCGCACCCGCACGGTGGCGCACCCTGCACTGCCGGCACAATCGACATGTGAGATACTATCAAATCAAGAAATTTGCGCTATTTTGGTCGAACGGGCCAAGTTTATTCAGTTTTAACGATATTCGTCGATTGGCAGCAGGGAATAAACCCGCCCCGCGGGCCGCGTCGTACCCTCGGACCTGCCACCGCACCGTAACGGCCGCACGGCCCGGGGCCCGCCGCCACCCAACATGACGGCCCGGCCCGGCGTACTCCGCTGCCAAACCGCTCGCGCCCGGCACCAACACACCCCTTGCAACGACGCCCAGATAACGGTACAGTTTACGCGTTTTGTTCGTATACTTTAGTTAAGTAAAGTATTTGCACGCCTTTAAGCAAACACCTGTTACGGGGAGAAGGATCGCATGTCAGTATCGTTTATGGTTAACCGCCGCCAACTGCTTACGGGCGCGGGTGCGCTGCTGGGCGCCGCGGCGCTCGCGGGCTGCTCGGGCAACAGCGACAACAACGCGAGCTCCGGCTCGCAGGCCGGCTCTGCCGCCGCCAGCTCGTCTAAAGACGCAAGCGCCACCGCCACGGGCACCCTCATCGTGGGTTTTGACCAGTCCTACCCGCCCTACGGCTTTGTGGACGACGACGGCAACTACACCGGCTTTGACCTTGACCTTGCTTCCGCCGTCTGCAAGAACGAGGGCTGGGAATGCCAGTACGAGGCCATCGACTGGGACGCCAAAGACTCGCTGCTGAGCTCTGGCGTCATCAACTGCATCTGGAACGGCTTTACCATGGAGGGCCGCGAGAACGACTACACCTTCTCCGAGCCCTACATGCTTAACGAGCAGGTCATCGTCGTGCGCGCCGACAGCGGCATCACCGATTATGCGGGCCTGGCCGGCAAGGCCGTGATCACGCAGACCGACTCCGCCGCGCTCGACGTGCTGCAGGGCGACCAGAAGGACGTGGCCAGCACCTTTGCCTCGCTCGACACCATCGGCGACTACAACACGGCGTTCATGCAGCTCCAGTCGGGTGCCGTTGATGCTGTGGCATGTGACCTCTCCATTGCCCAGTACCAGCTCTCGGCCAACCCCGACGCCTACACCCAGCTTGACAAGCCCCTTTCGTCTGAGCACTACGCCGTGGGCTTCAAGAAGGGCGACACCGCCACGGCCAAGACCGTAACCAGCGCCCTGCGCGACCTGTACAACGACGGCACCGTCAAGAAGCTGTGCGACAAGTACGCCGACTACGGCCTGTCGTTTGATAACTGGGTCCTTAAGTAATCCTAGGAATCAGCAGCCATGAGCCTCCTCACCATGACGCAGATGCTCTTCGAGGGCTTCCTCGTGAGCCTGCAAATATTCGCCTTCACGCTCATCGGGGCCATCCCGCTGGGCATTGTCGTCGCGCTCTTGCGCATGAGCCGGTTGGGGCCTGTGCGGCTCATCACGCGGCTCTACATCTCAGTCATGCGCGGCACCCCGCTTATGCTGCAGATGTTTGCCATCTACTTTGCCCCGTACTACGTGTTTGGCATCCAGCTCTCGCCCGATTCCAAGTGGTACGCAACCATCGCCGCATTCATCATTAACTACGCTGCGTATTTTGCCGAAATCTACCGCTCGGGTATTCAATCGATCCCGCGCGGCCAATACGAGGCGGCCGAGGTGCTGGGCTATTCGCGTGTGCAAACGTTTGCGGTCATCGTGCTGCCCCAGGTGGTCAAGCGCATTCTGCCTGCCATGGGCAACGAAATCATCACGCTCGTTAAGGACACCTCGCTTGCGTTCTCCATTGGCGTGCTCGAAATGTTCAGCACCGCGCGCGCCCTGGTGGCATCGCAGGTGAGCATGATGCCGTTTGCCATTGCCGCGGCGTTTTACTGGGTCTTTAACTTCATCATTGAGCTCTTGCTCAACGCGGCCGAGCGCAAGCTCAGCTACTACCACGACTAGCTCCGGGGGCATGCCATGGAATCCACATCCACGCCGGTCGTTTTGATCGAGCACGCGCGCAAGGCGTTTGGCGCTAACGAGGTGCTGCGCGACATCTCGCTTGAGGTCAATCCGGGGGAAGTCGTCGCGATTATTGGCCCTTCTGGCGGCGGAAAGTCAACGCTGCTCCGTTGCGCCACGCTGCTCGAGACGCTCGACGGCGGGTCCCTTGCCTACGGCGATCTGGTCGTGGCGCGCAACGAGGGAGGCCGCGCCGTATACGCTAAGGGCGACACGCTGCGCCAAGCGCGCACGCGCTTTGGTCTTGTGTTTCAGAACTACAACCTGTTTCCGCACTTCACCGTTATGCGCAACATCACCGATGCCCCCGTGCGCGTGCAAAAGCGTGACCGCGCGGAGGTTGAGACGCAGGCGAGGGCCCTCATCAAACGCATGGGACTTGCAGGATGCGAGAGCAAGGTGCCGTGCGAGCTTTCCGGCGGGCAGCAGCAGCGTGTGAGCATTGCCCGCGCGCTCGCCATGGACCCCGACGTGCTGTACTTTGACGAGCCCACGAGCGCGCTCGACCCCGAGCTGACGAGCGAGGTCTTGCAGGTCATTAAGGGACTTGCCGCCGATCACATGACCATGGTGATCGTTACGCACGAGATGACCTTCGCGCGCGAGGTGGCCGACCGCGTCATCTTTATGGATGGCGGGACCATTGCGGAGCAGGGTCCGGCCGAGCAGGTAATCGACCATCCGCAGGCCGAGCGCACGCGAGCGTTTCTCTCCAAAATCTCAGATTAAGCAGCGGGGCGCACAGTTCAAGACTGTGCGCCCCCCATTTGGTCAAACGGTCAATTCAAACATGTCCCCGCACGGGAACTATTCGGTGCGAAGGGCGGTGACGGGGTCCTTCTTTGCCGCCATGCGGCTCGGGGCCAGACCCGCGATAAACGACAGCAGGACCGAGATCAGCACGAGCACCGCACCTGCGCCCGCCGGCACGCCGGCCAAGTTCTCGACCCCGGCAATCTGGTAGATGATCATGTTTACCGGGACGTCCAGCAGCACGGTAATCACAATGCCCAGCACGCCCGAGACCAGGCCAATGATGAACGTCTCCGCGGTAAAGATGCGACTCACGTCCTTTTTGCTCGCGCCGATTGCGCGCAGGATACCGATCTCCTTGGTGCGCTCGAGCACGCTGATGTACGTGATGATGCCGATCATGATGGAGCTCACCACCAGCGAGATAGCCACAAACGCGATGAGAATGTACGTCAGCGCGCTCACGATATCCGTCACGCTCGACATCAGCATGCCCACCATGTCGGTGTATTGAATCTCCGTGCCCTCGCCGGACGCGCGAATCTGCTCGTTGTAGTCGTCGATGAGCTCATCGACCTGCTCTTTTGCCTCAAAGTCAACGGGGTAGATGCTGATCATGCTCGGCTCGTCCAAATTGCACACGCCCAGCGTCTCAAGGTTGCCGTCGTACGTAGCGTTGTCGGTCTGCTCGCTCATCTGCCGACTGAATGCCGCGGCAATCTCGTCGTCCGAGAGCCCATCCTCGCGCAGCCCGTCGATGTAGGAGCGCAGCTGCTTGCCCTGGTCGCTCGGCATCTGGTCAATCATGGTCTCGATGGCATCCATGGTGAGGTTCACCGTCGTGTCCTCAAACGGCAGCCCGGTAAAGATGTCGGTCGCGGGGCTCGTCTCCTGAGCCGCAACCACGTCGCTCTTATTGACCTCATCGATCAGGTGCTCGGTGAGCTCAGGCGTATAGAGCACCATGCCCCAGTTAGAAAGCGCGCTGTCATCCGTGGCCTTGACCACGCCCACCACGTGCAGCTCCTCGGCGTTGTTCACCGCCTTGCGCATAAAGCTCGCGTCGTCGCTCATGTCGGCCCAGGTGCCGTCCGATTGCTTCTGGTACAGCGCGCTTTGCGGCAGCACCTTGAAGGTCAGGCCCATCAGGTCGTCGTAGGAGTACGAGGTTGGGTCGTGTACCTGCGGCTTCTTGCCCGCAATAACGTCGCTCATCATGCCGCGGAGCTCCGATTGGTCCAGCAACCCCAGCGTGTAGAGCGTATAGTCCGAAATGCGCCCGTCTTTGTCCACGTAGATGAGCACGTCGTTCCACCTCTTGGGCAGCTTGCCGGCCACGAGGGTAAAGTCCGAGCTCCACGCATCGCGATCCGGAGCGAGCTCGTAGAACACGTCGTAGCTCGAGCCCATGGAGCTCAACATCTCGGTCTGGGTCTCG
This sequence comes from uncultured Coriobacteriaceae bacterium, assembly GCA_949287085.1. GTDB lineage: Bacteria > Actinomycetota > Coriobacteriia > Coriobacteriales > Coriobacteriaceae > Enorma. The sequence continues at coordinate 66,333 of CASEER010000003.1, forward strand.
CCCATCGAAATGCCGAGCGATTCCATGGTGGTCTCGGGGTTGACCTGCACCACGCCGTCGGACGTGTCGCTCGCGTACACGTTGAGCGGCGTGTTGTACGAGTATTTGATGGTCGTGGTCAGGCTGTCGATGTCACCGGGGTTGGAGTCGAGCCACGCCTTGATGGCCTTCATATCGTTCTCGGTCGCGCCGCCCGCAATGCCCGAAACCATGTTGGTGATGATGTTCCGCGAGGTCACGTCGCCCTTGGGCGCGCTCTTTTCTTGGCTTTCGGCCGTGCCCATCATGGAGCTCATCATGCTCGACATGTCCATGGTGGTCTGGTTGATGGTCAGCGGATAGCTGCCCATCGTAGATTCCTCGGTGTCCTTGATGTAGTCCTGCGTGCCACTCGACAGCGAGAGGATGAGCGCGATGCCGATGATGCCAATCGAGCCGGCAAACGCCGTAAGGAATGTGCGGCCCTTCTTGGTCATGAGGTTGTTGAACGAAAGGCTGAGTGCCGAACGGAAGCTCATCGAGCGCTTGCCTTTGCGCGCGTCAGCCACAGCATGTGCCTGCACCTGTTCGGGCGTGAGTCGCTCGTGCTCAGGGTCAACCGGGTCGGAGTCGCTCGTAATGAGACCGTCCTGAATGCGCACGATGCGGTCCGAATACTCCTCCGCAAGCTGCGGGTTGTGCGTGACCATGATCACAAGGCGGTCGCGGCTGAGCTCTTTTAGGATCTCCATGACCTCGACGGAGGTCTCGGTATCGAGCGCACCCGTGGGTTCGTCGGCGAGGATGATCTCGGGGTCGTTTACGATAGCGCGCGCGATGGCCACGCGCTGCATCTGCCCGCCCGAAAGCTGGTTGGGGCGCTTACGCAGGTGATCGCCCAGGCCTACGCGACGGAGCGCTTCCTCGGCGCGGCGACGGCGCTCGGCCTTGGGCGTGCCGGACAGCACGAGCGCCATCTCGACGTTGGAGAGCACGCTCTGGTGCGGGATAAGGTTATAGCTCTGAAACACAAAGCCCACGCTGTGGTTGCGGTACGTATCCCAATCGCGATCAAGGTAGCTCTTGGTAGAGCGCCCATTGATGACCAAGTCGCCGCGCGTGTACTGGTCAAGGCCGCCAATGATGTTGAGCAGCGTGGTTTTGCCGCAGCCCGACTGGCCAAGAATACTCACAAACTCCTGATCGCGGAAGGTAACCGAAATGCCCTTAAGCGCATGAACAACCGAATCACCCGACGGGTAATCTTTCGTAATGCCTTTGAGCTCGAGCACGATACGCCTTTCCTCGTATGGCGCCACACATCAGCGCGCCGGCCTACGCCGGCAGCCTCGCGCGCCCCTACGCACAATGTCATATGGGCTCATGGTACCCATTTTGCAACGTTTGGGCACGCACATGAGGGGCCGTCGGGCAGAGCGCTCATCCCGGCCAAAGAAACCGCAGGTGAGTTTCAATGGCTAGGGCCCTCTACTCGACCGACCCCTCACCGCATGCCCAAAAACTGCAACGTTGTTAGACGGGCAAGATGATTTGCTACAGCAGCGTCACCGTAAACGAGCGCTCGTCCACCGCGCCCGGCTCAAGGATGATGATGTTGCGCTTGTGTTCAAACACGTTGTCCTCGGTGTCCAGCGTTGCATGGCCGGTCCAAGGCTCGAGCGCCACAAACGGCGCGTCGCCCTTGGCGCTCCACACGCCAATGTACTTGAACCCGGGGAAGTCAATCTTAACGCCGTGGCCCGACACGCGGCTCCGCAACGTCAGTGTGTTGTTGGGCACGTTGCTGAGCATCACGGCGTCCGCGTCAAAGAGCTCGCGCGTAATGGGCAGCACGTCGTCGTGGTCAAGAATCATCTCGGCCGTGCGGTACGTGAGCAGCCCGCCGTCGCAGATCTTGGGAGCCACGCAGCACCACGGGTCGGTAAACGCCAGCTCGTAGTCGTCAAACGACTCGCCTTCGGTGCCCGGCATCGGCACGTTGAACGCAGGGTGCCCGCCCACCGAAAACGGCAGGTCAACGTCACCGGTGTTCTCCACGCGGAAGGTCTGCGTCAAGCTCGCCGGACCGGTAAGCGCGTAGGTCATGTTGAGCTTAAAGGCGTACGGATACGCGGCACGCGTGGCCTCGGAATCCGTGAGCTCAAAGGTCACGGAGTCGTCGGACTGCGCCACCACGGTGTGCTCATAATCGCGCGCGAGGCCATGGCGTCCCAGCGTTACCGGACCCTGCGCCGACTCGGCCTTGTTGTCGCGGATAGACCCCACGATGGGGAACAAAATCGGCGCGTGCTTGCCCCAGATTGCAGGGTCAGCCTGCCAAAGGTACTCGTTGCCCGCCAGCGCCAAGCTGCAAAGCTGAGCGCCCATCGTGTCAACTGCTGCCGCAAGCTCGCCGTGCTTAAGATTCACCTGTGCCATATGCCCTCCTGTCGTACCAATTTCACTAAACATCTTGCGGCAAAGCATGCGGCCGAGCGCCCGCACCGGCACCATGCCGCGCACCACCCGAGCCACCATGCTCGCCACCCAACAAAGCGCCGCGGGCGAGTCGCCTCCCGCGGCGCTTTGCGGTACCACCCATCATACGGCGAGAAGCAGGCTCGCCGGGCGGGGTTGCCCAATCCATCGCATCACCGGGACAAATTGGTGGCCAACCGTCCCGTGCGCATGCGCGTTACCGGCCCTGGGCGCGGCTCTCCTCGTAGAACTCAACCAGGTGCTTCTGCACGTCGTACGGCACTTGCTCGTAGCCGGCGGGCTCCATGGTAAAGTCGCCCGTGCCGCGCGTGATGGAGCGCAGGCGGGTCGCGTAGTCAGTGAGCTCGGCATAGGGCACCGTAGCCGTAACCACCGTGTTGCCGTGCTCGTCGGTATCCATGCCGGTCACGCGGCCGCGCGAGCCGGACACGTCGCCCATCACCGCGCCCGCGTAGCTCTCGGGGATGGTGACCGTGATGTTCTCCATAGGCTCGAGCACCACCGGGTCGGCTTCGGCGCACGCCTTCTTGAGCGCGATGCGCGCCGCTGCGCGGAACGCCATCTCGTTGGAATCGACCGGATGATACGAGCCGTCGTACACTGCCACGCGAATGCCCGTGAGCGGGTAGCCCGCGATCACGCCCTCCTTCATGGTCTCCTGCACGCCCTTGTCCACGGCGGGGATGAGCGCGCGCGGAATGCGGCCGCCCACGACCTCGTCCACAAACTCGTAGTCGGTACCGTCAAGCAGCGGCTCGACGCGCAGCCAGCAGTCGCCAAACTGGCCGGCGCCGCCGGTTTGCTTCTTGTGACGGCCCTGGGCGCTCGCCACGCGGCGGATGGTCTCGCGATACGGAATCTTGATCGGCACGATGTGCGCCGAGACCTTAGTGCGCTCCTCCAGGCGGTTGAGCAGCACGCTCACCTGGGCCTCGCCCACGGCGGAGATGATCGTCTGGCCGGTCTCCTCGTCGCGCTCGATCTTCATGGTCGGGTCGGCCTCGCATGCGCGATCGATAAACGTGTAGAGCTTGTCCTCGTCGGAGCGGTTCTCGGCCTCGATGGCAATGCGGTACTGGCTGTTGGGGAACTGGAACGCCGCGGCTTCGACCTTGCCGGTCACGCTGAGCGTATCGCCCGTGTCCGCCGCGATCTTGGTGGTCACGATGATGTCGCCGGCCTCGGCCTTGCCCACCTCGGTCTGCTCGCGGCCGCACATCACGTACAGGTGAGCGATGCGCTCGCTCTTGCGCGTGCGCGCGTTTACGAGCTCGATACCCGGCGTGAGCGTGCCGGTGAGCACCTTGAGGAAGCTGATGCGGCCCTGCTGCGGGTCGTTCAGGGTCTTAAAGACAAAGGCAACGGGGCGGTCATCCTCGGCCGAGATCTTGAGCGTGCCGCCGTCCACGAGCGGCATCTCGCCGTAGTCCGTGGGGCTCGGGAAGTACGTGGCAATATCATCCATGACGGAGTGCACGCCGAGCTCCTTGGTGCAGGAGCCCACAAACACGGGCACGAACAGACGCTTGGCAATGGCCTCGGAGAGCAGGCCCTCGATCTCATCCTGGGTGAGGGGCTCGCCATCGAGGTACTTCATCATGAGGTCGTCGTCGGCCTCGGCCACGGCTTCGCACAGCTGCTCGCGCGCGGCCTCGGCGGCCTCGCGGTACTCCTCGGGAATGTCGTATTCGGTTTGGGTCGTCCCCTCGCAGTGGCGCGCCTTCATGCGCACGATGTCAATAACACCCTCAAAGTCGTCGCCCGTGCCCCACGGCAGGGTCACGGCGCCCAGGCGCATGCCAAAGCGGTCGCGCAGGGCCTTCATGCAGGCGTTGTAATCGGCATTTTCCTTGTCGATGCGATTGATAAACACGGCGCGCGCCAAGCGCAGGTCCTCGGCCGCATACCACAGCTTCACGGTGGTGGACTGCGGACCCTCGGCGGCGTCAACCACAAAGAGCGCCGTTTCGCAAACGCTCATAGCCGCATAGGCGTCGCCAATAAAATCGGGGTAGCACGGCGCATCGAGTACGTTGATGCGCACGTCTTTCCAGTCGATCGGCGCGATGGAGGTCGAAATCGAAAACTCGCGCTTGACCTCCTCGGCATCGTAATCGAGCGTGGGCTTGGTGCCAGCGTGACCGCCCAGGCGGGCAGTCTTACCAGAAAGGTGGAGCATGGCCTCCGCGAGCGAGGTCTTGCCCACCCCGCCTTGGCCTACGAGAACCACGTTCCTCACGTTGCCGGTTTTGGGCGCACCCATGAGAGCCTCCTTACCTTATGGCGCGCGGAGCAAAGCGGCCGAGTCATCCGGTTAGCAGCGCGCGCCGATTCATACGCTGTTATCGAGCCTACCCCTCACGGGCGGGGCTCTAACCCTGTTTTCGCCCAGCGCGCGCGTCGGTGCCGTAAAGGGCCCGTGGGCCATTCTGGGGTGGAGTTACGACGGGCCGTCTTGTCATTGCTTGCTGTGTGCAGCGGGGCCGCTGCCCGCAATGAAGCTGCACACACTGAAGGCTGTATACATTGGGACTACGCACAGTGGGACTGCACGCAACGGAGGCTGCGCGCATGGAGGACAACCCTCGATTGGCCCGTTACTCCCAGCACCAGGCGTGGATGGTGGAGACTTGCGTCATGTTAGTGCTGCGTTGGAGCGCCCTGCTGGCCACGTTACCAAGGGCAACTTGGCTATAGGGAGTGCGGCCGGCGGCGAGCAGGCGGTTGATGGACGCGCACTGCAGCTCGCGCGCGTAGCCGTGGCGCCGATACTGCGGGAACACCTCGAGCATGCCCATCGAGGCCTCGTCGTGCTCGCCAATAAAGCCCACGAGCTCGTCCTGCTCGTTGTAGCCGCCCCACACCCAGCCGTCGGCCACGTGACGGCGAATTTCTGCCGGTGAGAGCAGTGTGTAGTGCTCCTCAACCACCGGAACATCGGCGATGGTGAGCGGCTTGATGGTCAGGCCGCCCTCAAGCGGCAGCGGCTCCGCGTGCTCATATATATAAAAGTAGTAGGGCTCGCAATGGTCGCCATCAAAACCAACCGCGCGGGCGATGCGCTCGTCGGAAAACATGAATACGCGAGACGCTGCGGGAGCGGCAGGCGCGGGGGTCGCTTGAGCGGTCGTAGAGGCAGCACAGCAGACTGCCTTCTTCTTTGGCGGCAGCGCAGCCAAAACCGTGCGCGCACCCCGCTCGCCCAACGCGGCAACCAGGTAATTGTTGGTATGGTGCAAATGCATAAGCACGCCCGCGGAACCGGCAAACAGCACGTCGGCGCGCCCCAGCCGCAATGCCTCGGTATAGAGCACAAACTCCCTGCGATCGGCGTGCTCCGCAAAGTATGCCTGTGCCGCCGCAAGCAACTCCGGGACTGGCAACACGTGGTCCTCGCCCATCTTGACCCCTCCCCCTTACTCATCGGCAGACAAAAGAATATAACCGATTAAACAAGTCCGGTCCGCCCTATCATATCCCCGCGCAAGCGCGGTTTTAGTTGCCGCAGAATCACAAATCGCCGCCTCTTAGCTGCCACCTTTACCACATGCAATCCATCTACCTGCGGTTTTTATAGACTGGACCAACCGTTTTCAGTTGCCTTTCAGTTATCACTCAGTTATCAAAACAGAACCAGAGCGCCGCCCGCAACGTTCTTTAGAGCCAACGACACAAGCGGGCCGGCGGCACCCAAAGACACCACCGGCCCGCTTGACATCATTCAGATCGGCCTGATCGTTTCGCAACTAGGAAGCGAGACTCAGCGCGGCCTCGTCGGCAATGAGGGTGAAATGCGGGTGCAGGGTGAGCACCGTAGCCGGCCACTCCTCGGTCACCTCGCCCGAAAGCAGCTTGGCAACGGCCTTGGCCTTCTTCTCGCCCGACGCGATCATCACCAGCTCGCGCGCCGCCATAATAGACCGCGGCCCCATGGTGATGTAATAATCCGGCACGTCAGCCATGCCGTTTTCAAACTCATCGACCAACCGCTCGCGCAAGCCAGAAATCGTTACGCCCTCGCGGTCCTCCGCACGATACGGAATCTCGTCAAAGTTGTAAAAATGCACGTTTGAGAACTGCTTCTTGCCCGCAACCTGCGGAACAAGCAGCTCGTACATGCGCCGCGGCGTTGACCCGCCCGTAATGGAAAGGTTTACGCGCCCCTCTCCATACATAGCACCCAGCAGCATGGAAGCGCCAGCCTGGCTCATCTCTTCATAATCAGCTACGGAAATCAGTCGCATCATGACCGTCCTTTCATAGATAGAACCATTCCGGGGCGTAGGTGCACAATCTGCGCCCATGGTACTACGGGTGCGCGCCAAGCCCGGTTCGCGCGCACCCGCTGTTGCTTACGCGCGCTCGATACCCTGCAGCACAGCGTCGCCCGCGGCAACAACCGGCTTGTTGGACTCGGGGAACACGTCTGGATTGGCAACCTCAACGGCAAGCGGCACCACGCCGGAAGCGCTCAGCGTGGCAGCAGCCTCGCCCTGGCGCACCGTATGTTCAGCATCGGGGGTGCCATCAGCCGGAGCAATCGTGGCATCGTCAGCGAGCGGCGCCGCGGCCTGAGCCATGGTGCTCATGTAGTTCATGGCGCCAATGGTGGTGTAGCCATAGGTTGCGAGCTGCTGGGCCACGATGGCGCGCACCGCATGGTGCGTACCGGTAAACACGGTCAGCGGACGAATAGCACCCAATTCCCAATTATTGACGGGTCAATTGTTTGGTACCTGTAAAGCTTCGTTTTGGTACCTTGACATCGTATAAAGCAGTCGTAGACTAGTACGGCACAAAAATAACCAACAAGTTAGCCATTCAAGGAGGTGCAATAGCTTCATGGATACCGTTCTATCAAATGCGCAGGTCGCAGATGGCGACGAGCAACGCTCTGCAGCCGCCCCCGAGGCGGCCAACGCCGAGCACCAAGCCGCCCTCGCCGCCGCCCACAGCGTAAGCACGGCAGACGCCGACGCCCCAGCCCCGCACGATGGCCCCGGAGAACCGGAGCCCACGCGCGCGGACCTCATCATCCGCAGCTTTGGCTTCTTTGGGCACTACCTGCATTTTCACGGCGGCGGACGCTCTGGACGCGAGCCCATCCTCTGCCTGCTCCACTACATGGGCGGGCAGATGTCTCAACAGGAGCTCGGCATGCGCTTTGAGCTCAAGCCCGGCTCGCTCTCAGAGATTCTTGCCAAGATGGAAACGTCGGGCGTCATCGAGCGCACCCGCGACCCGCATGATCGCCGGCAGCTCTTTGTCCACCTAACCCAGGAGGGAGAGCAGCAGGCGCAGCGCGCGATCAAGGCCCGGGAGGACTTCCGCAGCAACGCATTTACCAACCTCACTACCGAGGAGCAAGACCAGCTCATCGAGCTCCTTAGTAAAGTTCGCACACGTTGGGAGGAACTTGCATGTTAAACACACTCATGGCGAGCATCCGTGAGTACAAGCGCGCGGCCATCGCGACGCCGGTCATCGTGCTGGGCGAGGTCGTCATGGAGGTGGCTATTCCGTTTGTGACGGCGCAGCTCATCAACGCCATCCAAGCGGGCGCTACCCTTAACCAGATGCTGCCCTACGCGGGCGTGCTCATCTGCATGGCGCTGGCCTCGCTGGCCTTTGGCATCGGCGCCGGCATTGAGTGCAGCATCGCCTCGTGCGGCTTCGCCAAGAACCTGCGCCACGACGTTTTTGCCGCCGTGCAGACGTTCAGCTTCGCGAACATCGACCAGTTCTCGTCGAGCTCGCTCGTCACGCGTCTCACGACCGACATCACCAACGTCCAGCTCGCCTATATGATGATCATCCGCACCGCCGTGCGCTGCCCGATGCTGCTCATCTGCGGCATCATCATGGCCTTCATCATGGCCGGCCCCATGGCGCTCGTCTTTGTGCTCGTCGTTCCGTTTTTGGGCTTTGGCCTCTTTAAGGTCATCCGCACGGTGCACCCCATTTTCCGCTCGGTGTTCCACAAGTACGATGCGCTCAATGAGTCCGTTGAGGAAAACGTCACCGGCATGCGCGACGTGAAGAGCTACGTGCGCCAGGACTACGAGAAGGCGCGCTTTGGCGCCGCCGCGCAGGACGTCTGCCGCGACTTTACCCGCGCCGAGAAGATCCTCGCGCTCAACACGCCCATGATGAACCTCGCCGTGTACACGGTGTTTGTCGTGGTGCTGCAGTTTGGCAGCTACATCATCATCTCGAGCCGCGGCACGGTCTTTAACGTGGGCCAGCTCTCCGCGCTCACCACGTACGGCTTCATGATCCTCATGGCGCTCATGATGGTGTCGATGGTCTTTGCCATGATCACTATGGCGCAGGAAAGCGCCGAGCGTATCGTGGAGGTCATCGAGACCAAGCCCACGATCACCAACCCGGAGCACCCCGTCACCGAGATGAAGGATGGCTCCATCGACTTTGACCACGTGACGTTTAAGTATTCCGAGAAGGCCGAGCACCGCGCGCTCGCCGAAATCGACCTGCACATCAAGAGCGGCGAGACCATCGGCATCATGGGCGGCACCGGCTCCGCCAAGACCTCGCTCGTGAACCTCATCAGCCGTCTGTACGATGTGACCGAGGGCAGCGTGAAGGTTGGCGGCGTGGACGTGCGCGACTACGACCTGGAGTTCCTGCGCAACAACGTGGCTGTGGTACTGCAGAAAAACGTGCTGTTCAGCGGCACCATCAAGGAGAACCTGCGCTGGGGCAAGGCCGACGCCACCGACGACGAGATCAAGGAGGTCTGCGAGCTCGCCCAGGCGGATGAGTTCATCCAGGGCTTCCCGCACAAGTACGACACCTACATTGAGCAGGGCGGCACCAACGTGTCCGGCGGCCAGAAGCAGCGCCTGTGCATTGCGCGCGCACTGCTCAAGCACCCGAAGGTCTTGATTCTCGACGACTCCACGAGCGCCGTGGACACCAGGACCGACGCGCTGATTCGCGAGGGCCTGGCGAGCTACCTGCCCGAGACGACCAAGATCATCATCGCGCAGCGCACGAGCTCCGTTGAGCACGCCGACCGCATCCTCGTGCTCGACAACGGCCACATCGCGGGCCTGGGAACGCACGACGAGCTCATGAAGAGCTGCGATTTCTACCGCGAGACCTACGAGCAGCAGAACCGCACATCGGATGAGGCCGCGCCCGCTGCCAACACGCCGAGCATCGATGCCCCCGCAAGCGGTGCCACGTCCGCGGATGATGCCGCGCCCGTAGCCGATGCCGCTTTGCAAGATTCGACTATGAAGGGAGGTGCCGCACATGAGTAACAACGCTGCATCCGAAGTGTTCAAGAACACGCTGGGCGTTAACACCCCGGCAGCCGAAGAGCCCGAGGACGAGCGCCAGAACGTGGCCAAGCGCCAGGTGCCGCCCGCACCCAAGAAGCGCGGCGCCCGCGGCAAGACGCTCGGCCGCCTGATCAAGACGCTGTTCTCGTTCTATCCGCGCCTGCTGCCCATGGTGCTCGCCTGCATTGTTATCTCGGCCATTCTTTCGTCCCTGCCCGCCACGTTTATGCAGCGCACGCTGGAGGTCGTGACTGACACCTGGAAGACCGGCGACTGGGTCGCCGCCGCTCAGCGCATCGAGCCGCTCATCGTCACGTTGCTGTGCGTCTATGCGGTGTCGCTCGTCCTTAACTTCACCTACACGCGTACCATGGCGGTCATCACGCAGGGTTCGCTCGAAAAGTTCCGCGAGAAGCTGTTCGACCACATGCAGGACCTGCCCATCCGCTTTTTTGATACGCACCAGCACGGCGACATCATGAGCCACTACACCAACGACATCGACGCCCTGCGCCAGATGATCGGCCAGTCGCTGCCCAACATTACGTTGACCGTTGTGACCTGCATCTCCGTGGTGTGCGTCATGGTGTACTACAGTGTGTGGCTTGCCATCGTGGTGGTTGCCGGCGTGCTGTTTATGGCCTACATGACCAAGGTGCTCGGCAGCCGCTCCGCGCGCAACTTTGTGGCGCAGCAGAAGCAGATCGGCATCGTCGAGGGCCACGTGGAGGAGATCATGAACGGCCAGAAGGTCGTAAAGGTCTTCTGCCACGAGGAAGCCGCGCAGGAGGACTTTGACGTGCGCAACGAGGAGCTCTACCGCGCCTCGCGCGACGCCAACATGTACACCAACACGCTCGGCCCGATTCTCATGAACCTCGGCAACCTCATCTACGTCATCGTGGCGCTGGCCGGCGGCATCTTTATTGAGGCCAACGTGCCCAACCTCTCGGTTTCGGGCCTTGGGTTCTCGATTGCCGTAACGGTGCCGTTCCTCAACATGACCAAGCAGTTCGCGGGCCAGATCGGCCAGATCTCGCAGCAGATCAACGCGGTGGTCATGGGCCTTGCGGGCGCCGAGCGCATCTTTGAGATGATGGACGTGGAGCCCGAGAAGGACGAGGGCTACGTGACGCTCGTGAACACCAAGATGGCAAATGGCAAGCTCGTTGAGACCAGCGACACCAAGAGCGGACGCTGGGCCTGGAAGTGGCCGCACCACGACGGCACCACCGAGCTTGTGCCGCTGCGGGGCGACGTGCGCCTGAACCATGTTGACTTTGGCTACAATCCGGGCCACACGGTGCTGCACGACGTGAGCGTGTGGGCCGAGCCAGGCCAGAAGATCGCGTTCGTGGGCGCAACGGGCGCCGGCAAGACCACGATCACCAACCTGATCAACCGGTTCTACGACATCGCCGACGGCAAGATTCGCTACGACGGCATCAACATCAACAAGATCCGCAAGGATGACCTGCGTCGCTCGCTGGGCATGGTCCTGCAGGATGTGAACCTGTTCACGGGCACCGTAATGGATAACATTCGCTTTGGCCGGCTCGACGCTACCGACGAGGAGTGCATCGCCGCGGCCAAGCTTGCCGGCGCACACGGATTCATCCAGCGCCTGCCCGAGGGCTATCAGACCATGCTGACCGACAACGGCTCCAACCTGAGCCAGGGTCAGCGCCAGCTGCTCTCGATTTCGCGCGCGGCGGTGGCCGACCCGCCGGTTATGATTCTGGACGAGGCAACGTCGTCAATCGATACGCGCACCGAGGCAATCGTGCAGAAGGGCATGGATGCGCTCATGAGCGGGCGCACCACGTTCGTGATTGCGCACCGCCTTTCCACCGTGCGCAACTCCGATGCAATCATTGTGCTTGACCACGGCCGCATCATCGAGCGCGGCAGCCACGACGAGCTCATTGCCAAGCGCGGCGTGTACTATCAGCTGTACACCGGCGCATTCGAGCTGGAGTAGGCTCGCAGCGACATAGTTCGCATCGCGACATGGTTTTGTCACAGGGGGATGGGGCACACGTGCTCCATCCCCCTTTCTTGGCGCCGCTTGTTCTCACCAATGCAGTCGCGACGCATCGGGGCACCGCGGCACCGGCCCCAATCTTGCAGCGCCGCCCAGCCTCGCGGCGACGATCCCCCTAAATAAAGTTAAAGTGGCGGAGCGCCGCGACCACGCCGTCGTGCTCAACCGTATCGGTCACGTAGCTCGCCTGCGCCTTGACGCTCGGCATCGCGTTGCCCATGGCTACAAACGTGCCCACCGCCTCGGCCATCGACAGGTCGTTTTCGGAGTCGCCAAACGCCATGGCGTGCGAGCGGTCCACGCCCAGCAACTCCAGCACGCGCCGCACGCCCGCTCCCTTGTTGACACCCTTGAGCGTCATCTCGTACACCGGCATGCCAAGCGCGTATTCCTCAAAGTGAGCGTCAAAAAACGCGCGGTTTTCGGGCGTCATGAGCCGCGAGCGGTCGCTTTCCTGCAACACAAACTTGCTAAAGCGCAACTCGCTCGTGGCGGCGAACTCCTCAACGCTTCGCACCACGCGCACGCCCATAGGGTTGTCGTATGGCACGTCCGCGGGCAGCAAAACCACGCAATCGTCCGAGCTCTCAAACATCACCTGGCCATCCACCGCATGCACGCGCCGTGCCACGTCCATGAGCAGCTCAGCCGGAATGTGCTCGTCGCTTACCATGCGGCCACCCAAGCTCACGCACGCACCGTCGGCGGTTACCAGCCCCGCCGCGTCAAGACTCAACAACTTGTCGGACACCACGCTCAGCGAGCGGCCCGTGCACACAAACGGATAGTGTCCGCGCTCCCGCAGCGTATGAAACGCCTGGTACACGGCATCGCTCGGTGCCGCCATAGCAACCGTTGCGTCCACGTCGACTCCCGGCTTATGCCAAATAATCGTCCCGTCTACATCAAAGAAAAAAGCCCACGGCGTCTCAGACATGCGCTTTTGCCTCCTCGTCATGCGCTATTGCTTTGCTCGTCATTATGCCACGTTGCGGCCCCTCCCCGCCCGGCCTCCTCACCTATAATGGTCGAACATCGACAGGAGGACGCACCATGGAATTCTACGCAAGCTGCCCTTTGGCCTTTGAACCGGCGCTCGCGCGCGAGCTGCGCACGCTGGGCGCGCGGCGCGTTCGGCCGCTCAAGGGCCGTGTGTCGTTTGAAGGCGAGCCGCGCGACGCCTACCGCGTCTGCCTATGGTCGCACCTGGCCAGTCGCGTGCACGTGGTGCTCGGGCGCTTTGCCTGCGCCACCTCGGACGAGCTCTACCAGGGCGTCTTTGACCTCCCCTGGCACCACATCCTGCGCCCCGGCGCAAGCCTGGCCGTAAGCGCGCACGGCACCAACCCCGAGCTGCGCAACACGCGCTTTAGCATGCTCCACGCCAAGGACGCCATCGTAGACCGGCTGCTCGACGAAACGGGCGCCCGCCCCGCCGTCGACACGCAGGCACCCGACGCGCACCTTACACTCGCCATCCGCGGTGACCGCGCCAGCATGAGCCTCGACCTCAGCGGTGAGCCGCTCTTCAAGCGCCTGCCGCGCTCCGTGCTTGCACGCGCTCCTCAGGGCGTTGACATCTTGCGCCCCGATTACGCCGCGCTTTTGCTGGCCGAGGCAGGCTGGCCGGAGCTCTGCCGCGCCGCGCACACCGCGCATGCCGCACCACCCGTCCTGCTGGACCTCGCCTGCGCCGACGGCGGCGTGCTCCTAGAAGCCGCCTCATGGCCGGCCGACCGGGCGCCCGGTGCTGCCCGCACCCGCTGGGGCTTCCAAGGATGGGCCGCCCATGACCGCCAGCTCTGGCGCGACCTGCTTACTGAGGCCCGGGAGCGTGCAGAAGCCGCAGCCGAGCGCCCGGGCCGCATCGTGGCCACCGACAACGACGACCGCGCCATTGAAGCCGCCAAACGCATTGTTGCCGCAGGTCGTGTACCGTGCGACGTAACCTTTGTCGCACCCGATGCCACAAGCGTGCACAAGGCGCTTGGCCGTCACCAGACTGCGGGCGCTATCGTGGCCGACACCTCCATCATGGCCCCGGGCACGGCCGCGCGTGCCACGCAGCTCATAACCCAGGTGGCCGCGCTCGGCCCCTGCCACAGCATGCCCATTGCCTGCCTGACCAGCGGCAACGCCGCTCTGCGTATTGCCGGGCGCGCCGTCCAGGCCTCAAGCACCCTCAAGCTTGGCACCGACGACCTGCAGTTCGTCGCATTCGCCCCCTCCCCCGGCGCGCGTAAAGGGGACAACCCCCAATCTGACGTTGCGGCAACGGTGGATGTGGGATCTGGCAAGCCGGTGCCGGTGCTGGCAGCCGAGTCCGAACAATTTGCGCGCCGCCTGATCAAAGTGGCGCGCCAGCGCCGCAAGTGGGCCAAGCGCGCCGGCATCACGTGCTACCGCGTGTACGATGCCGACCTGCCCGACTACGCCGCAGCCATTGACCTCTACGAGGGCGAAACCGCCGACCATGCGCCGGGCCGCTGGCTCGTGATCGCCGAATACGCCGCGCCCAAAACCATCGACCCCGAGCGCGCACAGGATCGCATGCTCGACATCCTAGCCATCGCTCCGCGCGTGCTCGACGTGCCGACCGAGCACGTACACGCCAAGATTCGCCAGCGTTCGCGAGGCGGATCTCAATACGGTAAGCAACAGGCCAGCGTCCGCCACGGCGGTGGGCAGTACGCAGCTTCACCTGCCAAGAGCCCTGCTGCGGCCCACGTTACCGCCGGCGCGGCGCGTGACAACCGGTCGCTCAACAGCGCACCGGCCGGCGGGCCCGCCGCGAACAACTCGGGCGACGTTGCAATCCGTGAGGGCGGCCTCACCTTTATCGTGAACTTTGACGACTACTTGGACACGGGTATCTTTTTGGACCACCGCGTGACCCGCGGCCTCGTGCGCGAGCACGCCCGCCACGCGCGCACGTTCCTCAACCTTTTTGCCTACACGGGCACGGCAACCTGCTACGCAGCCGATGCGGGTGTTGAGGAGACCGTGACCGTGGACCTCTCCAACACCTACCTGGACTGGGCCGCTGCCAACATGCGGCTCAACGGCTTCACCGGGCCCGAGCATCATTTTGTGCGCGACGACGTGCTGGGCTGGGTTGAGCAGCAGCTGCGCGGCACCAACCGGTGGGACCTCATCTTTTGCGATCCGCCCACGTTTTCCAACTCGTCGCGCATGGGCGCGCGCACCTGGGACGTGCAGCGCGACCACGTGGAACTGCTGCGCGGCGTCACAGGGCTGCTGGAGCCGGGCGGCGAGGCCATTTTCTCGTGCAACCTCCGCAGCTTTAAACCAGATGTTGAAGCCCTGGCGCACGCGGGGATCGAGTTCACCGACATTACCGAGCAAACCATCCCCGAGGACTTCCAGCGCAACAAACGCATCCACCGCTGCTACCTCGTGCGCCGCGCCTAGCCCAGGCGACACCGGGAGCTGATTACTGCAGCAGAGAGTCCCTCTGCGCAGCGAGATGCACTGAGTAGGCCTGCCAACCCGAACGCCCGCACGCCAGGAGCCGCGCACCCCGCCGCCCGGTCCGCTCGCGCGCAGCCAATCAATACACCCCTGCATGTGGCGTATTGCAGGTACTACCGCTATAATGACGTGCCACGCGTACATTTAGCGCACCATTGCCATGCTTCTCAAGGAGTAGAGCTTAATGTCCGAAAACGACAAAGGCCGGTCACAGGAGGCCGAGGTTCCGGCCGAAACCGACGGAGTTGCCGCTCCGCCCGATTCAACCTCGTCACTATCGCTTAAAGCAAATCTTTCGTCGGGCTCCGCGGCCCGCGGCAAGCGCAAGGGCGCGCGCAAAGCCAAAAAGGCACCCGCAACCAAGTCCGCCGCAAAGACGGCCACCGGCAACGGCAGTAGCGTCAGGCCCCTGCGCGTGCGCCGCCCCGTGCGTCCGCCCAAGACCATCAAGAGCGCTCATCCCACCGCGCACACCATCCCCGTAAGCCTCGCCGCCATGCTCGTGACCATCGGCGTCGTGTACGGCGACATTGGCACCTCGCCCATGTACGTCACCAAGGCGCTGCTCTCGGGCAATGGCGGCATCATGAGCGTCACACCGGAGTTTGTGCTGGGCGCGCTTTCCTTGGTTATCTGGACGGTCACGCTACTTACCACCGTTAAGTACGTGCTCATTTCGCTCAAGGCCGATAACTACGGCGAGGGCGGCATTTTTGCCCTCTACAGCATCGTGCGACGCTTTGGCCGTTGGCTCATCATCCCGGCCATGCTGGGCGGTTCGGCGCTCCTTGCCGACGGCGTACTGACCCCGGCCGTGACCATTACCACCGCCGTCGAGGGCCTGCGCACCATCCCCGCCATGCACCAGCTGATTGGCGACAACCAGATGAACGTGGTGGTCATCACCCTCGTGATTGTGTGCGTGCTCTTTGCCGTGCAGCGCGCCGGCACGTCCAAGATCGGACGCGCGTTTGGCCCGGTCATGACGTTTTGGTTCCTGTTCCTCGGCGGCGTGGGCCTGGTGTTTGTGGCCAGCGCACCCGAGGTGCTGCTGGCCATCAACCCCATCTATGGCATCCGTTTCCTGCTGAGCCCCAACAACCACGCGGGCATCATGATTTTGGGCAGCTGCTTTCTGGCCACGACCGGCGCCGAGGCGCTCTACTCGGACATGGGCCACGTGGGCAAGGGCAACATCTACGCTACCTGGCCGTTTGTGAAGGCGTGCCTCATCCTCAACTATCTGGGCCAGGGCGCGTGGCTGCTGCACAACCAGGGCAACGAGGCCCTCACGGACATCGACGACCTCAACCCGTTCTTCCAGATGCTGCCCGACATGATGCGCCCCTTTGGCGTAGTCCTGTCGACGCTCGCGGCCATCATTGCGTCGCAGGCGCTCATCACCGGCGCGTTTTCGCTGGTATCCGAGGCAAGCCGCCTGGACCTCATGCCGCACCTGCAGGTGTTCTACCCCGCCGAGACCAAGGGCCAGCTGTACATTCCGCTCGTCAACAAGGTTATGTGGGTGGGCTGCATCATCGTCGTGCTGCTATTCCAAAGCTCCGCGCACATGGAGGCGGCGTACGGCCTGGCCATTACCATCACCATGATCTGCACCACCGTGCTGCTTTTTATTTACCTGCGGCGCGTGCGCAAAATCCGCCATCTACCATGGTTCTTCCTGGCGTTCTTCGTGCTGCTTGAGGGCTTCTTCTTTGGCTCGTCGCTCACCAAGTTCTTCCACGGCGGCTACTTTACCATCATGCTTGCCGCGCTCATCATGGCCATCATGCTGTGCTGGTACGCGGGCACCGCGGTGGAGCGCCGCCAGGCAACGCTGCTCCCCGTACGTCGCTATCTGGACCAGCTAGCGCGCCTGCGCGAGGACACCACCTACGACCGCCTGTGCGACAACCTGGTCTACCTTACCAACGGCACCAACACCGACTACCTGGACCGCGACATTCTCTACTCGATCCTCGACAAGCACCCCAAGCGCGCCCGCGCGTGGTGGTTCATCAATGTCGAGGTCATGGACGACCCGCACACCTGCGCGTATTCGGTCGAGAATTTTGGCACGGACTACGTGTTCCGCGTGCACCTGTTCTTGGGCTACAAGGTTAACCAGCGCGTGAACGCCTACCTGCGCCAGATCGTGCAGGACTTGGCGGCCTCGGGCGAGCTGCCGCCGCAAACGAGCGACTACTCGGTGTACAAGCGGCCGAGCCCCATTGGCTCGTTCCAATTCTGCATGCTGCGCAAAACGCTCGCGCCCGAAAGCGACATCGACAGCCGCGAGCGCACAGCCATCGGCCTCAAGTACGCCATCCGCCGCTTTGCGGGTTCGCCGGCACAGTGGTACGGACTGGAGACCTCAAGCGTGTTCATTGAGTATGTGCCGCTGTTCACCAAGTTCAAGTCGGCGGAGAAGATGGTGAGAATTCCGCCCGACGAGCGGCCGTAGCAAGAGCTTCGCCGACCCGCGCCGTTAGGCCCTCGTGCCGGCCTGCGCTGCCAGGCCCCGCTCGAGCGGCCTTCACTCGAGCGGCATGACCCGCCTCACATTCTTGGCCGTGAACACGGAAGGCAATGCTGCCATCAAAAATAGGCCCCCATGGGGCCTATTTTTATGCGGCGAGTTCAAGCCACCTCCTGCGCCTAACGGGCACGCCAACTTTTAGCCCTGTAACGGAGCCTCACCAGTCCAGTTTTTAAGCCAGCAAGACATGCTGCGACCCATTTCGGCCATAAAGGGACTCGTGTGCTTGCGGGCATAGATGTCGCACACACGTTCACCCGCGGTACGCGCGTGCGGGCGGAACATCGCGTCCATCTCAGCAACCTGGCGGTCAAGCGTTGCGGCATCGGCGCGGCGATACCGCTCCGGCATGACCAGATTCTCGACCGGATGCAGCGTTGCCGGACGCGCTTTGGCGGGCACTCCCAACACGAGCATCGACAAGGGCAGCGTATAGGGCGGCAGGTCAAGGAGCTGCGCAACCTCTTCCGCGTTTTCGACGATGTCACCGATGTAGCAACTTCCCAAGCCCACCGCCTCTGCGGCAATTACGGCACTCTGCGCGGCAATAACCGTATCCTGCAAGGCAATGCCCAGCTCGCCCAAACCCGGGGTGCGACGTGGCGCCCGCCCGGTTTCCTGGACAAACGCGGGATCAAAGCAGCCAACATGCTCGAACAAGTCAATCCACTTGGCGTAATCGACCACAAATATCAGAGCCCATGGGGCAGTGGCAATAAACGGCTGGTTGTCGCAAAGCACAGCCAGGCGGTCGAGCGTCTCTTGTGCTTGGATATCGATGATGGAGTACATCATCATCGCGCCGGCCGAGGGAGCACGGCTGGCCGCATGAAGCACGGCAGCGCGCTGCTCGTCCGTTACCGGCGTGTTCCGCGCAAACTGGCGCGTCGAGGAGCGCTGTTCAATGAGGTCGAGCGCCGCGCGTCCGGCAGCTGTGGCCTCACACGGCGCGGCCACAGCGTCAGGGCATGCATCAGCCGCCGCAGCCGCCCCGGCGCACGTGCTAGCCGCAGCGCCGCACACATTAGCCGTCGCAGCGTCAGCGCCCGCGCCGCACGCACCAGCTGCAGCAACGTCCACCGGCACCGCCGCCGGCCCCGCCGTCTGCCCGCTTTTCTCAACTGCTTCCATGCCCCGCACTCCCCTCGCCCAGCGCGCGCGATCGCGACCGCTCAACAACTTCTTAATTATTGCAAACGGCCTGTTTGTCAATAGAATCTCGACATTCGCGGGGTAGTATGGTCACTTGTTTGTTAGCCGTCGATACGGGGTTCGTTAAGACTTGGTCAGCACCCCCATAAAGGAGCCTCCATGCTCGTCGCCATTATTACGTGCATCGCCTTTGTTGCAAGCCTTGTGCTCTGCGCTCGCGAGCTTGCGTTTTCGCGTCGCCTGGCCGTGGACGGCCGCGTGCCGCTGCGCCGTAGCAGCATGGCGTGGACCGTTGTGCTGCTTGCCATCCAGCTCTTTGTGGGTGCGTGGGGAGCGCTGGGGCTCGTGCAAGACGAGCCCGTTGCGCCCCTGATCATGAACATCGTGCTCACCGGCTGCATTTACCTGGCCGTGGCGCGCCCGCGCCTGAGCGACCCCTTTGTGGGGCACTTTGCGCCCGCAGGCCGCCGCCCGCATCCCATGGCCGCCTCCGTGATTGCCATGATTGTGGTGGGCATCCTGGCCACCCTTGCACTCGAGATCCCCAGCAACCACAACCTGCTGTGGATGTACCCGCTCTGCGCGCTGCTCGAAATTTCACTGGTAACCGCCGTGATTACCGGCATGTACTTCATCTTCCAGCGCCGTGGCGCCGCTCCGGCCATTGCTGCCTTTGTGTTCTTTGCCATCGGCATTGCCGAGTACTTTGTCATCCTCTTTAAGTCGCAGCCCATCCAGCCCGGCGACCTTACCGCTATCGCCACGGCAGCGGCAGTGGGTGGCGGCTACGTGTTCTCGCTCACCTCGTACTGTCTCTACGCCATCGCCTTCCTAGCGGCGGCCTTTACCATCTGCATGTACACGGCGCTCCTGCGCCACGCGCGCAGCCAGCGCACGCGCAAGCGTCTGCTGCTCAACCTGCTCATTGGCGTACTCTGCCTGGGCGGCGTCACAGCGCACATCACGCTTATCGACTACTACAACACCCTGCAGATCCAGGTGTACACGTGGCGCCCGCTGGAGAGCTACTACCGTCAGGGCTTTATCCCGTCGTTTATCTCGAGCGCGCAGACCATCCAGCCGCGCAAGCCCCAGGACTACACCAAGTCGAGCGCGCAGAAGCTCATTGACGAGTACGCCGCCAGCTACGATGAGGGCGAGGGTGCCACCAGCGAGCGCGCTGCAGCATCCGCCCAGTTTGAGGACACCAAGCCCACGGTCATCGCCATCATGAACGAGACGTTCTCGGACCTCTCGGTCTACCAGAACCTGCACGCTGGCTACGAGGGCCCCACGTACTTTAACAGCATCAGCGATGCCATCCAGCGCGGCGACCTGTACGTGTCGGCATACGGCGGCGGCACATGCAACACCGAGTTTGAGTTCCTGACCGGCAATTCGATGGCGTACCTGGGCCAGGGCGTGTACCCTTACACCATCTACAACCTCACGCACGCCGAGAACCTCGCCCAGCAGTTTAGCGACCTGGGCTACACCACCACAGCTATGCACCCCAACCATGCCACCAACTGGAACCGCGAGAACGTGTATAACGACTTTGGGTTTGATCAGTTCCTCAGCATCGAGGACTTTGAAGGCGCCGATACGCTGCGCGGCATGGTGACCGATGATGCCACCTACGACAAGATCATTGACCTGCTCAAAGACAACGACGATCCGCAGTTCATCTTTGACGTGACTATGCAGAACCACTCGGGCTACGACACAGGCTTGGTGCCGTCCAAGCTGCAGACCGACTATCGTATTGACGGCACCTACGATCCCGAGGTCAACGAGTACCTGTCGCTCATCAAGCAGTCCGACAAGGCGCTGCAGAAGTTTATTGGCGAGCTGCGCAACCTCGATCGCCCGGTAGTTGTGGTGTTCTTTGGCGACCACCAGCCGTTCTTCCCGTCGGAGTTCAACGACGCATGGTTCACCAACGAAGACGACGCCACCCACAGCGAGCGCCTGTACCACACGAGCTATGTGATTTGGGCGAACTACGATGTAGCGGGCCGTTCGCAGAAGAGCGACACCGAGGACATCTCGACCAACTACCTGGGTGCCGAGCTCATGAACCTCATTGGCGCACCCGTGAGCGATTACCAGAAGGCCGAGCTGGCACTGCGCGAGAACATGCCGGCGATCAACATCATTGGCTACCAAGATCGCAACCGCACCTGGTACCTCTCGAGCGCCAGCACGAGCACAGACGACGACTCACTGCCCAAGGCGCTCGCCGCTGCCAACAAGGCGCGCGAGGACCTCGCCAAGATGCAGTACCTCAAGCTCTTTGACCACGGCGACAGCGTGTACACCAAGACGCTCCAAGGCGCTGCCAACGAGACCGACCCCAACCTGGCGCCGGGAACCACCAAGATTAAGTAGCTGCCGTATTTAGCGGCCTTCATACAATCCAGCCTTCAAACAACCGGACGAGCCGGTGTGAGCTGCAGCATCCTATTGTCTGCCTGAGCACACCGGCTCGGGTTGTCTACGCGCCCGCGCTACCTAAACCATCAGGCTCGTGCGACCCGCCTACCGCCCATCACCCAGAGCGGCGCCTTGCAAACGCGCCGTCATGCGATCAAGAAGCTCGGGCGAGCACCCCGCATATTCCTGCAGATACGTCCGCGCCGTGCCATAGCGCTCGTGCAGGTGTCGGATCGTGCGTTCCATCTCGGTCGGCTGCGCCACAAACAAGCTGCGCGGTACGCGCCGCCGCAAAAGCACCGCCACCAGCGCTCGCTGCACCTGTAGCCCCAACGACATGTACTCGCCTGTTGCTGTGTAATCGTCCACAATGGTTGCGTCGTCCACGCCGGCCAACCCCAACAGCAACATCGCGATCACGCCCGTACGGTCCTTGCCCGCGCGGCAATGAAAGAGTGCGCACCCCGACCCGTCGAGCGCCTCGATTACGCGGCGTAGGCTCTCGGCATCGTGGTCAAGCAGGTCAAGATATACTTCTGACATCCGGCGCGGAATCTGACCACGCAGCCCGCTAGAATTGAGCTGATCGAGCATGGGGATGTGCACGTACGTAATGGTGGCGCGCGCCAACCGACCGCCTGGCGCAAAGGGGTCGGGCCAATGCCGTAACTCAAACGAGCTCCGCACGTCAATCACGCGGCGCAAACCCAGCTGCTCAAGCGCCTCAACATCGGCCGTACGCAAGCCGCCCAGCGCATCGCCGCGCAGCAACACGCCGCGCTGCGTGATCCCCGTACGCCCATCCTCGGACATAAACGAATAACCTCCCAGGTCGCGCACATTGCGCGCACCCTTGAGCGGCACCCGATGTGGGCATGTTGTTGCTGGCGCCGTAGCCATGGCATCCTTTCATAGCGAGCGCGCGGCCAAAGCGCGTTGGCGCATCGTTGGCCTTGCGCGTCTTAGTATAATGGGATGGCTTGATACTCATGTTTCGTCCACGTAATGCTGCGGTAAACCGCACCGCAAAGGGAGCTTATATGACCTTGCCTACCTCGCATGTTTCTACTTCCGTCCCGGCGGCGGGCGACGGCCCCGTCTCGTTAACCACGCTACTTGACGCCATTGCCAGCGGGGGCGTCGAAGCCCAGCTCGTGGGTGCCAACACCACCGTAAGCGGCATGACCGTTGACTCGCGCGAGGTCCAGCCCGGCAATCTGTTTGTATGCAAGGGTGCCGGCTTTACGCCCGCCTTTCTTACAAGCGCGGTCGAGCGCGGCGCCACGGCCTATCTGTGCAGCAGCGACAACGCGCTCCTCCCCCAACTTGAAGCCGCTGCCCCCGACGTGCCGCATCTGGTAGCCGCCGACGTGCGCCGCGCCATGGCGCTGGTGGCTCCTGCCGTATATCACCATCCCGAGCGGGCGCTTAGTATTGTGGGCATCACGGGCACCAAGGGCAAGTCGACCGTTGCCTACATGCTGCAATCCATTCTGCAAGCCGCGGGCGACACGCCGTCTATTCTGGGGTCCATTGACACCGATGACGGCATTGAGCGCTTTGAAAGCCACAACACCACGCCCGAAGCGCCGGAGCTGTGGCGCCACCTGCGCAACACCGTGCGCGCCGGGCGCCATCACCTGATTATGGAAGTCTCGAGCCAGGGACTCAAATACGACCGCGTGCTGGGCGTTCCGCTGAGTATCGGAGTGTTTCTCAACATCGGCCGCGACCACATCTCGAGCGTGGAACACCCCACCTTTGAGGATTATTTTGCTAGCAAGCTGCGCATTTTTGAGCAGTGCGCTACCGCTGTGGTTAACCTGGAAAGCGACCACGTCGACGAGGTGCTGGCCGCCGCACAGCACGCCGAGCGCATCGTCACGGTAAGCAGCCAGGGCTGCTCCAACGCAACGTTTGCCGCCGAAAACGCCCACTCAACCGGCGTTTCGCTCGTCTTTGATGTGGTGGACCGGCTTGATCCTGCTGCACCCGTAACGCACCACATCAGCCTGGGCATGGCCGGCCTCTTTAACGTAGGCAACGCGCTGGCCGCCATCGCGTGCGCGCGGCTCATGGGCGTTGGCTACGACGCCATTGCACGCGGGCTTGCCCACGTGCGCGTGCCCGGCCGCATGGAAATCGTCGCTACGCCCGACAAGCATGTGATCGCCATTGTGGATTACGCGCACAACGAGCTTTCGTTTGAAACGCTGTTCTCGTCGGTCAAGCACGAGTATCCTAATCGGCGCATCATCGCGCTCTTTGGTGCGCCGGGCGGCAAGGCGCAAGAACGGCGTGAGGCGCTGCCGCGCGTGGCTGGCAAGTATGCTGACCTCATCATTTATACCGAGGAGGACCCGGCACATGAGCGCGTCGAAGACATCTGCGCCGAGCTGGCCTCCCACACCCCTGTAGGCGTTGCGCACCAGATCATCTGCGACCGCGAAGAAGCTGTTCGCTTTGCGTTGAAAACCGCCAAGGAAGGGGATGGCGATGCTGCTGTCCTCTTGCTTGCCAAGGGCGACGAAACCCGCCAGCACCGGGGCGACAGCTACCCAGAAATTACCAGCGATCTTGCGCTGGCACAGGAGCTGCTCAAAAGCTAGCCGCGAGCGATCGGCTCTCGACCGTCTTACGATCTGAATGAGTGTCTAGTTGGCGCAATCAAACCAAATCTATGCAACTTTGGTAACGGTTTTCGCTTACGTACAGAAAGTCATTCAACTTTGGTGACGGTATTTCGCGTGTATTGAACAACACAGCCTAAAACACCCAGAGAAACCCCAGTTGAGCTGTGACTTCTGGGACTGATTGTTTGGTGAGCGCCGCCAAACCGTCACCAAAGTTGCATCGCATGCGGCCCTAGGTGTCAAACCGTCACCAAAGCTGCATCGCATGCGGCCCTAGGTGTCAAACCGTCACCAAAGCTGCATCGCATGCGGCCCTAGGTGTCAAACCGTCACCAAAGCTGCTTTTTTAGCACTATGGAGCGACGTGGTGCCCGACTCGGCACGCGGTGAGCCCCAGCGTGCGCAGATAAAAAGGCCCCTGCAATCGCAAGGGCCTTTTCATAAAACAGATTGCCTGTTTTTTCAGGTTGCTACTTTGCCTCACGCGCGGCGAGGGCGGCGCGAATCTTAGCAGCCTTCTCGGGATCCATAGCGGCGAGCTTGGCCTCCATCTTGGCGGCGCGATCGTCGGCGGGAGCGGCATCGGCGGCAGGCGCTTCAGCAGCAGGAGCTGCCTCTGCCTTGGCATCTTTCCCCTCGGCCGCGGCAGCTTTTGCAGCCTTCTTAGCTGCGGCAGCCTTCTTGGCAGCTTCAACACGGGCCTGCTGCTCGGGCGTAAGCTCGCGCTTGGGCTTCGCAGCGCCAGCAGCCTTGCCCGCAGCACCCTTAGCACCCGCCTTGGCAGCCGGCTTGGCCGGCATATCCTTGTGCATGGTCACCATAGTAAGCTCGGTCGTCGGCTCTGTCGGCAAAATGCCCATGGACAGGCAGTTCTTGGGGCACTCGCGCACGCAGCTCGCACATTGCACGCAGCGGTACGGATCGATGGTCCAGTCACCAGCCTTGCGGTCCACGGTAATGGCATCCACCGGGCACGCGCGCTGGCACATGCCACAGAGAATGCAGGTATCGATGTCGTTCACCACGTGACCGCGCATGTGCGGGAACAAACGCTCCATGTCACGCTTTTCGTACGGGTAGCGCACCGTCGCCGGCTTGTGGAACAGCGAGCGCAGCGTCATCTTGCCCAGCTTAAAAGTTCCCATTGCGCTACCTCTCTGTGCAGCTGATGCACGGGTCGATGGTCAGAATAATCATGGGCACGTCGGCCAGATCCACGCCCTGCAGCGCCTTGACCAAGCCGCCCAGGTTCTGCGAGGTTGGCGTGCGCATACGGAAGCGATCCAGGTTCTTGGTACCGTTGCCGCGCACATAGTAGAACGCCTCGCCGCGCGGCTGCTCAATCATCACCAGCGACTGGCCCTCGGGCACAACCTTGGCCTTCGGCTTGCCGCCAATGCCGTCGTGCGGGATCTTCTTCACCAGCTCCTCGATGATGTCGATGGACTGGAAGACCTCCTCGCAGCGTACCTTGCAGCGGGCGTAGCAGTCGCACTCGGTCGAGATGATCGGCTCAAAGTGCTCCAGGTCGCCGTAGGCACCGTAGCCGGTGGTGCGCATGTCGTGCTCAATGCCCGAACCCTTGGCAAACGGGCCCACCATCGAAAGTTCCATGGCGTCCTCGAAGCTGATCACGCCCACGCCGCAGAGACGATTGCGCACCGTGACGTCGTTGAACATGGTGTCCACGATCTCGCGGTAATCGTGCTTGATGCTCTCCAGCTGCTCGCACGCCCACTTAAGGTCCTCGTCGCTAATGTCGTGCGCCATGCCGCCCACGATGGTGATGGAGAGGATGATGCGCGCGCCGCACGTGCGCTGGAAGATGTCGAGCACCGTCTCGCGCAAGCGCCAGCAGTGGTTAAAGAGCGCCTCGAAGCCAAAGGCGTCGGCAAGCAGGCCGAGCCACAGCAGGTGGGAGTGGCAGCGTGAGAGCTCCTCAAGGATCACGCGCAGGTACTCGGCACGACGCGGAATCTCAATGCCCATGAGCTTCTCGGTCGCGCTCGCGTACCCGTAGCCATGGCCAAAGCTGCAGATGCCGCAAACGCGCTCGGCAACATACACGAACTGGTTGAAATCGCGCTTCTGCACGAGCTTCTCGAGGCCGCGGTGCACGAAACCGATCTGCGGGATAGCCTCAACAACGTGCTCGTCCTGGACAACAAGGTCCAGGTGCACCGGCTCCGGCAGCACCGGGTGCTGCGGGCCGAAGGGAATGACGGAACGGGTTGCCACGCTACTTCGCCTCCTTCGCCGCGCGCGCCGCAAGGGCCGCACGAACCTTGGCTGCCTTCTCGGGGTCCATGGCAGCGAGCTTTGCCTCCATCTTGGCGGCTCGGTCGTCGGCCGCCGGGGCCGCCTTGGCAGCAGCC
>CASEER010000004.1 GCA_949287085.1 uncultured Coriobacteriaceae bacterium
CGCGTCGTTCGTCCTGGCCCCGCGCCGTCTACCCTGGCACCGCTAAGCGCATCGCACGTCCTGCCCCCCGTCTGTTTAGATTGGCTTCGCTTGTTATAGCTTCGCAAAAGATGCCATTTGACGCTCTAAGATCCAAAAATCACAGGCTATGAGCGTCAAATGGCATCTTTTGCGCTTTCAGCCGCGCTCTTAGTCATGCCCCCGGCCGCGCCGCATCATCGGAGGAGATGGAACGCCGCGCTCTCGGCCGCATCGTGCCGCGAGAGAGTAAAATGCCGCGCCCCCGGCCACGTGCACCCAAAATGGGGATGCGGTGGGCACGGCTGACCGTCTGTTTGTGGCCACCTTGCACGGGGCATACAATGGCACAGTATCATCACATGGTTGCCGCGTCTGCCCTGCAGGCGTTTGTTTGCTCAACGACCTGGGGGAGAGCCGCATGGCACAGTCCAGCCACACCACAACGGGGAAGTCCGCCACAACCCAGCCAGCGCGGCGGTCGGCCACCGTCTACTCGGCGGAGGGGTCCGGCAACTGCCAGCCGACGGCACCCTCCGCGCACCGGCCTGACGAGACAGCCGCTTCCCACCAGCCTGCGCTCACGGGCCTTACGGCCAACGAGGTGCGCGAGCGCATCGAGCAGGGCTGCGTCAACGTCAACATGGAGCTCAAGACCAAGTCGGTGCGCGAGCTGGTGGCCGAGAATCTCTTCACGCTCTTCAACCTCATCAACCTGGTGCTTGCAATCCTCGTGGTCATTGCGGGCTCGTTCAAGAACCTCACCTTCCTGTTGATCGTGGTGCTCAACACGGGCATCGGCGTGGTGCAGTCAATGCGTTCCAAGCGGATGGTTGACAAGCTGACGCTTCTGGCCACCAAAAAGGCGGTTGTGCTGCGTGATGGGCAAGAAACGGAGCTCGACCTCGACCAGATCGTCCTCGACGACCTGGTAAAGCTCGGCCGTGGCGACCAGATTCCCGCGGACGCCGTGGTGGTCGAGGGCGAGGCGCAGGTCAACGAGAGCTTGCTTACGGGCGAGAGCGACCTCATCAAAAAAGTGCCCGGCGACGAGCTCATGAGCGGCAGCTTTCTTGATTCCGGCCTGGTGTATGCACGCGTTATCCATGTGGGCGCCGACAACTACGTGGCCAAGATCAACAACGAGGCCAAGTACGTAAAAAAGGTCAACTCCGAGATTTTGAACACCTTGAACCTCATCGTGCGCTTTGCGAGCGTCATCATGCTGCCGCTCGGGATCGCGCTGTTTGTTTCGAGCCTTTCGGAGAGCTTTGCCGAGGCGGGCGCTCCGGGCGGGAGCCTCTGGAATTGGTTTGTCTTCGAGCTCGCCCACGGGCGGGTGCCCTCAGGCGAGATTCTCTCGGTCACCGGCGCCCTTTTGGGCATGATTCCACAAGGCCTGGTGCTCTTGATCTCATCGGTGCTGGCGATCGCCACCATCCGCTTGGCGCGCAAGAACGTGCTTGCGCAGCAGCTGTACTGCATTGAGACGCTTGCCCGCGTGGACGTGCTCTGCCTTGATAAGACGGGCACCATCACGTCGGGCCGCATGACCGTCGACGGCACGTATCCGCTGCCAGTCGAAGGGGCGGTTGCGTCCGAGATGACCGAGCGCTTGCCGCGCGACGTGTCGGTGCTTGATTTTGCACTCGCCAACGTGGCACGGGCAACGTCTGCTGATGCGAACGAAACCTGCAAGGCGCTGCTCGATCACTACGAGGCGCAATCCGTTCCCGCGTCTGCGCCGCTGCAGGTCGTGCCGTTCTCGTCGGCCAAAAAGTGGAGCGGCGCATCGTTTGCCGAGGGTTCCTTTGTGATGGGTGCCGCGCAGTTTGTGCTTGCGCCCGCTGAGCTCAGCATGGTTGAGAACACCGTGGCCGAGCTTGCCGCCACCTGTCGCGTGCTCGTGGTGGCGTCCGTTGACGGCTTTACCCCCGACGGCGATATGGTAGGCACTGCGCGCCCGGTGGGCTTTGTGACCATCCGCGACGAGATCCGCACCTCGGCCGCCGAGACCATCGGCTACTTCTGCGAGCAGGGGGTCACGCTCAACGTGATTTCGGGCGACGACCCGCGCACGGTGTCGAGCATCGCGCAGGTGGTGGGCGTGCCCGGGGCCGATGCCTACGTGGATGCCACGACGCTCGACTCGCCCGCTAAGATCGACGCCGCCGTGGACCGCTACCACGTGTTTGGGCGCGTGACGCCGCAGCAGAAGCGCGAGCTGGTGCAGGCGCTCAAGCGGCGCGGGCACACCGTTGCCATGACGGGCGATGGCGTGAACGACGTGCTCGCGCTTAAGGAGGCCGATTGCTCGGTGGCCATGGCGGCGGGATCTGACGCCGCGCGCAACGTGGCCGAGATCGTGCTGGTCGATAACGATTTTGCGAGCATGCCCGCCGTGGTGGCCGAGGGTCGCCGCGCCATCAACAACTTGCAGCGCTCGGCCGCGCTCTTCTTGACCAAGACGCTCTTTTCCATGGGGCTCGCTGCGCTTTGCATCGCGTTCCCGCCGTACCCCTTCCAGCCGATCCAGATGACGCTCATCAACTTCTTCTGCATCGGCTATCCGGGCTTTGTGCTGGGCCTTGAGCCTAACAGGGCGCGCGTGGAGGGCAGCTTCTTGCTCAACGTCATCAAGCGCGCGCTCCCGGCGTCGCTTGCCGTCATCGTGGGCGCGTGCCTGTGCATGGCGGGAGCGGGCGTTGCGGGACTCGACGACCGCACGCTTTCGACCATGTGCCTGGTAGCGACGAGCGTCATTGGGTGCAGCCTGATCTATCGCATCTCGCAGCCCTTTACGCTGCTCCGCCGCTTGCTCTTTGGGTCCATTGTGGCGGGCCTTATCATCGGCATCGTGGGTTTCCCGGATCTGTTTTCGATCGCGCGCCTCAACGTGGGGCTCGTCGTCTACCTCGCGATTATCTCGGCTGCGTGCGCGGCACTCTTTATGCGTTTGGCGAGCGCCATGGACCGGCAGGGACCGCGTACCACGCGCTTGGCCACGGGATTTGGGCGCGGCGTGCGCGTGACGCGCCGGGGGAAGGCGGGCCGTCAGGTCGCGTCGACGGGCTCAAGTGCGCGCCGCATGGTCACCAAGCTGTACGCCGCGATGACCAAACGCCAGGATAGGCGCGCGCTGGAGCGGGCGCAGGACCGCGCTGAGGAGGCGGTTGATCGCGTGCCGGCCCCCGCAACCGCGCGCGCGGCCGCAACAACGGCGCAGGCCAAGGCGTCCAGTACGGTATCTGCGCAGGTAGCACCCACTACCGCAAAGCGCCCCGCATCCGCCACGCCCCGTGCAAAGCGGAGGGCTTCCGGGGTTTCTGTAACAAAATCGGCACACGGCATTCGCGTGCAGATGCCTGCGCGCAAACACGGTAGGATGGGTGGTGGCCATACCCCAACCTCTTGATGGGAGCAGCATGACAACATCTGAGACCCCACGCCTGGCGGCCCAAACGCTTACCGCTGCCGGGCAGACCTACCGGTATTTTGATGTGGCGCAGGTGCCGGGTGCTTCCCAACTTCCGGTGAGCCTGAAGATCTTGCTCGAGAACGTCCTGCGTTGTGCGCGCACGCCCCAGGATGCCGAGCGCTTTGCGCAGCGCATCGTTGCTGCGGGCACGGCGGGCAAAGCGGGCGATGAGATCGAGTTCATGCCCGCGCGCGTACTGTTTCAGGATTTTACGGGCGTACCTGTGTTTGTTGACTTTGCTGCGATGCGCGACGGCGCCGTGGCGCGCGGTGCCGACCCGGCTCTCGTGAACCCGCAGATTCCGTGCGTGCTGGTGGTCGATCACTCGGTGACAGCAGACGTGGTGTCGTGTCTCGAGGCCGCGCGTGAGAACGCGCGCATCGAGGCCGAGCGCAACGCCGAGCGCTTCTCATTTCTTAAATGGAGCGCCGAGAGCTTTGAGAATGTGCGCATCGTGCCGCCGGGGCGCGGCATTTGCCATCAGCTCAACATCGAACGCTTCTGCACCGTTGCCATGAGGCGTGTTGCGGCAGACGGCGTGCGCGAGGCCTACTTCGATACGCTGGTGGGAACGGACTCTCATACCACCACAGCCAACGGCATGGGTGTGCTGGGTTGGGGCGTTGGCGGCATCGAAGCCGAGGCCGCGGCACTGGGCCAGCCCATTACCATGATGGTTCCCGCGGTGGTGGGGCTGCGGCTCACCGGCGCGCTCCGGCCTGGTGTGAGCGCCATGGATGCAGCGCTTACCTTTGCAGAGCTGCTGCGCGCGCGTGGCGTGGTGGGCAAGATCGTCGAGTGCTTCGGTCCGGGCGTGGCTTCGCTTACCGCGACGCAGCGCGCCACCATCGCTAACATGACGCCCGAATACGGCTGCACCGCCACGTACTTCCCGCCCGATGAGGTCACGCTCGCGCAGCTTGACACCTTGGGCCGCACGGACGACGAGCGCGCGCTGGCCCAGGCATACCTGGCGGCTCAGGGTTTGCTGGCAGCGGATGCCGCGCAGCCCGAGCCCGTGTATGCCGAGGTCATCGAGGTAGACCTGTCTCGCGTCGAGCCTTCGCTCGCGGGCCCCGCGCGCCCGCACGACCGCTTGCCGTTGGGCGGGCTGCAAGAGCGCTTCCGTACATCGCTTGCGGAGCACGGGCGCACGGTGGGCGCGACGTTTGATGTGACGTTTGATGGCAAGCGCTCTCAGGTGGGCCATGGCACGATTGGCATTGCCGCGGTTACGAGCTGCACCACCGCCACGGACCCCGACATGATGCTTGCTGCCGGCTTGGTGGCCAAGCGCGCGGTCGAGCTGGGGTGCCAGCCGCAGCCGTGGGTCAAAAAGGTGCTTGCCCCTGGCTCGCACGCTACCACCGACCTGCTTGCGCGCGCCGGTTTGCTTGAGCCGCTCGGTCAGCTGGGCTTTGCGACCTGCGGATGGGGCTGCATGAGCTGCATCGGCAATTCCGGCCCGCTCTTTGACCCGCTCCATCAGATTGCCAACGACTGCGAGCTCGTGAGCGTGCTGTCGGGCAACCGTAACTTTGAGGGGCGCATCTCGCCCGATGTGGTGCAGAACTACCTCTGCGCGCCGGCACTGGTGGTGGCGCTCTCGCTCGCGGGCACGGTGGACCGCGACTTTGCCCACGATCCGTTGTGCCAGGGCACTTGCGGGCCCGTGATGCTCGCCGACCTGCTGCCGTCTCAGGATGAGGTCGAGGAGCTGCGCCAGCGCCTGGTTGACCGCGAGCTCTTTAAAGCGTCCGCGGGCGAGCTCTTTGAGGGCGATGCGTCGTGGCAGGCGCTTGATGCCACGGCGGGTGAGACCTTTAGCTGGAACCCCGCGTCAACCTATGTTCAGCGCCCGACCTTCCTGGATGGCGAGGCCGCTGGCACCACCTTCCAGGTGCAGGGCGCGCGCTGCCTGGCGCTGCTCGGCGACTTTATTACGACCGACCATATCTCTCCGGCCGGTGCCATCGCGCTCGATTCGCCTGCCGCGCGCTACCTGAGCGAACACGGGGTGGCCGAGGCAGACTTTAACAGCTATGGTTCGCGCCGCGGAAACCATGAGGTCATGATGCGCGGCACGTTTGCCAACATTCGCCTGGTAAATCGCCTGGCCAGCCGTGCTGGCGGCTGGACGATCGATCCCGTGACGGGGGAGGAGGCGAGCATCTTCGACGCCGCCGAATCGGCCCGTGCGGCGGGGATGCCGCTCGTGGTGGTTGCCGGCAAGATGTACGGTTCGGGGTCGTCCCGCGACTGGGCGGCCAAGGGACCGGCGCTTTTGGGGGTGCGCGCCGTGATCGCCGAGAGCTTTGAGCGCATCCACCGCTCCAACTTGATAGGCATGGGCGTCGTCCCGCTCGAGTTTATGCCGGGCGAGAGCGCCGAGTCGCTGGGGCTTACGGGGCACGAGGCGTTTACCATCGAACCCGTCTCGTTTGCTGCGGGCCTGCCCGACCCTGCCGATACTCGTGTGGTTGCCACCGCGCCCGACGGTCACGAGACCGCGTTTTTCGTGCACGTGCGCGTCGATACCCCAACCGAGGGCGCGTATCTTGCCAGCGGTGGTATCCTACCGTATGTCCTCGACGGGCTCATCGCTCACGAGCCCGTTCATTAAGCTTGAACCGCACAACCCGTTAGGAGGACGAGTTACCGGTGATCTGCCCGCATTGCTTTGAAACGATCGACGACGACGTAACGGTCTGTCCGCATTGCCACGCATCGGTCGACGGGGAGACGCCCCATCCACAACTCGTCTTTTGCGAGGGTTGCGGTGCCCGCCTGTCCCCGCACGACCGCACCTGCCCCAAGTGTGGTCGTCCGGCGCCGGGCATCTTGTCCACGGCCGCATCTGCATCCGATTTGGCGGCGGGTAAGACGGCAAGCTTCCCGCGTCTCACGCAGGCGGCGATCGAGACCGAGCTGCCGCATCCGGAGCCCGTTACGGCGCAGAGCGTGCTCGAGGACTCGCTCGATGCGTCGGCGACGAGCGTGCTCGACCGAAGCGAGCTAGAAGAGCGGGCCGGTGGCTCCAAAAAGGGCAATCGCGAGATCGACCCCTACCATGAGCGCAAGCGCCCCATCAAGGCCATCGTTATCGCGGTCGTTGCATTGGTGCTTGTTGGCGGCGGGGCGGCCTTTGTGGCACTCGACCCCTTGGGCGTGATGCCGGGCTTCTATGCGTATGTGGAGCAATCCGCACAAGAGATGTTCCCCACCCGTGAAGGTATGGGCACGACAACGCCGAACGACGCAACCAACAACGCTGACGCCACCGATGCTAAAGATGGCAATGTTTCGGGCGACGATGCGAAGACCCTGCAGGACGAGGCGCTTTCTGACGATGCTGCATACGAGCAGCTCACCAAGGCCTATAACACCATCGTGGACATCAATGGCGGCGAGCGCTTCCAAGATGCCATCGATTCCTTTAACAACTCGTATCTGCTGTCGAACTATTCGGCTCGCAAGCAGGCGTCGCTCGGTGCCTATGCGCTCCGCGACGAGCTTGCCTCGCTCGTTGATGACCTTGACAACATGAAGCTTGCCGACGGTTCGTCCTATACCGAGGACCGCGAGCATGTGAAGCAGCTCGCCGAGTGGATGTACGAGCGCATCAAGGCGATCTGCGACTCGTGGGACGTCGCGCTTGAGTATTCTGATGGCGAGCGCATGAGCGACCACCAAGACGAGATCCTCAAACCCATGCGCGCCGCCGGCAACACCGCGCGCGATAACTACTACGACCACATCTACGACTGGAAGCCGGTCAAGAAGTAGCAGAGCAGCTTTAAGCTGCAATCAATCCAACGGGACGATCGCTTGTTCAACCTGTTTCGTAATGGTTTTGGTGCGCCGGGGCGCGGGCGTATCGTTCTGGCGCAGTTCCGCAGGATACTCGGCTCTGCCGAGTATCCGAGGACTGTCTGAGCATAGGATGATGCGCCCGCGCCCCGGCGCACCCCCATGCTCGGTGTTGGCTGATGACCACCCGCTCCCTGCTCTGAAATCCGCCCTTTCGAGCATGCCGAATTCGTGAACATGCCGTGCTCCTGCTAGAATTATTTCGATTCTGAGGATATTTCTGGAAGGAAGCCTATGTTCGGATTTGCTCAGCCTGAGCTCCACACGCCCGAATACGAAGTCCAGGGCGACGAGGTTGCGGTTTTTGACACCTCCAAGGGCACCATCCGCGTCCGCTTGGACGGCGACGGCGCACCCATCCACGTAGGCAACTTCTGCGAGCTCGCCACCATGGGCTTCTACGATGGCTTGAAGTTTCACCGCTATGTGCCGGGCTTTGTGATCCAGGGCGGCGACCCCCACACGCGCGATATGACGGGCGAGGACGTTGCCGCGGGCAAGCCGGGTCCCGACGGCATGCCGGGCACGGGTGGCCCGGGTTGGCGCATCAAGGCCGAGTTCGCCACCAATCCGCGCAACAGCCACGTTGACGGCGCGCTCGCCATGGCGCGCTCGCAGCATCCGGATTCGGCAGGGTCGCAGTTCTACTTCTGCTTGGGTCCGCAGCACCATCTGGATTCGGGTTATACGGTTTTTGGCACCACGATCGAGGGGCTCGATGTTATTGGCCGGCTGCGTGCGGGCGATGAGATTCGCAGCATCACGATCGTCCACGAAGCTGCCTAAGCTGAGCCCCACGTTGTCCCTGCTTTCACGAAGGAGTGTCCTGTGAACGCCGATTTGTTTGAACGCGCCCGTACTGCCTATCGCGCGGGCGATTATTCTACCGCTGCCCAGATGTTTTCGGCATGCAAAGCTGCCACTGAGGTTGCCGGAGAGGTTGACCACCTGCGCGGCAATTCGCTCATGAAGCTCGGGTATGCGCGTGACGCAGCCCAGGCGTATGCGATGGCACTCAACGATGCAGCCTACGGCAAGCGCGGTGCCCTGTTGACCAACGAGGGCAAGGCGCTCGCGGCCATTGGCGACCACGAGGGCGCGGTGCGCTGCTTTACCGAGGCTACGCAAGATGGGTCGTACGCAACGCCGTACAAGGCTCAGCTTGGCCTGGGCCGTTCGCTCCTGGTGCTCAATCGCGTGGCCGAGGCGGGCACGGCATTTCGTCAGGCGGCCATTGATGGTACCAACCCTGCGCCGGCCACGGCGCTCGCCCAGCTGGGTGACTGCTTCGTGAAGCTCGGTCGTCCGGGCGACGCGATCGAGTCCTATCGCACGGCCATTGATTTCGCTGGCCCGCGTGACGATGTGCGCTCCATCAACGCTGGCTTGGGCACCGCCTACGCTGCGGCCAACCGTCCGACCGAGGCCGTCGAATGCTTTCGCAAGGCTACGGCCGACGGCCTGTACCAACTGACCGACGAGCAGGCCGAGGCTAACAACCGTGCTCAGGATGCGCTCGATGCGGCCGCTGCCCAGAACGCCATGGCACCGGCGACCAACCAGGCGCCCGCGCTTGATAACACCGTGGACCCGCTCGACCCGCTCGGCAAGTCGGGCACCCTCATGCCCGATCCCAACGACACCGGCTTCTTCAAGCTCACTGAGGCCGAGATGATTCAGGAAGATAAGCGCCAGATGAAGGTGCGCCGCAAGCACCGTCATACCGGGCTCAAGATCTTCATCGTGATCCTCCTCCTCGTGCTCATCGCGGCAGGCGGCCTCGCCTTTGCCTACACGCGTGGCTTCGGCTTACCCTCCCAGCAGGATGCGCTTACCGGCTTGATCGATGCCGCGGCAAACGATGGCGACACCGATGCCTACCTGGCACCGGGTCTTTCCGAAGCCGCGAAGGCCTCCATTGTGTCCTCGATTCCCGAAGGTGCCACCGCTACCATCATCAACATGGACCAGTCGATGACCGAGTCCACGGCGCTGGTTACCGTCGAGCTCCCCATGGGTGGTACGCCGCAGTATGACGTGACGTTTGCCCGGAGCGCCAACCACATTGGCTGGGCGGTCAGCTCGTTTGACCTGCATTACGACGACAGCTCGGCGGCTAACGGCGATGCATCCGATGCTAACGCGACCGATGGCACGGATTCCGGCAGTGCCACCGATAACGATCAGGGCTCTGCGGACAACAACAACGCTTCGGATACCGAAGCTAATACCCCGGCCACGGACGACGCGACGGATGCCGCATAGCTTGTGGTCTTTGCCCAGATACGGCATGCGCTGCCGTATGGGGCGGACGGTGTAGACTACACTGAACACCAAGCGTGCCAAAGGCGCGTTATCTGAGCTACGTTAAGGGGCACCACCTTGTTTTCTTTGATGGATATGCTGTTCGGTCAATATGCGGGCGACCTCGCCATTGACCTGGGCACGGCCAACACGCTCGTATCGGTGCGCGGCAAGGGCATCGTCATCCGCGAGCCGTCTGTGGTGGCCATCGACAAAAACGATGACCGCATCCTTGCCGTGGGCATTGAGGCCAAGCGCATGCTCGGCCGTACGCCGGGCAACATCGTTGCGGTCCGTCCGCTCAAGGACGGCGTTATCGCCGACTTTGACGTGACGGAAGCCATGCTGCGCTACTTCATCGATAAAGCGTCCGAGAAGCGCTATCCGTGGACGCCTCGTCCGCGCGTCGTGGTGTGCGTGCCGTCGGGCGTGACCTCGGTCGAGAAGCGTGCCGTGTTCGAGGCTACCATGTCGGCTGGCGCGCGCCAGGCCTACCTTATCGAGGAGCCCATGGCGGCAGCAATTGGCGCCGACCTGCCGGTCGAGGAGCCCACCGGCTCCATGGTGATCGATATTGGCGGCGGAACCACCGAGGTCGCCGTGATCGCCATGGGCGGCATCGTGGTCTCGCAGTCCATCCGCGTGGCGGGCGACGAGTTTGACCAGGCTATTCTTTCGCACGTGCGCGATGCCTACAACCTTGCGATCGGTGAGCGCACCGCTGAGGACATCAAGATCAAGGTTGGTTCGGCGGTGCCGCTCAAGGACGAGCTGGACGTCGAGGTAAACGGCCGCGACGTGATCACGGGCCTTCCCAAGACGGTGCGCATCGAGAGCGAGGAGATTCGCCGCGCGCTCCAAAAGCCGCTCGAGGAGATGGTCAAGGCCGTCAAGGACGCGCTCGACGCCACGCCACCCGACCTGGCGTCGGACCTCATGTATTACGGAATTTTGCTCACGGGCGGCGGCGCGCTGCTGCGTGGCCTCGATATTTTGCTACGCGACGAGACGGGGGTCTCGGTTAACGTGAGCCCCACCGCGCTCGACAACGTGGTCAATGGCTGCGCGCGCGTGCTTGAGGCCAACGCCTTTGACGGTGGGTTCGTCCAGAGCAACGCCTAAGGGGGACAGAGTCGGTGCCGCGATCTCAGGGGTTTTCAAACAACCTGAACAATCGCAGCCAATCGACGGGCATGCGCCCGCTCATCGTGCTGTGCATCATATCGGTTTTGCTGCTCACGTTTTATATTCGTGAGGGCGAGGCGGGCCCCATCCATGGGGTCCGCTCCGTCGTGACCACCATCACGAGCCCCGTTCGCTACGCGGGCTCGGTCATTGCGTCGCCGTTTAACGCGCTGGGTAACATCGTGGCAAATCTGACCGCCTCGCAGGAAACGCTTTCTGACCTCAAGGCCGAAAACGAGAAGCTCACGGCTCAGGTGGCCGAGCTCTCCGAGGCGGAGGAAACCGCAACGCGCCTCGAGGGACTGCTGGGACTGCAGTCTACCTATAACTTGAAGTCCACCGCTGCGCGCATCATTGGCGAATCGAGCGATGCCTGGTCGCGCACGGTCACTATCAACAAGGGCTCGCTTGACGGCTTTGCGATCAATATGCCGGTATGCAACTCAGCGGGCGTGATTGGTCAGATTATCGAGGTATCGGCGAACACCTCTACCGTGCGCTTGATCACCGACGAGAACTCGGGCGTGTCGGCCATGGTGCAAAGCACCCGCGCTCAGGGCATATTGCAAGGCCAGCCGGATGGCACGCTGCGCCTTGAATACGTTACCGTTGACGCGGACGTTAAAGAGGGCGACATCATCGTGACCTCGGGCATTGGCGGCGTGTATCCCAAGGGCCTGCCGCTGGGTACCGTGTCGACGGTCGTGCGCGAGGACAACGCCACGTACTACACGATCAACGTATCGCCTGCGTCGTCAAGCACCGAAAACAACGAAGAAGTGCTTGTCATCACCTCGCTTACCTCTGACCAGCGCGCGAGCGACAACGAGGTGGCTAACGCCAACAGCGACCCGCAGGGCACCAGGCGCTCCGACACATCGTCGTCGAACGACGGTGCAACGGTTACTACCAATACGAGCAATACCAAGGATGCCACGTCTAACAACACGTCCAACGACAAAGCGACTAATAAAGGCAACGCGACTAACAAAACCTCGAATGGGGAGTAGGTGAGCCACATGGAACTGCGCGAAACACCTTCGAGCCACCGGGTCTTTGTGGTCATCGCGGTCGTTGCCTGCGTGCTGCAGGTGGCGCTTGCTCCGCAGATTTCGCTGTTGGGAGGGCGCTTTAATGTCATGCTCGTGCTTGCCGGCACCTTTGCGCTCACGGGCAATGCCCCGCGCGCGGTGTACGTCGGCTTTTTTGCCGGGCTGTTCTACGACCTGACGGCGACAGCGCCCGTAGGACTCATGACGCTGCTGCTTACCGTGACCTCGTTTGTTCTTGCGAGCATTTCGGGCGTGGGCACCAGCGGCTTTTCCACAGCGTCGCTCCGTCTCTTCTTTGTGGATGCCCTGGTGGTTTCGCTCGTCAACGGCATCGCGCTCGTGATTATGGGGTACGAGGGCAGCGTGCTGGTGTCGCTCGGTAGCCATGGGCTCATGTCGGCGATTATGAGCACGGTGCTAGCCATTCCGTTCCTCATGGCGTCTGGTTCGGGCACGCAGACGCGGTCGGGCTTTACGGCGCGCAGCAAGGGGGGCACCCGGTTTAAGACCGTGCCCACGGGTAAGCGTCTAAGAAACCTTCGGTAGGGGGTGAGAGGATTGGATGCCCAGCTCGTAGTGATCATAGCCGGCGTCGTCCTCGCCGCCGCCATTATTGCCTCGCTCGTGGTGATGCGGGGCTATTCCGGTAAGTTTACCTTTGATACCAAAGACGGTACCAAGCCCAAGGCCTCGGAGGGCGAGGGCAATACCGCGGGGCTCGCCTATAAGGGACGCTTTACCATGCTCACGGCGGGCGTGGGCGCCATGTTTGCCGTGCTCATCGGCAAGCTGTGGAGCATGCAGATGGTGAGCTCCGACTACTATGATGACCTCGCTGTCAGCAACCGCACGCGCACGGTGACCACCTCGGCCCCACGCGGGCGCATTTTGGACCGCAACGGCGTTGAGCTCGTGCGCAACCGTGCCTCGCTTGCCGTGACCGCTTATCGCGACCTGGCCGGCGACCCGGTGCTCGTGCGGCATCTGGCCAACGTGCTCGGCATGCCCTATGTTGCGGTGCTCCGCAACATTCAGGACAATACCGAAGGCGCGCAGGCGCAGCACACCATCGCAAGCGATGTGCGTCGCTCGACGGTGGCCTATATTCAAGAGCACGCGGGCGAGTTTACCGGCGTGACGGTGGCTGACCGCACCGAACGCGAATACCCCCATGGCACCCTCGCCTGCCACGTACTGGGTTACACGGGTACGATCACCGCCGAGCAGCTGGCCGCGCAGGACAAGGAAGAGCAGACCGAGGGCACCATCGTGTACCGTTCGGGCGATGTGGTGGGCCAGGCGGGCGTGGAGAGTCGCTACGAAAGCTTGCTGCAGGGCATTAGAGGCGAGCAGACGGTTACGGTCGATGCCGCCGGCAACGTGACCGGCCAGGTGGGTGAGGTGCCGCCGCGTGCGGGCTCCGATATTCGCCTGACCTTGGACATCGATATCCAAAAGGCGTGCGAGGACGGCCTCGCCTACGCGATTGAGATTTCCAAACGGGGCGGCTACAGCAATGCCAAGTACGGCGCCTGCGTGTGCCTTGATTGCACCAATGGCGAGATTCTTGGTATGGCGAGCGCCCCGACCTTTGACCCCTCGGTCTTTGTGGGGGGCGTCTCATCCGACGTGTGGTCCAAGCTCAATAGCGAAGATTCGGGTAATCCGCTGCTCAACCGCGCCATTAGCGGTCAGTATATGTCGGCTTCGACCATCAAGGCGTTTTCGGCGCTTGCCGGGTTGGAATACGGCGTGTACCCCGCGACCCGTACGACGGTATGCACCGGTTACTGGACCGGCAACGGCAAGGCCTACGGCAAGTACTGCTGGGACCACAGCGGCCACGGCACCATGACGCTGCAGAGCGGCATCACCTATTCGTGCGACCCCGTGTTCTACGATATCGGCCATGATTTTTATTACAGCGACGATAACCCAGAAGGTTTGCAGGAGATGTTCCGGCGATGGGGTTTGGGCTCCAAGACGGGCGTTGACCTGCCGAGCGAGGCGAGCGGTCGCGTGCCGGACGCGGAGTGGAAAGCGAAGCACTTCTCGAATTACTCGGATGCCGATCGTGCATGGAACCCCGGTGATATGACCAACATCGTCATTGGCCAGGGCGATATCTTGGTGACACCGCTCCAGATGGCGACCGCCTATGCCGGTATTGCCATGGACGGCGTGGAGTATACGCCGCACGTGTTTCTCTCGGCGGTGTCGCGCGGTGGCGAGGGCGATGCCTACGTCTATAACGGCACGGGCAGCAAAGAGCGCCTGAAGGCCAAGGTCAAATCGGCCGATGAACTCACGCTCGTCAAGAAGGGCCTTTATGGCGTGATTTACCAGGAGAGCGAATCGACCACCGCGCACTTTACCAACCTTCCGGTTAAGGTTGCGGGCAAGACCGGCACCGGCGAGCGCTCTAACTCCGATCCGTACTCGTGGTTTGTGGCCTATGCGCCCTACAACAAGCCCAAGTATGTGATTGCGGCCCTGA
The DNA here is from genome assembly GCA_949287085.1 of uncultured Coriobacteriaceae bacterium. Lineage (GTDB taxonomy): Bacteria > Actinomycetota > Coriobacteriia > Coriobacteriales > Coriobacteriaceae > Enorma. The sequence goes on from CASEER010000004.1 coordinate 14,405, forward strand.
TTGAGCAGGGCGGTTTTGGAGCGAGCTCGGCGCTCTATGCAGTGCGCCATGTGCTCGGCGTGATTTACGACAGCCCGGACGACGCTGCGATTTCGTACAGCGACCAAACACGTTAGAGGGGAGGGGACATGCCTGCGCATACATCTACGTCTTCGGGGGCCGAGAGCCTCAAGCGCGTGAACAAAAAGCTCAATGCTGCCGGGGGACCCCTTCGTCAACAGATCAACATGGGCGTGATGGCCGCCTGGGTGGGCCTCTTGCTCTTTGGTTCGTTTGTCATCTGGACCGCGTCGCTCTCGATTCCCGAGGCTTCGTTTCCGCGTCATTTGCTCGGCATCGCCATTGGCCTGGTAGCTGCGGTTCTTGCCTGGCAAGCCGATTTTTCCAATCTCGCTAACGTTTCCACCGCACTGCTGGTTGCCGACATCGTGCTCATCTTTTTGCCCTACGTTCCTGGCCTGCAGTATCACGCGATGGGTATGACGGGCTGGATTCAGATTCCCCTCATTCACCTTACGTTTCAGCCGGTTGAACTTGCCAAGGTGATCACGATATTCTTTATGGCGGCGCTGGGCGCGCAGTATCACGGCAAGATCGACACCGTGCGCGACTACATAAAGCTCTGCGGCATGCTCGCGATTCCGTTTGTGTGCATCATCGTTCAGGGCGACTTGGGATCGAGCCTCGTGGTCTTTTTCTCAGGCGCGATCGTCATCATGATGAGCGGTGCGCGCAAAGAATGGGTGCTCGCCACCATAGCGCTCATCATCGGTTTGGTGTCGCTCCTGCTCGCCACCGACTCCATTATCGATGGCATTGGGGGTGACGAGCATTCGCTCATCAAGAACTACCAGATGAACCGCTTGCTCGTATTCTTAAACCCCGAGGGCGATACATCGAACACAGGCTATAACCTGCAGCAGTCGCTCATCGCGGTGGGCTCGGGTGGTTTTTTTGGCAAAGGCGTGGGCAACGCCACGCAATCGACATCGGGCTTCTTGCCCGAGGCGCACACCGACTTTGTGTTTGCCCTGTTGAGCGAGACCTTTGGCTTTTTGGGTGCGCTCGTGCTGCTGGCGCTCTTTGCGCTTTTGATGTTCTCGACCGTCCGTGTCGCCATCAAGTGCGACTCACTCTTCTATAAGCTGGTGTGCGTGGGCTTTGTGGGCATGTGGATGTTCCAGATCTTTGAAAACATCGGCATGTGCGTCGGCCTCATGCCCATCACCGGCATTCCGTTACCGTTCATTAGCTTTGGTTCTTCGTCTATGATTGTCCAGTGCCTCATCGTGGGCATTATCCAGTCCATTTGGCGCCGACGCGGGGCGCATTAAACGCGTTGTTGCCCGGGGCTGCTCACATGAGAGCATAATCGAGCGAGGGAGTAACCATGAGATTGCCCATTGATGCGCTAACCCAGGCACTCAAGCTGGGAGTTTCTGCCAAGAAGGATTCCGATACGCCCGTGCGCGTGGCGGTGTACGTCGATGCCACGGCGTCACGGTTTGTCGTTGAGACCGTGCGCGATGCGCTGGTGCCGCAAACCACGGCTGCGCTCGTGCGCGTGGAGCGGCTTGAGGCCGCTCCGTCAGCGCCGCGCGCCGACACCGATGTGGTGCTCGTGCTCACGAGCGGCTCGGACCATCTGCAGCAGGCGGTGCAAGAGCTCGTCGTTGCCGGCGCGCCCGTGGCGGTGATCGCCGAGTCGAGCGTCGAGGTGCCCTTTATTGCGAGCGACACCCCCATGCTCGGCCTCATCACGGCGACTGATGCGAGCTATTTGCGGGAGTCGCTGGCGCGGTGGATCCTGGACCGCACCGAAAAGGATGTGGCGTTTGCCGCGAACTTTCCCTTCATGCGCGTGGCGGCGGCTAACCGCATTATCACCTCGTGCGCGCTTACCAATATGGCAACGGGAGCGCTCGTCTTTATCCCCGGGGCGGATTTTCCCGTGATGACCGTTGCCGAGGTGGGCATGGTGCTCCAGCTGAGCGCTATCTTTGGTTACAAGCTCGAGCCTGAGCGCGGCTATGAAGTTGCCGCCGTGGTCGGTGCCGGATTGGTTATGCGCCTTGCCGCACGGGGGCTATGCCGTCTGACGCCCCGGTTGTCCTTTGTGGTAAAGGCTCTGGTGGCCGCAGCAGGCACCTATGGCATCGGCCGGGCGCTGGCGAGCGCCTACGAGCGGGGCATTGATTACGGCCCCGTCAACGAGCGCGTATCGGGTATGGTGAGCCGGGCGCACGAGCTGTTCCAAGCCCAGGCGGAGTAGGTTTTCCTGCGTCTGTTGGAATCGCTTTGACCTTCATGCAGTCTTCCTGGCGGCTGCGTTGTCCGTGTGTATGTTGAGAGGAGTGCCGTGCGCACACCGTATCGCGATTGCTTTGACCAGCTGCAGCCCCTGTTGGCGCGGGTCGAGAAGCCGAGTCGCTATATCGATCATGAGTGGGGCGCGCGTTCATCGGCCGATGCCGATTACCGGGCGTGTCTGATTTACCCCGACGTGTACGAGGTCGGTCTTCCCAACCAGGGCATTGCCATCCTGTACGCGGCGCTCAACCGCGCCGAGGGCATTTCGTGCGAGCGCTCGTACGTGCCATGGGTCGATATGGCAGACGAGATGCGCGCTGCGGGCGTGCCGCTGCTCTCGCTTGAGGGCGCCGCACCGGTGGCTTCCTTTGACGTGGTGGGCCTGCACGTTCCGCACGAGATGGCGGCGACCAACTACCTCGAGGCGCTCGACCTGGCGGGCATCCCGCTGCTCGCTGCCAGCCGTAGCGAGGACGACCCGCTCGTGATCGCGGGCGGTCCGTCGGTCTATAACCCCGAGCCCATCGCCGAGTTCTTTGACTGCATGCTCATCGGCGAGGGCGAGGAGCATATCGTTGAGTTTTGCGAGGAGCACCGGCGCCTGCGTGATGCCGGCGTTCCGCGCGCCCAGATGCTTCGCGCCCTTGCCCAGATTCCGGGCACGTATGTGCCGGCACTCTACGAGGTCTCGCATGAGGGCCCCTGCACGCGCCATGGTTACACGGTGCCGCGCGCGGGGGAGGACGTCCCGCCCGTGGTGTACAAGCGTGTCGTTGCAGATTTTGGCGCGACCGATCCGGTGACCCAGTCGATCGTGCCCTACACCGAGCTCGTGCACGACCGCCTGTCCATCGAGGTCCTACGTGGCTGTGCCCGCGGTTGCCGCTTCTGCCAGGCGGGCATGACCTATCGCCCGGTGCGTGAGCGCACGCCCGATCAGATCGTGGCTGCCGTTTCGCGCGGCCTCAAGGAGACGGGTTATGACGAGGTCTCGCTCACCTCACTCTCCACAACGGATCATTCCCGCTGCGCGCAGATCCTCTCGCGCCTAAACCGCAATCTCGCCGACACGGGCATCTCGGTCTCCATTCCCTCGCAGCGCCTTGACTCCTTTGGTGTCGACATGGCGCTTGAGGTGGCGGGCGAGAAAAAGGGCGGGCTCACGTTTGCGCCCGAGGCGGGCAGCCAGCGCCTGCGCGACGTGATCAACAAGAACGTGACGGAAGAGGACCTGGAGCGCGCGACGCGTGCCGCGTTTGAAGCCGGTTGGCGGCGCTGCAAGCTCTACTTCATGATGGGACTTCCCGGCGAGCGCGACGAGGACATCGTTGCGATCGCCAAGCTGGCCGAGCGCGTGCTGCAGATCGGGCGCGAAGTGGTGCCCAAGGGGCAGCGCGGCGGCCTTTCGGTTTCCATTTCGGTTTCGGTGTTCATCCCCAAAGCCCATACGCCGTTCCAGTGGTGCGGCCAGCTTGATGACGACGAGGTTCGCCGCCGTCAGCAGCTGCTCCTAGAAAGCGTGCGTGACCGTGCGATTCGCGTGCACTACCACGATGCGGCGACGTCGCTCATCGAGGCGGCGCTCTCACGCGGCGGGCGCGACCTGATGCCGGTGGTGCTGGGTGCCTGGAAGCGCGGCGCGCGCTTTGATGCCTGGACTGAGCAGTTCTCGCTCGACCGGTGGCTTGATGCGGCCGAGGAAGCGGGAATCGACCTGCGTCAGGTTGCGCGCGAACCCTTTGAGCTCGATATGCGCTTGCCGTGGGGGCATGTGAGCCCGGGCGAGTCGCGCGGATTCCTCGAACGCGAGTGGCGCCGCGCCCTTGAGGGCAAGACCACGGCCGATTGCACGCGTACGTCCTGCACGGGCTGCGGCATCTGCCCCACGCTCGGCGTCAAGAATGTATTGGTAGGTGAGCGTTCGTGACCGAGCAGACCCTGTTTCGCCTGCGGGTTCGCTATGTCAAGCAAGGCAGGCTTCGCTACCTCGGGCACCTCGAGGTGCTTCACACCATCGAGCGCATCATTCGTCGTGCGCAGCTTCCCTACGCGGTGACGCAGGGCTTCTCGCCCCATATGCGCGCGGGCTTCTGCGCGGCTCTGCCCGTGGGCACCGCGTCTGCCTGCGAATGGTATGACGTGTTCTTGACGGAGCTCGTGTCGGTCGACGAGGCCTTCGCGCGCCTGCGCGCCGCCTCGCCCGCTGACCTCGCCCCCGTTGAGGTGGGGTATGTGGACGTCCGCGCCGCCGCGCTCACGGCTTTCATTACCTGCGCTACCTATGAGGTCAAGCTCTGGCTCGCAAATCCCGCGACAAGCGAGGACGCCGTGCGCGAGGCGCTCGATGCCATTCGCGCACAGGGGACGCTGCCGTATCTCCGTGGTAAGAAGGAGAAGACGCTCGACCTTACGCGAACGCTGGCGGGGTATGGGTTGGTCCAGCCTTCGGAGGGCGAGCTCGGCGATTACCCCTGCGCTTATGTGCTCACCCTCGACACGCGCATGGATAACGATGGCGCCCTGCGCCCTGAGGTGCTCGTTGGCGCGCTCAACAACTACCTCGCCGGCACTCCCGGTGCCCCCATCCACTCCACGGGAATCCAGGACCTCGCGCAGATTCCGCGCTACGAGGTCACGCGCACGGCACAATACACGCTCGATGACGAGGGCCGCCCGCTCAGCCCCCTCCCCGCGTGACGGGCCGAACCCCTTTTCCAACGAGACGCGCGGTCGCGAGAGGGGAGTTGCGGAGACTCTGCGAATATCCGTTGACGCACGAATACGCAGCTGCTACTATATTCGGCTGTTGCACTACCAGATGCATGAAGGGCTAAAGATGTACGCAATCGTTTCAACAGGCGGCAAGCAGTACAAGGTCGCTCAGGACGATGTCATCACCGTTGAGAAGATTAACGGCGAGGTCGGCTCCAAGGTCGAGCTCCCGGTCATCTTCCTGAACGATGGTAAGAAGATCGTCACCGATCCCGCTAAGCTTGCCAAGGCCAAGGTCACGGCCGAGATCGTCGATCAGTTCAAGGGCGAGAAGCAGCTTGTCTTCAAGTTCAAGAAGCGCAAGCGCTACCGTCGCCTCAAGGGTCATCGCCAGCAGCTCACCAAGGTGAAGATCACCAAGGTCCAGGCTACCTCGCGCGCTGCCCGTAAGACCACCAAGGACGCCGAGGCTGCGGCTGAGGCTCCCGCCGCCGAGTAGCTTCGCGGTTTCGAGAGAGTAGGTAGGACATGGCACACAAAAAAGGACTCGGTTCCTCCCGTAATGGCCGCGACTCGCGCGGTCAGCGTCTTGGCTGCAAGCGCTTTGGTGGCCAGACCGTCACTGCGGGCACGATTCTCGTCCGCCAGCGCGGTACCCACATTCACCCCGGTGAGAACGTGGGCCGTGGCAAGGACGACACCCTGTTCGCGCTTGTTGACGGTACCGTTGAGTACAAGCGTGGTGTGAAGCACCGCGTGAGCGTACATCCGGCTGCCACTGCGTAACAGCCCCTTCATAAGCATGCATATTCGGGAGGCCCGCTGGATTTGCCACGGGTCTCCCGTTTTTTGAAAGCGAGTTGTTGATGCCTCAGTTTACCGACATCAGTCGAATCAACGTTAAAGGTGGCGACGGCGGCGCCGGCTGCATGTCGTTCCGCCGCGAGGCGCATGTGCCCAAGGGCGGACCAGATGGTGGCGACGGCGGCCGCGGCGGCAACGTGATCGTGCAGGCCGACGCGCAGCTCTCGTCGCTCATCGATTATCGCTATAAACACCACTTCCGTGCCGAGCGCGGCACCCATGGCAAGGGTGCGCGCAAGGACGGGCGCGCGGGCGAGGACCTCATCTTGAAGGTTCCGGTGGGTACGGTCGTGAGAGAGCTCGACCCAGAAACCCAGGAGCCGCTCTACGAGATCGCCGACCTCACGCACGACGGCGAGCGCGTTGTGGTGGCGCCGGGCGGTGCTGGCGGCCTGGGCAACACGCACTTTGTGACGTCGGTGCGTCGCGCGCCCGCCTTTGCGCAGCTGGGTGAGCCGGCACAAGAGCGCTGGATCGAGCTCGAGATGAAGCTCATGGCCGATGCCGCTCTCGTGGGGCTGCCATCGGTGGGCAAAAGCTCGCTTATCGCACGCATGAGTGCTGCGCGTCCCAAGATTGCCGACTACCCGTTCACAACGCTCGTCCCCAACCTGGGTGTGGTGCGTGCGGGCGAGTACTCCTACGTCGTGGCCGATGTGCCCGGGCTTATCGAGGGCGCAAGCGAAGGCAAGGGCCTGGGGCATCAGTTCCTCCGCCATATCGAGCGCACGGCGCTCATCATGCACGTGGTCGATATCACGGGTGGCTTCGAGAGCCGCGACCCCGTTGAGGATTATCGCGTCATCAACGAGGAGCTTCGCCGCTATGCTGCCGATCTTGCCGATCGACCGCAGGTGGTCGTGGCCAATAAGTGCGACGTTTCGGGCATGACCGACCGCGTGGCCGCGCTCAAGCAGGCGGCACTCGCCGACGGTCACAGCTTTTTTGCGGTGTCCGCCGTAACGGGTGCCGGCATGAACACCCTTATGCTGTCGGTGGGTGAGCTCGTGAGCAAGCTCCGTGCCGAGCTCTCGACCGCAGAAGAGCCCGTGGTGTACGATGAGCGGTGGGAGCGCCGCCGCCGCGAGCGCGAGAAGCAGTTCAAGGTCTTCGAGGAAGAACCGGGTGTGTTTCGCGTCGTAGGCACCCAGGTGGAGCGCCTGGTGGTGCAGACCGACTGGGAGAACGAGGAAGCCATCATCTACATGCAGCATCGCTTTGCGCGCATGGGCGTGGACGACGCGCTCGAGCAGGCCGGTTGCCGCGCGGGAGACGAGGTGCGCATCGTGGGCCGCGCTTTCGCCTACGAGGGCGCTGAGGAGTTCCCGGAGGTTAGCGATGATGCGGAAGCCATCGACGGAGAGGGTGCAGCGGTTGATGCTGCTGTGACCGATCACGCTCCGGCCGATTCTGCCGGTGCCGTGCCGGCCCATGACCATGACCCGCAGACGCTGGATACCTATGCAGATGGTATGCTTGATACCAAGAACGTACCGGTCCCGGAGCCGGGTGGCGGCGAGGAGTAGCGCTTATGGATGGGCTCAAACGGCAGAAGCTCCCCGTGATTGGGGAGGACCCTACGCGTACGTACCGCCTCGGTATCATGGGCGGCACCTTTGACCCCATCCATTACGGCCATCTGGTCACGGCCGAGCAGGCGCGCGAGGCGCTCGACCTCGATCTCGTGCTCTTTATGCCGGCCGGGGCACCCGCTTTCAAGCTTGACCAAGAGGTTTCGGCACCCGAGGACCGGTATGCCATGACGGTCCTCGCTACGGCGGCCAACGAAGCGTTTTATACGAGCCGGCTCGAGATCGATCGGGGCGGGGTCACGTACACGGTCGATACGCTCAAACACCTGCGCGCCTACTACCCGAAGAACGTGAAGCTCTACTTCATTACCGGCGCTGACGCCATTTTGGACATCGTGTCGTGGCGCGATGCCGGACAGATCGCCGAGCTTGCGACGCTTATCGCGGCAACACGCCCGGGGTACGACATCAGTCAGGCTCATGAGCGCATCGAGTCATCGGGCTATCCGTTTGACGTGCGCTATATTGAGATTCCGGCGCTGGCGATCAGCTCAACGAACATCCGGCAGCGCGTGGCGCTCGGCAAAAGCGTCCGCTACCTGACGAGCGAGTCGGTGATCGGGTATATTCGCAAGAATCATCTGTACCTAAACCAGGGCGGCATGAACCGCGGGGAGGGGGAGTAAGCATGGCCACAGGCCAGGTGTCCATTGCAAGTGGCATGGGATTTACCGGCAAGGAGCTTGTTGAGCTCGAGCGGATTGAAGGGCTGCTTGCCGTACGCATGAAGGACGCGCGCAAGCGCCACCAGCATTCGCTGGGGGTGGCGACGACGTCGGTGCGTCTGGCCCGCACCTACGATGTGGATCCGTTTGAGGCGGCTGCCGCGGGCTTTCTGCACGACTGGGACAAGGTGATCTCTGCAGACGAGGTGGTGGCGCGCGCCATCCATTACGGCGTCGACATCGCGGGATCTCCCCAGCTTGCGGCTCCGTTGCTGCACGGTCCCGTGGCGGCGCGCGAGCTTCCTGAGCTGTTCCCCGAGCTGCCACACTGCATATTCCAGGCTATCGACCGCCACACGGTGGGTGCGTGCGACATGACGCCACTCGACATGGTGGTGTTTACCGCCGATGCCATTGAGCCGGGGCGCCATGGTAGCTATGCTGAAGACCTGCGCGCCATGGTGGGGAAGGCGAGCCTGCGCGACCTCTTCTTTGCAACATTTTCCCAGGGATTGGTGTACGTCATTCAGTCGGGCCGCTATCTCTATCCCTCGGCCCTGACCATCTATAATCACTACGCGCTGTCGCATTAGGGACCGTCCGCTTATACCATTTGACCGATGATGAGAGAGGATCTCATGACCAACGAAACCGCAACTGATGCCATGAACGATGTGCTGGTTGATCCGGCGGTACGCACCGCCGAGGACACGCTGCCCGAGCGTGACGAAGAATCCGGTGCGTCGGTGGACCGTTCCGCGGCCTCGCTTTCGTCCAAGGGTGTTTCGGCCGAGGACGTTGCTCGCGCCGCAGCGCAGGCCGCCTACGATAAAAAGGCAGAAGACATCGTCGTGCTTGACCTGACCGAGCTCTCCGATGTGTGCGACTACTTCATGATTGCGACCGGTGCTAACAACCGCCAGGTCGACACCATCGTCGACGAGATCGAGGAGAAGGTGGCGAGCGCGTGTGGCGAGCATCCGTTCTCGATCGAGGGACGCGACCAGCGCACGTGGATTCTTATGGACTACGGCTCGGTGGTGGTACACGTCTTTACGCCCGAAGCACGCGATTACTACCGCCTCGAAAAGCTCTGGGCCGACGCTCCGCGCCTCTCCCTCACCCTCCTCTAATGGGTTGGTTGGGGACGTGTTCGTTTCAACCCACGGGTTGGTTTGGGGACGTGTTCGTTCTGACCCCTTTCGGTCAACTTGGGACAGGCCTGCGGTCTCTCTTTGACCGATAACTGGTCAGGTTGAACCCGTCCCCACATGAGAGGCGCCAAAGGGGAGGTGAGGGCGATGGATGATCTGTTTGAGCTCTTTGGCAACTGGCGGGGTCCGGCCATCGGCCTTATGGACCTCGACGCCTTCTTTGCGAGCGTGGAGCAGCTCGACCATCCTGAGTGGCGCGGCAAGCCGGTCATCGTGGGCGGTTCGCCCGAAGAACGCGGCGTGGTGTCCACCGCATCTTACGAGGCGCGGCCCTACGGCGTGCACTCGGCCATGCCCTCGGCGCAGGCAAAGCGCCTGTGCCCCCACGCCATTTGGACGCACGGTCACTTTGACCGTTATCGCGAGATGAGCGCCCAGGTTATGGCCATTCTGGTGGACGAGACGCCCTATGTTGATCAGGTTTCTATTGACGAGGCGTTCTTCGACATTACGCCCGGCCGCTATGCGCGCGAAAACCCTATAGACATCGTGCGACGCATTGCGCGGCGGGTGAGCGAGCTCGGCATTACCTGCTCTATTGGCCTGGGTACGAGCAAAACCGTTGCCAAGATCGCCAGCGATCGCGACAAGCCGCGCGGGCTCACCATCGTGCCGCCGGGCACCGAGCAGAGCTTTTTGGAGCCGCTCCCCGTGCGGGCTATGAGCGGCATTGGGGCTTCGGCCGAGGCCACGCTCAAGCGCATGGGCATCCATACGCTCGGGCAGCTCGCAGCCACGCCGGTCGCTCGCCTTTCCGCGGTGTTTGGGGTCAACGCGCAGATGATGCGCGATCGTGCGGCGGGAGTCGAAACGAGCGCCGTTACGAGCATCGATGCGCCGGACGATACCAAATCGGTGAGTAACGAGCGCACCTTTGCGCGGGATTTGACCGAGCGCGCGGATATCGATGCTGCCTTGGCGCTGCTCGGCGAGTCGGTGGGGCGTCGTCTGCGCAAACGGGGCCTCGCGGGGCGCACGGTGACCGTTAAGGTGAAGTACTCGTATGGCAGCGGTCGCACCATTCAGCGCAAGCTCGCGCATGCAACCGACGATGAGAACCTGTTTGTGCCCGTGGCGCGGGAGCTTATGGACGAAATCTGGTCGGAGGGCATGCACATCCGGCTGCTGGGCATTGGCGTGAGTGATTTTGCGGCTCATCCCGACGTGCAGACCGACCTTTTTTGCGAGGTGGATGAACGGGGCGCCGTTGCAAGCAGCAAGCGCGAGCTTTCGGTCGCGGTCGATAAAGTGCGCGAGCGGTTTGGCAACAGTGCGGTGAGCTTTGGCCGCGCCACGCGCTTTGGCGATGACCTCGTGCGGCCCGACAAATACCTTAACCAAAACAAACCTACCGATTGATTCCCGTATGGGTCATTGAGGGGCGTGTTCGTTTTAACCCCTTTTGTAATATGCGGTGGTCATTTGGGGACGTGTTCCTTTTGACCTTCCTTTTGACCCATTCGCTTGCGCAACGGTTCGTTTGGACCTGCCGCATGAGGTACCTTGCAGTCAATCGGGCCCGACCCAGATGATAAGAGGGGTTGCAATCTGAAGAATCGTGCGTAAGATATGGAGGTGCCTGCGGAAATACCGAAGAAGTTGCGCGTGCGCACTTCACCTGCCCGCTCCGTTGGCGTATTATTACAACCTGTTTGTCTGTAGTCGCAGCTCGCCAGAGCTGCATGGTTGGAGGAGTTTTCATTGGCAGTCAAGATTCGCCTTGCTCGTCACGGCTCGAAGAAGCGTCCGTACTACCGTGTCGTCGTGGCCGATTCCCGTTCCCCGCGTGATGGTCGCTTCATCGAGGAGGTTGGCCGTTACAACCCGCTGACCTCGCCTAAGACCATCAGCCTCGACATCGAGAAGATCAACGAGTGGAAGTCCAAGGGCGCTCAGCTCACCGACGCCGTCGTTGCGCTCATGAAGGCTGCCGAGGAAGGCCCCAAGGTCGAAACCGAGGTCAAGAAGTCCAAGAAGCAGTTGGCCAAGGAGGCCGAGGCCGCGAAGGCTGCCGAGGCCGAGGCTGAGGCTGCGTCCGAGGAGTAGGCATCGTGGCCGAGGATCAGACGGCAGTCGCCGCAACCGAGGCCGAGCTCTCTGATCGCATCGCCGATCTGGTCGAGTACCTCGTGCTGAGCATCGTCGATGATGTTGACGCGGTCAGCCTTGAGGTCATCGATGGCACGGATGCCTCGGTTATCGAGATCACGGTGGCCGAGCCCGATGTCGCCAAGGTGATCGGCCGTCACGGTCGTACGATCAAGGCCATCCGCACACTCGCGCGTGCGCTGGCTGCCCGCCTTGGTACCTCGGTTGAGGTCGAGGTTCTGGGTTAGGAACGCCGTTGACGACTGCATATCGCAACATAGCCCATGTGGCGCGTCCGCATGGAAAGTGTGGGGAGGTCATTGTACAACCAGTACGGGGCCTTCCCTTTCTTCTGGAGCCCGGCATGGAGGTGGCGCTCACGCCGCCTGCGCTGACGCGCAACCGGTTTTGCACGGTGCTCGCCGTCGCCGATACCGGGCACGAGTGGCGCGTATCGTTTTCTGGTATCGACGATCTTGACGCCGCGGAATCGGTGCGCGGCTGCACAGTGCTCGCTCATGCTGATGATATTGAGTTGAGCGACCTTGAAGCCGCATGGGACGAGTTGATCGGTCGTCCGGTGATCGATGCGCGCTATGGTGCGCTCGGCACGGTGACGGGCATCATTGAAGCCCCGGCAAACGACGTCCTGCAGGTCGAGGGCCCCTATGGCGAGGTTCTCATTCCCCTTATCGAGCAAGCCGTGGACAAGCTGCCCGCCGAAGGTCCCATCTACACCCATATCATGGACGGCCTGATTGACGCGGACGCGCTCGCCCGTGCGGCCGCAGGGGAGGGCCCCGCATGCTCATAGAGACGCTTTCGGTCTTTCCCGCCATGTTCGAGCCGGTTATGTCGACCTCCATCCTAGGGCGTGCCCGCCAGGCGGGTATTTTTGATTTCAAGGCGTATGACCTGCGCGATTGGACGCACGACCGGCACCGGACCGTTGATGATGAGCCCTATGGCGGTGGCCAGGGCATGCTCATGAAAGCGCCGCCCATCTTTGAGGCCGTACGCTCTATTGCATCGCAGGGCCCGCGCCCGCACGTGGTCTTCTTCACGCCCTGTGGCGCGCCCTTTGATCAGCGGACGGCGGAGCGCCTTTCTCATGAAGAGCGCCTGCTCTTTGTGTGCGGCCGCTACGAGGGCATCGACGAGCGCGCCTATGCGCTGGCCGACGAGCGCCTCTCCATTGGCGATTACGTGCTCACCGGTGGCGAGCTTGCCGCGATGGTGGTTACCGACGCCGTGGTTCGCCTGCTGCCCGGAGCCTTGGGCGACGAGATGAGCAGTGTGGACGAGTCGTTTGCCACGGGTGAGACCGGCGGTCTCTTGGAATATGCCCAGTACACGCGACCTGCTGCGTTTGAGGGTGCCGAGGTGCCTGAGGTGCTGCTCTCGGGCGACCACGCCAAGGTTGATGCCTGGCGCCGCGCCAACGCCATCGAGCGCACGTGCCGGTGGCGCCCCGACCTTATCCCCACGGCGCGGTTGAGCGAATCGGAGCGCGGGCGCGCCGCGGAGCTGGTTGAGCGGTATCATGGTCCGGGTTATTCAGAAGCATAGGAGCTCGTATCGTGGTACCACAGCAACATTCGTGCATTCGCAACATCCTTGAGTGGATCGTCATCTTTGCGTTTGCCTTTATGTTCTTCCTCTTTATCCGCTGGTTCGTGGTGGAGCCCTATCGTGTACCCACCGGATCGATGGAGTCCACGATTGAGGTGGGAGACCAGGTGCTCGCCGAAAAGGTCTCCATCAATTTGGGGATGGGTGTCAAACGCGGCGACATCGTCGTGTTTCACAACCCCGATGGCACCTCAGACCACGACATTCTGGTCAAGCGCGTTATTGCCACGTCGGGTCAGACGGTCGACTTGCGCAACGGCGTGGTCTATGTGGACGACGAGCCGCTCGATGAGCCGTATGCCACGGGTGAGAGCTATCCGCTTCCGGCACAAGCGGCCGGCGTGGTGGTGAGCTTTCCCTATACCGTGCCCGCGGGCCACGTGTGGGTGATGGGTGACAACCGTGAGAACTCGGCCGACTCACGCTACTTTGGTGCCGTAAACGAGGACGACTTGATCGCTGTGGTGTTCTTCCGGTACTGGCCCCTTGACCGCTTGGGCGGCGTGTAGCGTGTGCCGCCTACGGTAATGCGGGGAATGTTGCCAGGACGGCGAACCGGATGCCATGGTTGTGGCACAATCATTCGCGCAGATGGTGCGCAGCGTGTCCCGTGGGCGCGCCCTTTTATGTGAGATGAGCCCCCTTGGCCTTGATTGCCCAAGGGGTTTGGTGAGAGGAGAAGCACAGGCATGGACACCTCCGTTCGTACCTTCCAAGACATCATCTTGGCGCTCCAGCAGTACTGGGGCAGCCAGGGTTGCGTCATCATGCAGCCCTATGACTCCGAGGTGGGCGCCGGCACCTTCCATACCGCCACCACCCTGCGCTCGCTCGGCCCGGATTCATGGCGCACCTGCTACGCGCAGCCGTGCCGCCGTCCCGCCGACGGTCGCTATGGCGAGAACCCCAACCGTTTGCAGCAGTACTACCAGTTCCAGGTGCTCATGAAGCCGAGTCCCGCCAACTCGCAGGAGCTCTATCTTGACTCGCTCAAGGCCATCGGCATCGACCCGGCTGAGCACGACGTGCGCTTTGTTGAGGACGACTGGGAGAGCCCGACGCTCGGTGCCTGGGGCCTGGGCTGGGAAGTTTGGCTCAACGGCATGGAGGTCACCCAGTTTACCTACTTCCAGCAGGTGGGCGGCATCGAGGTTGACCCCGTGCCGGTCGAGATCACCTATGGTTTGGAGCGCCTGGCCATGTATGTGCAGGGCGTTGACTCGGTCTACGACTTGGTGTGGAGCTACCTGCCCGACGGCACGCCCATGACCTACGGCGATGTGTTCCTAGAGAACGAGCGCGAGTTCTCGACCTACAACTTTGAGGTTGCGAACGTCGAGATGATGCGCCAGAAGTTTGATGACTACGAGAACGAGTGCCATAGCTGCCTTGAGGCGGGGCTGCCGCTGCCGGCCTATGACTGCGTGATGAAGTGCAGCCATGCCTTCAACCTGCTCGATGCGCGCGGTGCGCTTTCCGCGGTGGAGCGCGCCAATTACATCCTGCGCGTGCGCAGCGTCGCTAAGGCCTGCTGCGAGGCGTATCTGGAGCACGTGGCGGCATCCAAGGTGCCCGCGTCCGCACAAGAAGGGGAGGTGGCCTAAATGGCAGAGACCCGTGATTTTCTGTTTGAGATCGGCACCGAGGAAATGCCGTCGGCGCCTCTGAACAACGCAGTAAAGCAGCTTGGTCCGCTTGTTGCGCGCGGTTTGGACGAGGCGGGCCTCGCGCACGGCGAGCTTCGCGTGATCTCGTCGCCGCGCCGCCTGGCGGTTTTGGTGAAGGACGTGGCCTGCGCAACCGACGAGGTGCACGAGGTCAAGCGCGGTCCTGCGGCACAGATCGCCTTTGATGCCGAGGGTAACCCCACCAAGGCCGCTGAGGGCTTTGCCCGCAAGAACGGCGTGGCTGCGACGGAGCTCATCCGTCGCGCCGATACCGACGGCCGTGAGTACGTGTTTGCCGAGAAGAACATTCCTTCCGCGCCCGCAGAGCCCATTCTCTCGGCGCTCTGCGAGAAGACGATTGCCGGCCTTGAGTGGCCCAACTACCGCAGTCAGCGCTGGGGTACCACGCACGACACCTTTGTGCGCCCGGTGCGCTGGCTCTGCGTGCTGCTGGGCAGCGAGGTCGTGCCCGTTCACTATGCCGACGTGACGAGCGGCAACACCACGCGCGGCCACCGCGTGCTGGGTCCGGGCGAACATGTGGTGGCGGAGCCTGCGGTCTACGAGCAGGTGCTTGAGCAGGCGGGCGTGCTCTCTGAGGAGCGTCGGCGTGCCGTGATCGCCGAGGGCATCAAGCAGGTTGAGGCCGAGCGCGCGGGCGCGCACGTGGACACGCCCAAGAAGGTGCTCGACGAGGTCGTGAACCTCTGCGAGTGGCCGACGGTGCTCGTGGGGAAGTTTGATGAGGAGTTCCTGCAGGTACCGCACGAGATCATCTGCGAGTCCATGCTCTCCAACCAGCGCTATTTCCCCATCTATGACGCCGAGGGCAACCTGACCCGCGAGTTTGTCGTGGTGGGCAATGGCCGCGCCGACAGCGCCGAGCGCATCATCGACGGCAACGAGCGCGTGGTGCGCGCCCGCCTGTATGATGCGAAGTTCTTCTATGACGAGGACCTCAAGGTCCCGCTCGAGGAGTTCCGCAAGCGCCTGGCGAGCGTGGTCTTCCAGGAAAAGCTGGGCACCGTGCTACAGAAGAGCGAGCGCGTCGAGGCGCTTGCAGGAGAGGTGGCCCGCGCCGCCGGTTGCGATGCCGTGGTGACGGCCGATGCCGTGCGCGCCGCGCACCTGTGCAAGGCCGACCTCGTGTCGAGCGCCGTCGTCGAGTTCACGAGCCAGCAGGGTGTTATGGGCGGCTACTACGCCACGGCGGCGGGGGAGACCGACGCCGTGGCGGCTGCTATTCGCGATCACTATCGTCCGCGCTTTGCCGGCGACGAGCTGCCCGAGGGCATGGCCGGCTGCATCGTGGCCGTCTCGGACAAGCTTGATACCATCGCGGGCATGTTTGCCATCGGCGAGCCCCCGACGGGCTCCAAGGACCCGTTCGCGCTCCGCCGCAGCGCCATCGGCGTGCTGAACATCCTCAAGAACCGCCTGGGCTGCGGCTACGAAGAGCTGGTGAGCGTCGCGCTCGACGCCTACGCCGCGCAGGGCATCGCATTTGACAAGGCCGAGGTCGCCAAGGCCGTCTGCGCCTTCATCAAGGGCCGCATGGAGCAGATGGCGCGCGACGAGCACATCGCGCCTGACACGGTGGCGGCCGTGTCCCAGGGTTCGGTGAGCGTTCCGGCCAACTACCTCGCGCTCGCCCACGCGCTTGAGGATGCGCGCGCCCACGACGCCGAAACCTTTGAGAACCTTGCGACGGCCTACGCCCGCGCTGCGCACCTGGCTGATGCCTCGCTGGGCATCGACGTGGATACCGCGCTCCTTGGTGAGGCTGAGCAGGCGCTGCTCGCCGCTACGGATGAGGCGTCTGCACAGGTTGCGTCCGCGCTCGATGCGGCCGACTTCTCGGCGGTCATCGCAGCGCTGGCATCGCTCCGCGAGCCCATCGACCGCTTCTTCGACGAGGTCCTTGTCATGGACGAGAACGAGGCGCTCCGCACCAATCGCCTGCGCCTGCTCAACCGGTTTGCTGCGGTCTTTGCTGACGTGGCAAACATCGGCGAGCTTGCCAAGAAGAAGTAGCGTCCTGCGCCGCCTATAGGGAGCGGCTCCGAAGCGCTTGCTCCGGAGCCGTTTTGTGCCCGCCAAGACCCGCTAGAGCCCGCTGCAACCCGGCTACTGCGTGTCAGATGATGCGTAGAGCCGGGTTCGGCGCGGCGCTGCTCCGGGCGTTGCTGTGGACGTGATGAACCCGGTGCGTTCCCGTGAAAAAAGTTCTTGCCATCTACCGGGCATCGCGTATAATTCACTCTGTTTGCCAACCTACGTGCCGGCGTACGCGTGCGGCACCTCTAGAAGAGTAAGGATTTGAAATGGACTACATTCGCGCAATCGAGCGCCAACAGATCCGCGAGGACATCCCGCAGGTCCGCGTCGGCGACAACGTCAAAGTGCACTATCGCATTAAGGAAGGCGACCGCGAGCGCATCCAGGTCTTCCAGGGTGACGTTATCCGCATGAGCGGCGGTTCCTCGCGTGAGACCTTCACTGTCCGCAAGATTTCCTTTGGTGTGGGCGTTGAGCGCACCTTCCCGCTTCACAGCCCCAAGATTGCTAAGCTCGAGGTTGTTCGTCACGGCCGCGTCCGTCGCGCCAAGCTCTACTACCTGCGTGACAAGGTAGGCAAGGCTGCGCGCATTCCCGAGAAGCGCTAAGCATTCGCACGATTGCATGCACAACGGCCGTCTCTACGGAGGCGGCCGTTTTTTGTTTTGCATGGTTCGGGACGAGTGCGGTGTGGGGATCAGCGTATGGAATGGGCTTCCCGTGTGCCGCATCGTCGTGAGATGCTCGGTCGAACGCACCGCAGCTTGAACGCACGCGGTCACATGGGCGCGCTTTCAGCGTGCTACAATCCTTCGGGATCGACGCATGGTGCTTCGGGCGCTGAGGAGGATGGTATGGCTAATCAGGTGAGTTCGCGGTCGGCGGCCCAGGTGGCGGCTGAGCTTGGTTCTGCTTCGCTTGATGAGCTTCCCCGGTTGCTCGATCGCTACGCCGAAGATCCGCGCAAGCAGGTCCAAGCGGCGTGCGATCGCGCGCGGCGCCGCATGGAGCGCGAGCGTGCGGAGATCGATCGCGTGGGTGCGCTCTATAGCACGATGGCCGAGCTGGGTGGTCCCGGCGTGGTCGTGGGCGTTGACGAGGTGGGTCGTGGTTCGGTAGCGGGGCCGCTAACCGTGTGCGCGGTGTGCCTGCCGCCGGAGCCGCGCATCATGGGCCTCAACGATTCCAAGAAGCTTTCTCCGGCGCGGCGCGAGCTCATTGCCCAAAAGATCGCTCGGGTCGCCACCGCTATTGGGTTCTGCCACATTCCCGCGGCTGAGATTGACCGCATTGGCATGGCCTCGGCGCTGCGGCGCGCGGTTGCCGGCGCGGTGGCTGATACGGGGTTAACGCCCGATTGCGTGCTCATGGACGGCAACCCGCTGGGAGCCGTTGCCAACGAGCGCGATGTGGTGCATGGAGACGCCAAGGTGGCATGCATCGCCGCGGCATCGATTATGGCGAAGGTAACGCGCGACGCTCATATGGTCGAGCTCGACGCAATCTATCCTGGCTATCATTTTGCCGAATCTAAGGGGTATGCCTCCCCTGAGCATATCGCCGCGATTAAAGCGCGTGGTCTTACGAAGGAGCACCGCGTGAGCTTTTGTGGGAATTTCCTAGAGACTGAGCGTCTCTTTTAAGGAGATGCGCGCCATGCTGCATAAGGGGTCCTTCGGCTGAGCTCTATGGATGCGCGCGCGTTAAGGTTTTAGTGCGGCGCTTGGTCAGTATTTGGGCAGCTTCTAGGCAGCATTTGGTCAGATGTCCCGGAGATGATTGCTTCATCCAACGAGGAGGGAGCAATCGATGGGACAGAGGCACGAGGACGCCCAGAACGTAGAAGGCGCCCAGAACGAGCAGGACGCGCGGCAGGCTCATCAACAGAACGCAGGTCGCGATGGCGGCTCAAGCGGGGTTTATGGCTCCTGCCGGGATGAAGATGCGCGGCGCGATGATGGTCCTTACTGCGATGCTGGTGCGTGTTGTGATGATGACGCATGCTGCGATGACAATGGTAGCTGGGACGTTGTGGCATGCGGCGATGTTAATGCGCTCACGCCCAAGGAGCTCGGTAACTTGGGAGAGCTGCTTGCAGCAAGCTATCTCAGTAAACGCGGATACGAAATTCTCGAACATAATTATCGCTGCCCGGAGGGCGAGGCCGATCTGATTGCCTATGACCCCGCGGCCGAGATGATCGTGCTCGTCGAGGTCAAGACGCGCCGCGTGCGCATGTTTGCTGACGAGCAACCCGAAGAAGCGGTGGACGCGCGAAAACGTGCCCGGTATCGACGTATTGCGGGATGCTACCTCATGGATCGATTCCCCGTGATGTCGATGCGGTTCGACGCGATCGGCGTGCAGGTCAAGGGTGAGCATGACGCGCGTATCGCGCACTACTTCGATGTGTTTGCGTGGGAGGCAGACCGATGACGGCCCCGGTGTACGCCGTGCATGCGGCCTGCATACGCGGCGTGGAGGCCGTGCCCGTAACCGTTGAGGTGTCGATGGGCGGTGGTCTTCCCTGCATTCAGATTGTGGGCATGCCCGATTCCACCGTGCTTGAAGCGCGCAGTCGTTTGCGCTGCGCTTTTAAAAGCGTGGGCTTTGATGTGCCGCGCCACAGCATAACGATCAACCTCGCCCCGAGCGATATGCGAAAAACGGGTACGGGTTTGGATCTTCCCATCGCGGTGGCAATCCTTGCGCTTTCGGGCCAGATACCCCTTAACGATCTAGATGCCTGCTTGTTTGTGGGGGAGTTGGCGCTAGACGGCTCGGTTGGCTCCGTGCGCGGCGAGGTTGCCTATGAGGTGCTCGCGCGCGATAGCCACCTTAAACTCATCGAAGGGCGATCCTCTCCCTACCGCGGGCTACCAGGAGAGCCGCGCTTTGAGCTTGCCAATATCGGTCGCCTGCGCATGGGTGTCGATAAGGCGGTGAGTTGCTGCGATGGGGAGCCTGTGCACGTGCCGCCTGCCGCCGTGCTTGATTACGCCGATGTGGTTGGACAGGAGGTTGCAAAGCGCGGCATCGCCATCGCAGCAACCGGGAACTTGGGGCTGCTCATGGTCGGTGCGCCGGGTTCTGGCAAGACCATGCTCGCGCGCCGGATGACGACCATCTTGCCCGAGCTTTCCCGTCAAGATCAGCAAGAAGCGCTCTGCATCCATTCTGTTGCGGGGGAGGACCTAACGGGCTTGCTTGCGGGCGAGCGGCCGTTCCGGAGCCCCCACCACAGCATTTCGACGGCTGGTTTGGTGGGTGGCGGGCGTCCGGTGCGTCCGGGCGAAATTAGCCTGGCGCACGGTGGGTGCCTCTTTTTGGATGAGCTTGCGGAATTCCCCTCGAGCGTGCTGCAGTCGCTTCGCCAGCCGCTCGAGGAGGGGTGCGTGCGCATCGTTCGCGTCGACGGGATGTTCACCTTTCCCGCGCGGTTCCAGCTCATCGCGGCAAGCAACCCCTGTCCGTGCGGATACCTGGGTGACCGCGATGTGGCTTGCACCTGCTCGGCTGCTGCCATTGAGCGCTACCAATCAAAGTTGGCGGGGCCGCTCATCGACCGTATCGATATAGTCATTAACGTAGCCCGGCCCGACCCTTCGCTCATTATCGAGGGAGCAGAGGGCATGGGGTCGCACGAGCTGCGCGGGATGGTTGAACGGGGGCGTGCCTTCGCGACGCACCGGAGAACGTGCGCCGGAGAACCCCCTGCGACAAGGGGGGCTACCGCGCTTGAGCGGGCTGTCGCTTCGTTTGCGATGACAGACGACGCTGCCGAGACGCTCGTGGGAATGGCGCGTCAGAACCATTTGACGGGACGCGGTATCAAGCGGCTCTGCCGCATTGCGCGCACGATTGCAGATATGGACGAGGCGGAGCGCATCGGGCGCGGCCATGTGCTCGAGGCATCGATGTTTCAGGGCAGGAGGACCTCATGACGCACCTATGGTCAGAAGACACGAAGATAATCATAGAAAAGGGGAGCCGCCATTATCCGGCTCAGATGGCTCCGCTGGCGAGCGCGCCACAGAAGCTGTACGTTCGGGGTAACCCCGATATTCTGGCAGGACCTTGTATCGCCATTGTCGGGACGCGTCGGCCAACCCCGTATGGCCTTGCTGCCACCGAGCTTGCCGCGCGGGTCGCCGTCGAGTCCGATGTGACGGTGGTGTCGGGTGGAGCGATGGGATGCGATCAAGCGGCAGGGCGTGAGACGCTGGCACAGGGCGGGCGGCACATCATCGTGCTCGGGACGGGCGCCGACGTGGTGTATCCCTCGTCGTGCGCCGACCTCATTGCTCAGACGCTCAAAAAAGACGGTGCGGTGGTCTCAATTGCACCCTGGGGAACGCAGCCGCGTCGATTTTTATTTCCCAAGCGAAACGCCGTGATCGCTGCGCTGTCGCAGGCGGTGTTCATCGGCGAAGCAGGTATGCCCTCGGGGACGTTTTCGACGGCAGAGTCTGCCATGGAGTATGAGCGCGAGGTGCTTGCGGTGCCCGGCTCCATCTATTCGCCGGAATCGCGCGGTGCGAACTACCTCATCAGCCTGGGTGCATGCTGTATTGCCGATGAGGAGGCGCTGCAGATTGCGTTTTCGCGCATCTTTGGCGTGCTCAATCGTCAGAGCGCAGCTCCCGCTGCCGATCTGCCGGGCGACGCGCTGTCGCGGCGCGTGCTGCGCGCGCTCGTCGCATCGCCTCTACGTTCTGACGAGATCGCTCGTTTGACGGGGCTTGATACGCGCGCCTGCCTTGAATTGATAAGCGATTTGATGGTGGCAGGTCGTATTGAACAGCAACTTGATGGACGATATGCGGCAACCAAAGAGATGCTTCACGCGTTGACGGCAATCGGGCAAAATGGGAACGGACAACATGCGTAGTTCGGGCGGAGCCCGTGTGATAAGGAGTCGTTATGACGTACGATCCAGTGACCGTGGTAGGCGGCGGGCTCGCGGGAAGCGAGTGCGCCTTGCAGCTTGCCCGGCGCGGCGTCCCGGTTACCTTGTATGAGATGCGCCCTAAGGTTTCGTCGCCGGCGCACCGTACCGATGGTTTTGCAGAGCTCGTCTGCTCCAACTCGCTTAAGGCGACGCGCATCGATAGCGCGGCGGGTCTCCTTAAAGAAGAGCTTACGCACATGGGATCGGTGGTGCTTTCGTGCGCGCGCGAGGCAGCCGTGCCCGCAGGCGGGGCGCTTGCGGTTGATCGCGATGCCTTCTCTCGGTTGGTGGGGGAGCGCATCGCATCCGAATCGCTCATCACCGTCGTGCGCGAAGAGGTAACGCAGATACCCGATGGCCGGGTTGTTATTGCCGCCGGTCCGTTGTGCTCTCCTGCCTTGAGTGAAGCCGTGCTCGCACTGGTGGGCGGCGAGGCGCTCTCGTTCTTTGATGCAGCGGCTCCGATCGTGGATGCCTCAACCCTCGATTTGTCGGTGCTGTTCCGTCAGTCTCGCTACGAGGCGGAAGAATCTGGTGATTATCTCAATGCGCCGTTTACCAAGGATGAATACGAAGCGTTTATCACGGAGCTCGTTGGTGCGGAGCGCGTGGTGCTTCGTGACTTTGAGCGCGGCGGGCTCTTCCAGGCGTGCCAGCCGGCAGAAGAGGTGGCACGCACGGGGCGCGATGCGTTGCGTTTTGGCGCTATGAAACCGGTGGGGCTCACAGACCCGCGTACCGGACGACGCCCGTGGGCAGCCTTGCAGCTTCGTGCCGAGAATCGTGAGGGGACGGCGTACAACCTCGTCGGCTTTCAGACGAACCTTACCTTTGGCGAGCAAAAGCGCGTGTTCCGCATGGTTCCGGGGCTCGAGCAGGCCGAGTTTTTCCGTTACGGCGTGATGCACCGCAACACGTTTGTCGACGCGCCCCACGTGCTTGACCGCACATTTGCCGTGCCGGGAACCACGGTGCGCCTGGCGGGGCAGATTACCGGTACGGAGGGGTATACCGAGGCCATTGCGTCTGGGCTGCTCGCTGCGCTCAACACCTACGCCGATCTTATGGGCACAGAGCCGGTTGCGCTGCCGTGCACGGGAGCGCTCGGCGCGCTCGTGGCGTATGCAACCGACCCGGCAACCGAGGGTTACCAGCCCATGCACGTCAACTTTGGTTTAGTGCCGTCGCTTACCGATGGCGTGCGCCGCGGCAAGCGCGAGCGGTATCGGGCATATGCAGAGCGCGGGCTTGCCGATTTTGATGCGTTTCTGTCCACGCGCCCCGACCTCTTCCCAACGCTGGATACCGCCTCAGGCAATTAACATGCCTAGGAAGAAGGCTGACGCGTTGGGGGCTGAGGTATCAGATTCGCGAGCGGAGTCCAACGAGCGGTTTCTCGCGTGCCTCGATGACTATATTGTCTATATAGCGCGCGTTGCGGGCTTCTCGCCCGAAACCGTTCGCGCGTACGAGGCGCATATTCAGGCCTATGAACGCTGGTGCGGACGAGCGGGCATCGACGCCCTGCACCCGTCGATTCATGACCTGCGTGGGTATCTTGCCGACCTTAAGCGAGGCGGATACGCTATGCGCACCATCGCGGCGCATCTCTCGGCGGTACGGTCGTTCTTTAAATGGTGCCTGGTAGAGGGTATGGTGGACAGCGATGTGGCGCAGCTGGTCCAGATGCCCAAGATGCCTCAGACGCTGCCGACGACGGTATCTGACCGTGATATGGAGCGTTTGCTTGCTACGCCCGATACTTCGACCGCTGAGGGCAAGCGCGACGCAGCGATGCTTGAGCTGTTCTATGCCACCGGCGCACGCATCGCGGAGCTCGCGCGTCTTGACTGCAGCGACGTTGACTGGTCTGCGCGCACGGTTCGGCTGTTTGGCAAGGGGTCCAAGGAGCGCATCGTACCCGTGTATCTGCGAGCGCTGCAGGCCGCAAAGGTCTATCTTGCGGACGCACGTCCTCAGCTGCTAGCGGCATCGGGACGCCGCAATGCGTCGGTAACCGCGTTCTTTGTGTCTGCGCGCGGCACTCGCATGGATGCCAATGCGCTGCGGTATCGGTTTCAGAAGCTCTGCCGGGCGGCGGGGCTTCCTTGTGAGGTCACCCCTCATGTGATGCGCCATACGTTCGCGACCGATCTGCTTGCGGGCGGTGCCGATTTGCGGAGTGTTCAAGAGCTGCTGGGCCATGCGAGTCTTTCGACCACAACGCTCTACACGCATGTGACGCCCGATCGCCTGAAGAACGCAGTGCATCAGGCGCATCCCCGGGCAGATGCGTAAGCGCGCTCTCGTGCGGCGATTTCGGGGGCCCGGCGCTGCATGTGCGGTAGGAGCGGGCAACAGTGTCGGGGAGTCCGTGGAGAATGGATTTGCTCTTGGAAACCTGAGTAAGACCTGTTATTATGCAGAACGTTGCCGATTTGGCAGCGGTTATATCACACACGCGCGGCTACTTTCTCGCCGTGGTGCCCAAGTGCCGGTAGCACAGGCTTGGGTGGCAGGGAAGGGCTGACCCCGCGCGGAGGACAACCACAGGAGGTTACACATGGCTACCAAGATTACGATTCAGACCCTGCTTGATGCCGGTTGCCACTTTGGCCACCAGACGCACCGCTGGAACCCGAAGATGAAGCCGTACATCTTCGGCGTGCGCAACGGTATGCACATCCTCGACCTCAAGCAGACCATCATCAACGCCGACCAGGCCTACACCTTCATGCGCAACACCGCGCGGGGCGGCAAGATCCTCTTCGTGGGCACCAAGAAGCAGGCTCAGGAGGCCGTGAAGAACGCTGCCGAGCGTTGCGGCATGCCCTACATCAACCAGCGCTGGCTCGGCGGCATGCTCACCAACTTCGTGACCATCCGTTCGCGCATCAACCGCATGGAGGAGCTCGAGGCCATGGTCGCCGACGGCCGCATGGCGCTGCTGCCTAAGAAGGAGCAGTCGGTGCTGGGCAAGGAGCTCGCCAAGCTCCAGGCCAATCTCGGTGGCGCTCGCGACCTCAAGGGTCTGCCGGCGGCGCTCTTTGTCATTGACACCAAGCGCGAGGTGAACGCCATCAAGGAGGCCCGTCGCCTCAACATCCCCGTCATCGCGCTCCTCGACACCAACTCCGATCCCGATGAGGTCAACGAGAACGGCATCGGCATCCCCTGCAATGACGACGCCATCAGCTCCGTGACCCTGATGTGCGAGCTCATGGCCGACGCCTGCATTGCCGGCAGCGACAAGCCCGAGGTCACTGCTTCCGAGATGGCCGGCTCCGAGCTCCCCGCCGAGGAGGCTCCCGTGGCCGAGGCTGCCGCTCCCGAGGCTGCCTCCGCTGAGTAGATTGTGCTCGTAACCAATGCGGACCGCGCTTCCCATGGCACGGTCCGCATTGAAGGCTTACCTGCCTGTCTTTTTTGACCGGAACCGGTCAATTTGAACCTGTCCTCAAATTGGAAAGAGAAAGGGGCCAAGATGGCCAACATTACCGCCGCCCAGGTCAAGCAGCTCCGCGAGATGACCGACTCCCCGATGATGGAGTGCAAGAAGGCACTCGTCGAGGCCGACGGCGACATGGACGCTGCTGTTGACATCCTCCGTAAGAACGGCCTTGCTGCTGCCGCCAAGAAGGCTGGCCGCGAGACTAACGAGGGCGCCGTGGGCGCGTATGTGTCCGAGGACGCCACTGCCGGCGCGCTTTGCGAGGTCGCGTGCGAGACTGACTTCGTGGGTTCCAACCCCAAGTTCACCGGCTTTGCCACCGCTGTGGCCAAGGTCGTCTCTGAGACCAACCCTGCCGACGTTGACGTGCTCCTCAAGGAGCCCATGGAGGGCGAGACCGTTGAGTCCGCGCTCACCGAGCTCATCCACACCATGGGCGAGAACATGAAGGTCACCCGTTTTGCCGCCCGCAAGGCTGCTAACGGTGCTGTTTCGAGCTATGTGCACATGGGTGGCAAGATCGGCGTACTCGTGGAGTTTGCCTTCAACAACGCTGAAACCGCTCAGAACGAGGCCTTCAAGACCTTCGCGCACGATGTCTGCCTGCAGGTTGCCGCCGTTGCGCCGATTTGCGCCGTGCGTGAGGACGTCCCGGCCGAGACCGTTGAGCATGAGATGAACATCTACAAGGCCCAGGCTGCCGAGTCCGGTAAGCCCGAGGCCATCCAGGAGAAGATCGCTACCGGTCGCCTGGAGAAGTTCTACAAGGAGTCCGTGCTTACTGAGCAGGCCTTTGTAAAGGACGCCGACATGACCATCGCTCAGTACGCCGCCAAGGTTTCCAAGGAGTGCGGCGACGAGATCAAGGTCGTGGGCTTCGATCGCATTTCCCGCGCTGACGCGTAGTCGTTGCCGTCATATGATGGAAAAGAGGGCAGCTGGATTTTCCAGGTGCCCTTTTTTCAAGCTTGTCTTACGCCCGAGCCCAGCTCATACCTGCATGCTGCTGCTTGGCTTGTGACGCCCTCTTCCACCGTTTGCGGTTCCCATGACCGCTGACGGCTTTGCATACGGCGGATGGTGCCACTTTGTTAGAATGGCGTAAGGAACGACCTAAGGAGGATTCTGTTGTCCGACTATCGATATAAACGCGTGCTCCTAAAACTCTCCGGTGAGGCCCTGATGGGCGACGGCTCCTATGGCATTGACCCTGCGGTAACCGACCGCTTGGCCCGCCAGGTTGCCGAGCTCCACGACGATGGCATTGAGGTTGGCGTTGTCGTGGGCGGCGGCAATATCTTCCGCGGTATGGCGGGCGCTGCTAAGGGCATGGATCGCGCTCAGGCCGACTATATGGGTATGCTTGCGACGGTCATGAACGCCCTGGCGCTGCAGGATGCATTTGAGCACGCCGGTTGCGAGTGCCGGGTCATGAGCGCTATTCAGATGAACGAGGTGTGCGAGCCGTATATTCGCCGTCGCGCCATGCATCATCTGGAGAAGGGCGATGTGGTCATCTTTGCTGCCGGGTCGGGCAACCCCTACTTTACGACCGATACCGCCGCGGCGCTGCGTGCGTGCGAGATCGATGCCGACTGCCTCATCAAGGCAACCAAGGTGAACGGCATCTACGACAAAGATCCCGTGAAGAACGACGACGCCGTGCGCTTTGATACGATCTCGTACCACGAGGTGCTCGTGCGCGGCCTGCAGGTTATGGACACCACGGCCACGGCGCTTTGCCAGGACAACCGTATGCCCATCATCGTCTTGAACATCGAGGGCGAGGACACGATCAAGCGCGCGCTTGAGGGCGAGCCCATTGGCACCGTTGTCGTTGAGGAGGACTAACATGGCACAGATTACCGACCGTATGGATAAGACGCTCGAGAGCCTGGCGCACGAATTTGCCAAGGTTCGTACGGGGCGTGCAAATGCGAACGTTCTCTCCGACATCACCATTGACTACTATGGTGTGCCCACGCCCATTACGCAGGTTGCCGCCGTCAAGGTCCCCGAGGCGCACATGCTTATGGTTGAGCCCTGGGACAAGTCGGTCCTGAACGCGATCGTCCACGCTATCAACGCTTCTGACCTGGGCATCACGCCCTCCTCCGACGGCATGGTGGTGCGTCTGCCGTTCCCGGAGCCCACCGAGGAGCGCCGCCGCGAGCTGGTTAAGGAGTGCCGCGAGATTGCCGAGCAGGCGCGCGTCTCGATCCGCAACATTCGCCGCGACGAGAACGGAAAAATCGAGCGTAACGAAGACCTCTCTGAGGACGACGTTCGTCGTGAGCAGGCCAAGGTCCAGAAGCATACCGACACCTACATCAAGAAGATCGACGATATGCTGAAGACCAAAGAAGCCGAGGTCATGGAGATCTAACGTGGAACAGGTGGACTACGACGACTCGACCTTCGAAACGTTTTTTTCGAATCCGCCGGCGGAGCTCGCGTTTGACCAGCTCGACCTCAACCGTATCCCGCGGCACATATCGTGCATCATGGACGGTAACGGCCGTTGGGCCACGGCGCGCGGGCTCAACCGCGGCGAGGGCCACAAAGCGGGCATCGTGGCGCTTCGCGAGATCATTACGGCCTGCGTCCGCTTGGGCGTAGACGTGCTTTCTGCCTATGCGTTTTCGACCGAGAACTGGAAGCGCCCCAAGCAGGAAGTCAACCTGCTTATGCATTTGTTTGCGCAGACGTTTGTGGACGAGCTCCCGCTGCTTAAGCGCGAGAACGTGCGCGTGGTCTTTTTGGGCGATATTTCCGCCTTGCCCAAACGCACCCGTGACGTGTTTGAGTTCGGCCTCAACGAGACCGCGCATCATACCGGCATGGTGCTCGCGCTTGCCGTGAACTACGGTGCTCGCGCCGAGCTCACGCGCGCCGCGCGCTTGCTTGCCGAGGACGTTGCCGCTGGTCGCCTGACGTCCGAGCACATTGACGAGCAGGCGGTGGCCGGCAAGCTCTACACCGCGGGCCTTCCGGACCCTGAGCTTATCATCCGCACCTCGGGTGAGCTGCGCTTGTCCAACTACTTGCTGTGGCAGGCGGCGTATTCGGAGTTCTATATCACCAGCACCTATTGGCCCGACTTCAACCGGTGGGAGCTCATCGATGCGATTTTAGCGTTCCAGGGGCGCGACCGCCGCTTTGGCGGGCTCAGCAAGGGGCGTGAGGCGTAATGGCGACCAAGCGACCTGCTGCACGCACAACGGCGCGGCGTCCACAGCATCATTCAATTGATAGCCCGGTGGAGGCGTCTGAGCAAGAAGAGGGCCCAGCGTTTTCGGGGCTTGCGACGCGTATTGTCTCTGGCGTGATTTACGTTGGCCTGTTTATCGGCTGCATCCTGTGGGGTACCATCTCGACCGCGGTGTTCGTGGCGATTATCAGCGTGCTCTGCTGCCATGAGTTCTTTCAGATGGTCAAACGCGATGGCAAGGTTCCCAACGAGCTTTTGGGCGATATCGCTGCACTGCTGTTCCCCATCTCCGCGCTGGGCGACTCGCTCTTGCTTTCCGCCTTGCTGTTCCTGCTCATTCTGGCGGTGGGGCTGTGGTATGTGTATTCTCCCCGTACCCGCATTTCCGATGTTGCCGCCACGCTCATGGGGCCGCTCTATACCGGCTTCATGCTCTCAGCCATCGTCCTCTTGCGTGACGCGCTGCCGGGTTTCCCGGGTGCGCTTTTGACCGTCGGCGTATGCGCGTCGCTGTGGGTGTCCGATTCCTGTGCCTACTTGGTGGGTCGTGCCGTTGGGCGCCATAAGATGGCACCCCGCATCAGCCCGCACAAAACCTGGGAAGGCTTTGTGGGCGGCATCCTGGGCTCCGTCATCGTGTGGCTCATTCTCTTGGTTACGGGCTACTTCAGCTTCAACATCTTCTTCGCGCTCGGCTGCGGTGTTGCCGTGGCCATTCTGGGCGTGTTCGGCGACCTCATCGAATCGCGCCTCAAGCGCGGCGTGGGCGTTAAGGACTCGGGCAACCTGATTCCCGGCCACGGCGGTATGCTCGACCGCTGCGATTCGCTCATCTTTGGGTGCATTACGGCCGAGCTCATCTTGGTGCTGGGAGGTGTGCTGTGATGGCTTCAGAGGAGCATAAGCTTCGCGTTGCGGTGCTGGGGTGCACGGGTTCCATTGGTACCCAGACGCTTGATGTGTGCCGCCAGCACGCTGACCGACTTGATGTGGTGGCGTTGAGCGCCCATAGTCGTACGGCCGAGCTCGTACAGACGGCGCGTGACTATGGTGTTGCGTGCGTTGCGGTCACCGACGAGCGCCATGCTTCTGATCCGGTACTTCAGGAGCTCCCTGCAGGTACGGAGCTCCTGCGTGGCCATGAGGCCTTGGCCGAGATCGTGCAGCGCGCCGATGTTGACTGCGTGCTCAACGCCGTCGTGGGCGCTGCGGGCCTTGAGGCTAGCTATGCGACGCTTAAGGCGGGCAAGCGCTTGGCGCTCGCAAACAAGGAGTCGCTCGTCGTGGGGGGCGAGCTGCTCATGCCCATGGCGACGCACGACCAGATGCTTCCGGTGGATTCTGAGCACAGCGCCATTTTTCAGTGCCTGGTGGGGGAGCGGGCAAACCGCGTTCACGCCATCTGGCTCACCTGCTCGGGCGGCCCGTTCTTTGGGCGGAGCGCCGCTGAGCTTGAGTCGGTTACCGTTGCGGACGCGCTCCGCCATCCCAACTGGGCAATGGGTCCCAAGATTACCGTGGACTCTGCGACTTTGATGAACAAGGGCCTGGAGCGCATTGAGGCCATGCATCTCTTTGGTGTGGGTATCGACCAGATTCCCGTGCTCATCCAGCGCGAATCCACCATCCATTCGATGGTCGAGTTTGTCGACGGTTCGGTCATCGCACAGCTCGGCGCCTCGGACATGCGCATTCCCATCCAGTATGCGCTGTCGTATCCCGAACGCTGGGACACACCATGTGACCGTGTGGACTTTCGTGCGTTGGGCTCGCTTACCATGACGGCGCCCGATCCCGTGGCGTTCCGCTGTTTGGCGCTCGCCGAGCGTGCTGGCCGCGAGGGTGGCACGGTTCCCTGCGTGCTCAATGCTGCCAACGAAATTGCCGTCGGCGCTTTTCTTGCCGGTAGCTGCTCGTTTACGGACATCGCTCGCGTGGTTGAGGCAACGCTTGACGCGCACGATCGCAGTGAGGTTGAATCGCTCGAGCAGCTCAAGCAAATCGATGCCTGGGCGCGTTCCTGCGCACAGGACCAGCTGAGCCGCTTGGTGCTGCATGCGTAGCTATTTCCCATTAGAAAGTTGATTCATGGATGCGTTGATCAGTGTAGTTACAACGATCTTTTGGGGGCTGGTACTGCTTTCGGCGCTGGTCTTTTTGCACGAGGGCGGTCACTTTCTTGCGGCGCGCCTCTGCGGTGTGCGCGTTACCGAGTACTTCCTGGGCCTGCCCTGTCGCTTTAATTTGAGCCACGTATCGCGCCGCATGGGCACGCGTTTTGGCATCACGCCGCTTTTATTGGGCGGCTACGCCATGATTTGCGGCATGGATCCCACCAAGAGCGAGCTTGCGCCCGCGGTGCTCACGTTGGTGCATCGGCGCGGAACCGTTTCGGTCGCCAGCATTGCGCAGGAGCTGTCATGCACCCCGAACGAGGCGCTTGAAGCCTGCATGCAGCTCATGGATTGGGGCTCGATCGCTCCCGTATACGACGAGGTTGCAGGCGAGCGTCCCGGATCGGGAACGTATCCAGAAACGTATGCGTCGGTTGCCCGCGACCCTCATGGTGCGACGGTGTTTGACGGCCGGCGCTTTGACCGGGCGCACGCATCAAAGGAAGGTGAGCCCTGGGAGCCGCCGCTTGACGAGGCCGCGTTTTATGAACTCGAGCGCTCGCGCACCTATGCGGGCAAGGGCTTTTGGCCGCGCGCGTTCATGCTCGTTGCCGGCATCCTCGTCAACCTGCTTTCGGGCCTGCTCTTGCTCATGAGCATCTATTCGCTGGTGGGTATTCGGGTAAGCTACAACGTGAACCAGGTCGGCGAGGTCCAGGCCAGCTCAGAGGCGGCGCAGGTGGGTCTTGCCGCGGGCGATACCATTCTTTCTGTCGATGGCAAGGCAACCGCTACGTGGAATGATGTGACCGACGCCATCCATGATGCGCAAGGGTCCGGACCCTTTGAGATCGTGTACGAACATGAGGGTGCAACCAAGCACGCTACGGCTGAGCTCGATGCGGGCGAATCGCTGGGCATCGGTGTGCCCACCAAGGTCGTGCGCCTCAACCCGCTTGACTCGGCCCGCGTGTCGTTTGAGTACATAGCGCAAACGGCTGCGTCCATCGCAAGCCTCTTCAACCCGGCGCATACCATGGATATGCTTAATAGCAGCACATCCATCGTGGGCATATCGGTCATGAGTGCTCAAGCTGCGGCGGCGGGCCCGTCAACCTTCTTGACGTTTGCGGCGCTGATTTCGTTCTCGCTCGGCCTCATGAATCTGCTGCCCATCCCGCCCCTTGATGGCGGCAAGCTTCTTATCGAGATCATTCAGGCCATAACGCGGCGTGAGCTTTCGCTCAAGGTGCAGTCCGCGCTTTCGTACGTTGGCGTGGCGCTCTTTATGGCCCTCTTTGTGTTTGTGCTGCGCAACGACATCATTCGATTCGTCCTGTAGCTTGGGAGGCATGGCAATGGCAGAGGTTGCACCACGGTCGCTTACCCGTCCCGTTATGGTGGGAAACGTGCAAATCGGTGGGGGAGCTCCCGTGGTGGTGCAGTCCATGACGTGCACGCCGACCGCAGACACCGAGGCAACATGCGCCCAGGTGAGCGCGCTTGCCCATGCGGGCTGCGATATCGTGCGCGTGACGCTGCCTAACCGCGCCGCGGTGCCAAGCTTTGCGGAGATTTGCGCCGCGGCCCCCGTGCCCATTGTGGCGGACATTCATTTTGACTATCAGCTTGCCATTGCCGCTGTTGAGGCCGGTGCTGCCAAGCTGCGTATCAACCCCGGAAACATCGGGTCGTGGGAAAAAGTCGATGCTGTTATCGATGCGGCGGGCGCGGCCGGCGTCGCCATTCGCATTGGCGTGAACGCGGGCTCGCTTGAGGAGGACCTTGCCGCTCGCGACGACCTGACCCAGCCCGAAAAGCTCGTCGCTTCTTCGCTCCGCTTTGTTGAGCATTTTGAGCAGCGCGGCTTTACCAACATTGTCCTTTCGGCCAAGGCACACAGCGTACCGACGACCATCGAAACCTATCGCGCCCTCTCTCGCGAGCTTCCCCAGGTGCCGCTGCACATTGGCGTGACCGAGGCGGGGACTGTGCAGCAGGGCACCATCAAGAGCGCCGTGGGCCTGGGCGTGCTGTTGTCTGAAGGCATCGGTGACACCATGCGCGTCTCGCTCACGGCCGACCCCACCGAAGAGCCGCCCGTTGCCTGGGGCATCCTCCAATGCCTGGGGCTTCGTCGCCGCGGCCCCGAGATTGTGAGCTGCCCCACCTGCGGCCGCACCCAGGTTGATTTGATCCCCATTGCCCAGGAGGTGGAGCGCCGCCTGAGCACGTGCACCAAACCGGTATCGGTTGCCGTCATG
Organism: uncultured Coriobacteriaceae bacterium; assembly: GCA_949287085.1. Lineage (GTDB taxonomy): Bacteria > Actinomycetota > Coriobacteriia > Coriobacteriales > Coriobacteriaceae > Enorma. Next base: position 47,198 of record CASEER010000004.1, read on the forward strand.
GGCTGCGTCGTTAACGGGCCCGGCGAGGCGTCTGATGCCGATGTGGGCGTGGCGTGCGGCAAGGGCACCGCGCTGCTGTTCAAGCATGGCAAACCGGTAAGAAAAGTTGTTGAAGGCGACATCGTTAACGCGCTGATGGAAGAGATCGACAAGCTCTAACGCTGCCGTACGGCGCCGGGATCCCCGTTATTTATTCGCTGGTCCTCACGATTCAGCTTCCGCTGAATCGCTGCGGAATCGCTCAGAAAATAAACCCCAAACCCCGCGCGCCCCGTATCGGTGTCAAAGCCGTGGTATCATCATGCGGTTTGTTAGATGCATTGAGGAGGATTTGCATGTCGCGTTCTCGAGTTGCTCGCATGTCGAAGCTCTATGCGCCAACGCTCAAGGAGGATCCGGCGGAGGCGGAGCTCGCTAGCCACAAGCTCATGCTGCGCGCTGGCTTTATTCGTAAGGTTGCCTCGGGCCTGTACAGCTACCTACCGCTCGCCTGGCGCTCCATCCATAAGATAGAGGAGATCTGTCGCGACGAGATGGACGGCATCGGTGCACAGGAGATGCTCGCCCCGATTCTGACTCCCGCCGAGCTTTGGGAGGAGTCGGGCCGCATCGGCGCGTATGGCCCCGAGCTCATGCGTCTTGAGGATCGTCATAACCGCACGTTCTGCCTGGGCCCCACCCACGAGGAGACCTTTACCGACCTCGTGCGCAACGAGCTCAAGAGCTATAAGCAGCTGCCCGTGACGCTCTATCAGATCCAGGACAAGTTCCGCGACGAGCTCCGTCCGCGCTTTGGCCTTATGCGCGGTCGTGAATTCATCATGAAAGACGCCTACAGCTTTTCTGCTACGCAGGAGAGCCTGCAGGAGGTCTATGAGGACATGAAGGGCGCCTATGCGCGCTACTGCGAACGCTGCGGGCTCAAGGCGCTGCCCGTGGCGGCTGATTCAGGCGAAATCGGCGGCGACTCCTCCATCGAGTACATGGCGCTTGCCGATGCAGGCGAGGCATCACTCGTGTGGTGCGATTGCGGCTTCGCGGCGGACGACGAGGCCGCCTCGACGACGGTTGCCGTCACCGATGGCCCGGGCGACGGCACGCTCCAGAAGGTCGAGACGCCGGGTTTGGGCACCATCGAGGCCGTTGCCGAGTTCTTCGGCTTCCCCAAGAACGGCACGCGCAAGTCGCTCGCTCTGATTGACGGCGACGGCATGCCCGTGGTGGCCATCGTTCCGGGCGACCACGAGCTCAACGAGATCAAGGCTGCCAAGGTCTTTGGCGACTACCACATGATGACCGATGACGAGCTTGAGGCCACGGGGTTGCACAAGGGCTTTATCGGGCCGGTCAACCTGCCCGAGGGCGTGCGCCTGGTGTGCGATTCGTCCCTCAAGGCTTCGAAGAGCTGGACCTGCGGTGCCAACGAGGTGGATTACCACGTTACGGGCGCCTGCCCCGGCCGCGATTTTACCGTGGACGAGTGGGCCGATCTGGTGACCGTCATTCCCGGCGATCCCTGCCCGCACTGCGGGCAGCCGCTCAAGGGCGGGCGTGGCATTGAGTGCGGCCAGGTCTTCCAGATCGGCCCCGATAAGTACGCCGCCAAGATGGGTGCCACCTTTGCCGACGAGAACGGCCGCGAGCAGCCGTTCTACATGGGCTGCTATGGTATTGGCATCTCGCGAACGCTTGCGGCAATCGTGGAGCAGCATCATGACGAGAACGGCATCGTGTGGCCGGTCTCGGTGGCGCCGTACGAGGTATCCGTCATCGCGCTTGACAAGAAGCATCGCGCTTGACAAGAAGGGCGAGGCGTTTGAAGAGGCTGCGCACATTGCCGACGAGTTTGCCGCTGCTGGTATTGAGGTCGTCTTTGACGACCGCGGCGAGCGCCCGGGCGTAAAGTTTGCCGACAACGACCTTATGGGCTTCCCGTATCAGGTCATCGTGGGCAAGCGCGGTCTGGCCAACGGTACCGTCGAGGTGAAGTGTCGTGCCACGGGTGAGCGTACCGACGTTGCGCGCGCCGACTTGGTAGCCACCGTTGGCGATCAGGTGCGTGCTGCACGCGCCTAGACATACAGCACGCTCAACTACCGTCTACGATGAGGGGGGCCCTGAATGCTCAGGCGGGCGTTCAGGGCCCTTGGCGTGGGCGGACGTTAGGACAGCGCTCAGCTCGCCTAGGGCACACTTGCCTCTTAGCGGTAGCGGCTGTGTCGACGACCAGAAGCGCCGTGCATGAAAAAAGCTCGAGGTCACCGTGACCTCGAGCTTGCTTGTTATGGTGGGCCCAGCAGGATTCGAACCTGCAACCCAGGGATTATGAGTCCCCTGCGCTAACCGTTGCGCCATGAGCCCGCAGCATATGAAAACAGCTCCTGGTTTCCCAGGAGCTGTAAACATCCAATGGTGGAGACGAGGGGGATCGAACCCCTGACCTCTTGACTGCCAGTCAAGCGCTCTCCCAGCTGAGCTACGCCCCCAAGCGGTGCGGCAATTACTATACGGAAACCACTGCTGCATTGCAAGTACCTATGTCAACTTTTTCATATTGTGCATAGCTCCTCATGATTTGCTAATGTGAGGTATCAACTGTAAGGTATCAACTTGATGAACCCCTTGCCACGTTTGAGCCTATCTAAAATAGCCGCACACATGTTGCGTCTCATTGCTTAATCATGGAAATCCGCTGAGGCGTGACGTGTTTGGAAGGCACCCCGCGGGTCGGTAGAAGGTTTTTTGAAATTCATGCTTGCGCGCCGGGTCAAGTTCTCGTATATTACTTCTCGCACCAGATGGGGGCGTAGCTCAGCTGGGAGAGCGCTTGACTGGCAGTCAAGAGGTCAGGGGTTCGATCCCCCTCGTCTCCACCATCTTGTTTGCTTGAGCCTCTGCATTGCAGGGGCTTTTTTTATATTAAGCCAGGTCATGCAACCGTTGAGCCCATGTAAGCTCACCAAGTCCTTCCGTAACGCCGGCTTAGCGACATACTCGACGTCTAGCGTCATACTGACCGCCCTTTTGGGTGGGGATACAAGCCGTTTTCCATAAAGTTTGGATTTGCTCAAAATTCTCGTTGGCAATCTCTTGCCTCCGTGGTACTATAGCTACCGCTGAAAAGCATACGGGCGTTTGGCTCAGGGGTAGAGCACTTCCTTCACACGGAAGGGGTCACAAGTTCAAATCTTGTAACGCCCACCATCACAACGAACGGGGCCGGGGAGCAATCCTCGGCCCTTTTGCTATCATACGATGCGCTGATGAATTCCAGCGGTGATAGGATGCAGCCGGACCCAAGCGATTGCGCGTACTCTGCCCGGCACCTCTGTTGCCGCTGAGATGAGGTGGGGTCATGATTCTTTCGGTTGATAAGATTGAAAAGAGCTTTGGCGCACGCACGCTCTTTAGCGGCGCCTCGTTTCAGATTAACCCGGGCGACCGCTTTGCCCTGGTGGGCCCCAACGGCGCCGGCAAAACCACCCTCCTCAAAATCATCATGGGCATCGATGCGCCCGATGCGGGCTCCATCACCTTTGCCAAGGACGTTAACGTGGGCTATCTGGAGCAGGAGACCAAGCTTGCCTCCGACGTTCCCGTAATCGATGAGGTCATGAACGCCGCCCATGAGATCCAGGAGCTTGGACGCCGAGCAGAGGAGCTGCAGCTCAAGATTGCTGAGGTGGGGGAGACGGGCGATGTACCCGAGGCGCTGCTCAATGAGTACGGTCGCGTTCAGGACCGCTTCGAGGGGCTTGGCGGTTATGAGCTCGAGAGCAACGCGCGCCAGATTCTCGCGGGCCTGGGATTTCCCGTTGAAGACTTCCAGAAGCCCTGTCGCGAGTTCTCGGGCGGCTGGCAGATGCGCATCGCGCTCGCGAAGCTCTTCCTGCGCCATCCGGACCTGTTGCTTCTCGACGAGCCCACGAACCACCTCGACCTCGAAAGCGTCCAATGGCTGCGGAGCTTTATCGCTTCCTACGAGGGCGCCGTGCTCATCGTAAGCCACGACCGCGCGTTCATGGACGCCTGCGTCGATCATGTGGCAGCGCTCGAGAACCGCCGCATCACCGTTTACACGGGCAACTACAGCTCCTATCTCAAGCAGCGCGAGGACAACCTCGAGCAGATGCGGGCCAAGCGCGCCGCGCAGGAGCGCGAGATCGCGCACATGCAGGTGTTTGTGGATAAGTTTCGCTATAAGCCCACCAAGGCAGCGCAAGCGCAGGAGCGCATCAAGAGGATCGAGCAGATCAAGAGCGAGCTCGTGATCCTGCCCGAGGGCCATAAGCACGTCGACTTCAAGTTTCCCGACCCGCCGCGCTCGGGCGACATGGTGGTCAAGCTCGAAAACGTTGCCAAATCCTATGGTGACCATCACATCTACAGCGGTATCGACCTCACGCTCTATCGCGGCGACCACGTGGCGCTCGTGGGTCCCAACGGCGCGGGCAAGTCGACCATGCTCAAGATGCTCGTAGGGCTCGAGGAACCTACGCAGGGCACGCGTGAGCTAGGCGTGAACGTCGGCGTGGCCTACTATGCCCAGCATCAACTTGAGGGCCTCAATGAGTCCAACACGGTGCTCCAGGAGATCGATTCGGTGGCACCCGGTTGGACGGTGCCGCAGCAGCGCAGCCTCTTGGGCGCGTTCCTCTTTTCGGGCGACGATGTCGACAAGCGCGTCGGCGTGCTTTCGGGCGGTGAGCGCGCGCGGTTGGCGCTCGCCAAGATGCTCGTCGCGCCCGAGGCGTTGCTCTGCTTGGATGAGCCCACCAACCACCTGGATATCGACTCGGTCGACATGCTCGAAAACGCGCTCAAGCGGTTCCCGGGCACCATCGTGCTCATCAGCCATGATGAGCACCTGGTACGGGCCGTGGCAAACCGCGTCGTGGACATTCGCGACGGCAAGGTAACGGTCATTGACGGCGATTATGACTATTACCTCTACAAGCGCGAGGACCTGGCGGCGCGCGAGGCCATGGCTGCAGAAGATGCTGCCAAGGCGGCTGCCGCTGCCCCTGCGCCTAGCCAGCCCCGCGCCGCTCGAACGCACCGCACGGTTGAGGGAGCCCCGGTCCGCGAGGGCAAGAAGACGCGCGAGCAGCGCCGCGCCGAAGCCGAGGCGCGGGCGGCGCTCAACAAGCGCCTAAAAAAGACCCGCGACCGCTTAAAGCAGGTCGATAAAGAGCTTGAGACCAAGCGTGCCCGCTACAACGAACTCATGGAGCTGATGGCCACCGACGAGCTCTACGCCGACCAAGATCGCTTTAGCGCGGCCCTCAGCGAATATAACGAGCTCAAGCAAACCATTCCCGCGCTTGAGGACGAGTGGCTCGAGCTTTCCACCACGATTGAGGAGGAGACCGCCCATGGATGCGCGTAACTCTGCTGCCGTCGCTCTCAATATCCTTGCCTACGTCTTTCGCCTCTGCGCCATTGCGCTGTGCCTGCTCGTGATCATCCTGTGCTTCTCGGGCTTGGTTACGCGGTTGGGGCTCGTTAACTTCGTCGTCGATCTTTCGCGCGCCCTGCCAAGCGTCATCGCGGGCTGGGGCGTCATCGCCTCGCCCTTTGGCGGCATCTTCCGCCTCGATTACACCGTGGTTGCCGTGGTGCTGTTTGTGCTCGACTTTGTGTGCACGCGTGCATCGCGGGCGCTTCGCTAGGTGGCGATACGATGGACCGGTTGGTTTCGCTCCTTATTGCCGCGCTCGCTGCGATCATCGGCATCGTGGTGCATGAGAGCGCGCACGCCCTTGCGGCCTATGCGCTGGGCGATGCCACGGCGCGCTCGCGCGGGCGCGTGTCGCTCAACCCGTTAAAGCACATCGATCCCTTTGGCACGGTTATCTTGCCCCTGCTCATGATTCTTGCAGGTGGACCGGTGTTTGCCTATGCCAAGCCGGTGCCCGTGTATCTGGGCAACCTTAAGCATCCCAAGCGCGACGAGATTATCGTGGCGCTTGCGGGTCCCCTCTCCAATATGCTGCTCGCGGTGGTGTTCGCGCTGCTGCTGCGCGGCGCGGCCACCGTACTCACCGATGCGGTCTACGGCTTGGTGCCCCTGCGGGCCCTGTGGCTGGGCGTGCTCAACGGGTTGGTGACCCTCTGCGTTGCGAGCCTCACGACCAACCTGTCCCTTGCGTTCTTCAACCTGATCCCGCTGCCACCGCTCGATGGATCGTCGGTTTTGCTGCTGTTTCTTAAGGGTGAGGCGCTGCAAACGTACTACCGTGTGCAGCAGTATGCCATGCCCATCTTGGTCATCGTGCTGTACCTGCTGCCGTCGATCACGGGGATCGACCTCATTGGAGCGTATTTCAACGTGACGGTGTATCCGCTCGCCAATGCGCTCTTTAACCTTGCCCTTGCTTAACGCGGACGCACTGGTGCGCGTTCATTCGGCGGAGTTCGCTTGCCGCGGCTAACGGCACGCCTTGCGCTGGGCAAACTACGGTAAACTGTATAGGTTCGGGCACGTGATAAGTCAGAAAGAGGTGGGGAATGTCGTATCGCGTCTCAACGCAGGCGTATAGCGGTCCCTTTGACCTCTTGCTGCAGTTGGTGAGCCGCCAAAAGGTGGACATCGGCGCCATCTCCATCTCTGAGGTTGCCGAGCAGTATCTGGCTGAGGTTGAACGCCTCGAAGCGCTCGATTTGGACGTCGCAAGCGATTTTTTGCTGGTTGCGGCCACCCTGCTCGATATCAAGGCAGCGGCGTTAGTGCCCTCCGAGCGGCCTACGCGTGCCGACGATGTGGACGATCTGGATGATGAGTATGCGGGCCTTGATGGCGATGCCCTGCGCGAGGTGCTCATCCAGCGACTGATCGCGTACAAGCAGTTCAAGGGAGCCGCGGCGGCCTTGGGTGCCCGCATGGAGGCAGAAAGCCGCATGCATCCGCGTGTTGCCGGCCCCGACCCCGAGTTTCTCAACCTTATGCCCGACTATCTCGCGGGCATCACTTTGCGTGGCTTGGCGGTGATTTGCGCCGATTTGGATGGCCGTCGTGAGACCTTCCTGCTTGAGGCCGAGCATGTGGCGCCTAAGCGTGTGCCGCTCGAGCTCACCGTGGCCTCGGTCGACCGCTTTACCATGGCAAACGCGCACACCACCTTCCGCAAGCTGCTTGAGGAAAGCCCCACCACAGAACAGCTGGTGGTTACCTTTCTGGCTATTTTGGAGCTTGCCAAGCGCGGCTCGATCACGCTTGAGCAGGATGATCTGTTTGGCGAGATTCGCATTGACCGCGTGGAGGGCGCGCTCGAATATCACCCTGAGGCAGAGCCCACCACGGCCGACGGCGACTCTAACCAGCCTATGCCCGACGCCGCTCTGGCTGCGTCAGAGCCCACGGCATCGCCCGCTACGCCTGCAACCGACACGCCGGACACTCCGGCGCGCATCGCATAAGGGGAGCGTATGAACGACCTTGAACCACTCAGCCCGCTATCTCCTAAGGGCGCCATCGAGGCGCTGCTCCTGGTTTCGAGCGACCCGGTGAGCGCCAGCGCGCTCGCTCAGGCCGTAGACATCACCCCGGGCGAGGCCGCGTCGCTTTTAGCCGAGCTCAAGGTGGAGTACGAGGAAGCTAACCGCGGCTTTCAGCTTCGCGAGGTCGCGGGTGGCTGGCGCCTGTTTACGCATCCGGCATATCATGACATCGTCGAGGCGTATGTGCTCTCGTGGGATACCCAGAAGCTCTCCCAGGCCGCGCTCGAGGCGCTCGCCGTTATTGCCTACCATCAGCCGGTTACGCGCGAGACGGTCAAAGGCATTCGCGGTGTTAACTCCGACGGGGTGATCTCGTCGCTCGTGGACAAGGGGCTCGTGCGCGAGGTGGGGCGTGATCCGCAGCGTGGTCAGGCGATTCTCTACGGCACTACCAACGCCTTCTTGGAGAAGTTCGGCCTGCGCTCGACCAAGGACCTGCCCGATTTGGAGCAGTTTGCCCCCGACGAGCAGGCGCGTCAATTTATTCGCGAGCGCCTGTCGGGCCGCTCGATCCAATCGACGCTCGAAGAGGCGGCGGACGACCTGGACGAGGAGCGCGACCTGATGGGCGACGATTATGACGACGAGCCCGATGACGATCTGATCATCGTGGGCAATGCAACGGACGACTACGATGACTGAACCTGAAGCCGCCTATCCCCATACCATGCGCTTGCAACGCTTTTTGGCGCGCGCCGGCGTGGCAAGCCGCCGTGGATCAGAAAACCTTATGACCGCCGGCCGCGTGACGGTCAACGGCCAGGTGGCAAGCGAGCTGGGCACCAAGGTGGACGTTGACCGCGATGTGGTGGCCGTCGACGGGTGCCGCGTAGAGCTGGCGGCGGGCCCCGTGTACCTCATGCTCAACAAGCCCGCGGGATACCTTACGACCATGAGCGACCCGCAGGGACGCCCCACGGTGGCGGAGCTCGTGCCCACGTCAACCTATCCGGGCCTCTTCCCGGTGGGTCGGCTCGACTTCGACACCACGGGGCTCTTGCTCTTTACCACCGACGGCGACCTGGGACAGGCTCTGCTCCACCCATCGCATCATGTGGATAAAACCTACGTTGCCCATGTTGACGGGCGCGTGACGGGGAAGGACCTGGAGCCGCTCTGCCGGGGCATCGTGCTTGACGATGGTCCCTGCCAGCCCGCGCGGTGTCGCGTGCTTAAGCCGGGACAAGCGTTATGCGTTTGTCCGCAGGGCATTCCGCGGGGCACGTCGGTGGTCGAGGTCACCATTCACGAGGGTCGCAAGAACCAGGTCAAGCGCATGCTCTCTGCCGTGGGGCACCCGGTGCTTGCTCTGCACCGCCCCCGCTTTGGCTCGCTGCGCCTGGGCGACCTTGCGCCCGGGGCGTGGCGCCTTTTGACTGCGCAAGAGGTAGATTCCCTCAAACAGCGATAATGCATCTGGTAGGAAGGATTACGCACTCATGATTGTTGCCATTGACGGACCCGCCGGCTCGGGTAAATCGACCATTGCGCGCGCGCTTGCCGAGCGCTTTGGCTTTGAGAAGCTCGACACGGGTGCCATGTACCGATCCGTCGCCTTTACGGCGCTCGACCGTGGTGTCGATCTTGATGACGAGGCTGCTGTGGACGATCTTGCGCGTACCATAACGATTCGCGTGGTGCCGAGCGCAGAGGGTCCGCACATGACCGTTGATGGACGCGATGTGAGCCGCGAGATCCGCACGCCGCTCGTAGATGCCAACGTGTCCAAGGTGTCCGCGTACCCGGGCGTGCGCGAGGCCATGCTGGAGCCGCAGCGGGCCGTAGCCGCCGAACACGATGTGGTGGCCGAGGGCCGCGACATCGGTACCGTGGTGTTCCCCCATGCCGACGTGAAGGTGTTCCTGACGGCTGATCCGCGCGAGCGTGCGCGCCGCCGCGTGCTGCAGCGCCATGAGGGCGAGGCGGTTGACCTGGCTGCGCTTGAACCCGAGGTCGCGGAGACCCTTGCCGCTATCGAGCGCCGCGATGCGCTGGATGCCTCGCGCGATGTGGCTCCGCTCGTTGCCGCGAGCGATGCCGTGCAGATCGACTCCACGGCCTATACCATCGACGAGGTCACCGACCAGATTGCCGCCCTGATCGAGGAGGCGAAGCGCGCGTGAGCAAGCTGTTTCAGCCCGCCGAGCACTACTATGACCAGGGGATGCGCGAAAACGCCTGGCAGATCCGCATGCTCTACTACGTGATCATCGCTGTGCTCTATGCGTTTTCGAAGATCATGTGGCGCTGGAAGATGGAAGGCGCCGAGGTCTTTGAGCACGAGGATAAAACCGGCGCCATCATCATCTCGAACCACACGTCCATGGCCGAGGTGGTGACCACCGTGTGCGACCTGGTGAAACGCGGCCACCGCGTACGCCCCATCATGAAGTCCGAATTTAACAGGAACCCCGTGGTGCGCTGGTTGTTCGCGCGCGTGGGCGGCATTCCCGTCGACCGCGGTACGGCCGACATGAGGTCGCTCCGCCGGGCTCAGCATGCTCTCCAGCGCGGCGAGGACGTGCTCATCTATCCCGAGGGCACGCGTATCCGCACCGACGAACAACCCGTCGAGGTCCATGGCGGCTTTGCCCTGATTGCGAGCATGGCCAAGGCCGACATCGTTCCCATGGCGGTATGCGGCTTCCGCGACATCACGCGCGACGGGCACCATTTCATGCGCCCCGTCAAGACGTGGATGCGCGCCGGCGAACCCGTGCGGTTTGACGAAGCCCCGCGCGACTTCAAGCGCAAGGAGCGCGCACAGTGGGTGGAAGACGAGGCCATTCGTCGCATGTACGCTATTCGCGACGAGCTGCGGGCCGAGCATCCTGGGAGGCGCTGATGGCGGTAGAGATTCGCGCAGCCGCCCAGGCGGGCGCCTGCTACGGCGTTAATCGCGCGCTGGAGATGGCCCAGCAATGCGCTCGCGACGCTGCCGGAGCGGTGCACACCTTGGGTCCGCTCATCCATAACCCCCTGGTGGTTTCCGACCTAGCCGAGCAGGGAGTGGCGGTTGCCGATACACTGGACGACGTGTACAGCGGCACCGTTATCATTCGCTCGCACGGCGTGGTTCCGGCAGTTATAAAGCAGGCGCAGGCGCGTGGTCTCACCGTGATCGACGCAACCTGCCCTTACGTGAAAAAGGTTCATGCGGCGGCGGCCAAGCTGGTGCGCGAGGGCTACGACCTGGTCATTGTGGGGGAGAGCGGTCATCCCGAGGTCGAGGGCATCGTGGGCCACGCGGGCGGGCGTGCGCACGTGGTGGGCTCAGCTGACGACGTTCCGGCGCTTGCGCTCGGCAAGCAGGTGGGCGTGGTGGTACAGACCACGCAGACGGCGCAGAATCTAGCGGCCGTCGTGGCAGCACTCGCTCCGCGCGTGCATGAGCTTCGCGTGATCAACACCATCTGCGCCGCCACGAGCGAGCGCCAGCAAGCAGCGGGCGAGCTTGCTCGAGAGGCAGATTGCATGGTGGTGGTGGGCGGCAAGAATTCCGGCAATACGCGCCGCTTGGCCCAGATCTGCCGTGCGGCCTGCCCCAGGACCTACCATATCGAAGATGCGGCTGAGCTTGAAGCAGCTTGGTTTACGGGTGCGCGTCTCATCGGCGTCACCGCCGGCGCCTCCACTCCGCAGGCTCATATTGAGCGCGTGGTTGCAACGTTGGATGCGCTTACCAACCAAAAGGACCATGCATGAGCAGCACGCTTGGGCCCTATGATCCCGCAACGCGCGCTGATTACGGGCGCAGTCACGACCCCGATGATGACGGTGCGCTCGTAGTTGCGGTGCGGTCCAATTCTCCTGCCTATGATGCCGGCATCGAGGAGGGCATGCGCGTGCTGACCGTCAACGACCAGCCGCTCATGGACATGATTGACTGGCTCTGGGAGGCAAGCGACGACACGGTGGCGCTCACCGTCTTAGACCCGCGCGATCATACGGTGGCTGCATGCGAGCTCGAGCGGTACCCCGGTGAGGATTGGGGCCTTGAGTTTGACGGCGCCGTGTTTGACGGCATGCGCACCTGCGTCAACGCCTGCACGTTCTGCTTTATGCGCATGCTGCCGCCCCATATGCGAGGCACGCTCTATATCCGCGACGACGATTACCGCCTGAGCTTTTTGCAGGGCAACTTCGTGACCCTCACCAACATGAGTGATGCCGACGTGGAGCGCGTTATCTCCCATAATTTGAGCCCCATGAACGTATCGCTGCACGCGGTCTCGCCCGATGTGCGTCGCGCGCTTATGGGGCGCAATGCGGCACGCGGCATGGAGGTGCTCGAACGGCTCATTGCGGGCGGAATCGAAATCCATGCGCAAATCGTGCTCGTCCCGGGGGTCAACGATGGCAAAGAGCTCAACCGTACGCTTGCCTGGTGTGCGGAGCGCCCCGCAGTTGCGAGCTTGGGCATTGTGCCGCTGGGCTATACGCGCTTCCAGACGCGGTACACCTCGTCGTTTTCTGATGACCCGGAACGCGCCCGTGCAGTCATCGCACAGGTCAAGCCGTTCCAGGCAGAGGCGCGCCGTACGCGGGGCCGCACTGTCTTTCAGTTGGCTGATGAGTTCTATCTTGACGCCGGTGTGCCGGTTCCCGCGGCTACGACCTACGACGGCTATCCGCAGTACTACGACGGTATTGGCATGATACGGAGCTATTTGGACGAGGCCCATGACCTTATGGTTACCGAGGCCGACCGCCTCGCCGCAGCTGGTGCGGCGCTTGCCGAACACGGCCTGTCGCTGACCGTAGTGAGCGGCAAGGCGGCACAGCCAACCATTGCCACCCTGGTTGCGAGCGAGCCGCTCTACGGCACGGTCCTCGCCGTCTTGAACCGCTACTTCGGGGGCAACGTCGATGTAACGGGGCTCATTTGCGGCGGTGACCTGCTTGAGCAGGTAGGGGAGAACCTTGAGGGGGTTATGCTCTTTGTGCCGGAGGTCATGTTCAACGCCGACGGGCTCACGCTAGACGGTTATCATCGAAACAAACTGGAAACGGAGCTTGCCCGGCGTGGGGCCACGGTCTATATCACCTCGACCATGCCACGCGACCTGCTTGAGACCCTTGAGCACGCGCTTGCCAAGCTGGCGTCCGGTCCCTCACCTTCAACCGCACCGATTGCGTAGGAGTGCTTATGAAACCCATTGTCGCCGTCGTCGGCAGACCCAACGTCGGCAAGTCGACCCTGGTCAACCGCCTTGCGGGAACCCAGGATGCCATCGTTCACGAGAGCCGCGGCGTTACGCGCGACCGCTCGTACCATGATGCCGATTGGAACGGTCGCTCGTTTACCCTGGTCGATACCGGCGGTATCGAGCCACTCAAGAGCGAGGACGTGTTTTCGGCATCCATCCGCGACCAGGCGCTCGCCGCGGCCGAAGAGGCCGATGTGGTGCTCTTTGTGGTCGACGGCTCCGTGGGCGTCACCGAAGAGGACGAGTCGGTCGCGCGCATGCTCAAGCGCATCAAAAAGCCGCTCTTCTTGCTGGTCAACAAGCTCGATAACCCTGACCGCGAGCAGGAGCGCCTGTGGGAGTTCTATTCGCTGGGCCTCGGTGACCCGCGCCCCATCTCGGCGCATCACGGCCATGGCACGGGCGACCTCCTGGACGAGGTGGTTGCCGCGCTTCCCGATGAGGCTGAAGAAGAGGATCCCTATCCCGACGCGCTCGGCGTGGCCATCATCGGCCGCCCCAACGCGGGTAAGTCCTCGCTCTTTAACAAGGTAATCGGGTCCGAGCGCTCGATCGTTTCCGATGTCGCCGGCACTACGCGCGACGCCATCGACACCTATATCGAGCGCGATGGGCGCCGCTACCGCCTGGTCGACACGGCCGGTATCCGTAAAAAGAGCACCGTGTACGAGAACATCGAGTACTACTCCATGGTGCGCGGCCTGCGCGCCATCGACCGTGCCGATGTTGCCCTGCTGGTCGTGGATTCGAGCATCGGCATGACCGAGCAGGACCAAAAAGTCGCCAATCTGGCCATCGAACGCGGCTGCGCCCTGGTGATCCTGCTCAACAAGTGGGACCTGCTGCCTTCTGACCGTGAGCGCGACCAAGTCATGGAGACGGTTGCGCGCCGCATGACGCTCGCACCCTGGGCGCAGGTGCTTCGCATCTCGGCGCTGACGGGACGGTCGGTCGATAAGATCTGGAAGTACATCAATGATGCGGCTGCGGCGCGAGCGACCAAGATCTCGACCTCGGCGCTCAACAAGTTCCTCACCGATCTGCGCGAATTTGGCCACACGGTGGTGGACGGCAAGCGCCGCCTGCGCATGCACTATGTTACGCAGACCGCTACGAACCCGCCGACCTTTACGTTCTTTGTCAACCACCCGGACCTGGTGGACGACACGTATCGCCGCTACCTTGAAAACCGCATGCGCGAGCAGTTCAACTTTAAGGGCACGCCCATCCGGCTTCACTTCCGTTCAAAAGTTCGTGATGAAGGGGTCGATCGATAATGCCGTTTAATCCCAACATGGCGGTTACGGTTGGCGTGACCGTTGCGTGCATGGTTGTGACGTACCTGGTGTGCGGCATTCCCTTTGGGTTCCTCTTTGGCGAGCTCTTTGGCAAGGGCGATATTCGCCAAGAGGGTTCGGGCAACATCGGTACCACCAACGCGCTGCGCGTGGGCGGCAAGAAGATGGGTGCGCTCACGCTGCTCTGCGATGTGCTCAAGGGAGCGCTTTGCGTCGCGGTGTCTCACCTGGTGATCGCCCACTTCTGCGACCCTTCGCCGACGCTGCTCAATCCGGGGCAGCCTTGCGACTGGGCGCTCGCGCTCGTATGCGCCGCCGGCCTTGCGGGACACATGTTTACGCCGTATCTGCACTTTAAGGGCGGAAAGGGCATTGCCGTGGGCTTTGGCGTCTGCGTTGCCTGGATTTGGCCCGTGGGCTTGTCGCTCTGGATTCCGTTCCTCGTGGGCGTGATCTTTACGCGCTTCGTGTCGGTGGGCTCCATGCTCGCGGCGATTTCGCTGCCGTTTTGGATCTGGCTCTACTACCCCACCTCGTCCGTTGCCATGAAGGCGATCTTTGCCGTTATGGCCGTGCTCGTGGTGTGGGCCCATCGCTCCAACATCAAGAAGCTCGTGCACGGTACGGAATCCAAGCTCTCGTTTGGTTCAAAGAAGGAGGACCGTTAGATGAGGATCACCGTCATTGGCGCGGGCTCGTGGGGAACGGCCATCGCGGGCGTTGCCGCTGCAAAGGCCGATAGCGTGGTGCTCTGGTCCCACGACGAACCGGTTCCCGCCGGGGTGAACAACGAGCATAAAAACCCGCTCTATCTGACCGATTACGAGCTTCCGCACAACGTGACGGCCACGTGCTCGTTCGATGAGGCGCTCGCTCACGCCGACGGCGTCATCGTCGTGGTGCCGTCGCCCTTCATTCGCTCGACGGTGCGGAGCGCCTCCTCGTTCATTGCCAGCGAAACGCCGGTCCTGTGCCTGACCAAGGGCATCGAGCCCCATACCGGAAAGCTCATGCACGAGGTGATTGCCGAGGAGCTGGGCCACCAGGAGCGCGTCGCGGCGCTCACCGGCCCCAACCACGCCGAGGAGATCTGCCGCGGCAACCTCGCCGCCGCCGTTATCGCCTCCGAGACGCCCGAGGTAGGGGAGTTCTTCAAGCAGCTCCTTATCTCGCCCGCGTTCCGCCTGTATTCATCCACCGATATGGTGGGCATTGAGACCTGCGGCGCCGTTAAGAACGTCATCGCTATCGCCTGCGGCATTGCTGCCGGCGCGGGCTACGGCGACAACACGCTTGCCCTTATGATGACGCGCGGTCTGGCTGAGATCAGCCGCATCGTGTGCGCCCGCGGCGGCGATCCGCTCACCTGCATGGGCCTTGCCGGCATGGGTGACCTCATAGCCACTTGCACCTCGCAGCATTCGCGCAACCGCTCGTTTGGCGTGGCCTTTGCGGGTGGCGAATCCCTCGATGCCTACCAGGCGCGCACGCACATGATTGTCGAGGGCGCAGCCGCTGTTCAGAGCACGGCCGAGCTTGCCCGCTCGCTGGGGGTCGACGCTCCCATGACGTTTGTGCTGGAGAATCTGCTGTACCACGACATGACGATTGATGAGGCGCTCGATACGCTGCTGGGTCGTACGCCCACCGAGGAGTTCTACGGGCTTGACCGCGCATAGCGCGAGCGGTGAGCGCGGCGCGTTGCTGCCGTACGCCCTGCCACATCGTCGTTTTCTGAGGTTCTGAGAGGAGTTTCCCATGGCAACCGCGCTCATTGCGCCCTCTATTCTTTCGGCTGACTTTGCGCACCTCGCGCGCGACCTCGATCGCATCGGCAACGCCGACCTGATTCACGTCGATGTGATGGACGGCCACTTTACCGAAAACCTTACGTTTGGCCCGGGCATGGTGACGGCCTGCAAACGCGCAGCTTCGGTGCCGCTCGACGTGCACATGATGGTGTCCAATCCTGACGAAACCATCGATTGGTATCTGGATGCGGGCGCCGACATGATAACCGTGCACACCGAGGCCTCGACCCATTTGCACCGCACGATTGCTCACATTAAGGACCGGGGTGCACAGGCGGGCGCCGTGCTGAACCCGGCAACGCCAGTGGGCGTGCTCGAAGACATTCTGCCCGACCTCGACATGGTGCTGGTGATGAGCGTGAACCCGGGTTTTGGCGGGCAGCGCTTTATTGACGGCACGTATGCCAAGCTCGCGCGCTTGCGCGCCCTTTGCGAGGCCGTTGGCGCCGCACCGCGCATCGAGGTGGACGGCGGCATTTCTGCGGCAAATATCGCCCAGGTTGCGGCAGCCGGCGCCGACGTGTTTGTGGCAGGCTCAGCCGTCTTTGGAGCCAGTGACCCCACCGCCGAGGTTGACCGTCTGCGCCTGCTCGCCCAGGAAGCGCTTGACGCACGCGGGGACGTACGTTCATGACGACGGCCCCCACGCGCCTCGTCAATCTGGACTACGCAGCGTCAACGCCGCTTCGGCCCGAGGCCCTTGCGGCGTTGCGCGCCTATGACGAGTCCGAGATCGCGGGCGCTAATCCCAATTCGCTCCATACCTTGGGACGGCGTGCAGCGCAACGTTTGGAGCAGGCGCGGCGCGTGCTGGCCCAGTCGCTCGGGAGCGGTGTCCGCCCCGCCGAGATCATCTTTACCGGCGGCGGCACCGAATCCGACGCGCTTGCCCTCTTTGGCATCGCTGAGGGGGTTCGCGCGCGCGACGCCAAGCGCACGCGCGTGATCACGTCTGCCATCGAGCACGACGCCATCCTCGATAATCTTCCGGCGCTCCGGGCGCGGGGGTTTACCGTTGACACACTTGCCCCCAGCGCGCAGGGCGTGATCGAGCCTGCAGTGCTCAAAGCCGCGCTTGGTCCCGATGTGGCGCTGGTAAGCATCATGTTTGCCAACAACGAAACCGGGGCCATCCAGCCGGTGCAGGCCCTTGCTACTGCCGCTCATGCTGTGGGGGCGCGGTTCCATACCGATGCCATCCAGGGCTATCTGCATGCGCCGCTCGATGTCAATGAGCTGGGAGTCGATGCCCTGTCGCTTGCCGGCCATAAGGTGGGGGCCACCGTGTCGAGTGGCGCACTTTACCTGCGTCGCGGCACACCGCTTACGCCGCTCGTGCGCGGCGGCGGACAGGAGGCGGGACGTCGCGCGGGCACGCAAGACGTGCGTTCCGCCTGCGCGCTCGCGGCTGTTGCCGAAGCGCTGACACCGCGCGTCGCTTCCGACGCTGCACGCCTGCGCGCCCTCTCTAACCGAATGTATGATCGGCTCTTAGCGTGTCCGCGTATCCATGCCACACTTGGAAACCCCCATGCCGTGGACCGTCTGCCGGGCGTGGTTTCCATCTACGTCGATGGTGCGGAGTCGGAAGACCTGATTCTCCAGCTCGACGTGCGCGGCTTTTGCGTTTCGGCGGGCTCTGCCTGCTCAAGTGGGTCGACGGCGGCAAGCCACGTACTTGTTGCCATGGGGATTTCTACTCAAGCTGCCGCGGGATCGCTCCGCATCTCGTTTGATGATCGTGTCGACCCGGCGGACCTCGATGCCTGCGCCGACGCGCTCCTTGCCATGGTAGGAGGTGCCCGATGAACGTCCACGAACTCGAAGAAGCGCTCTTTGCTGCCTTTCCGCGAGAAGATGCCGAGTCGTGGGACCACGTGGGCCTTTCGGTAGGCAACCCGACGGCACCCGTTGAGCGGGTGTTTGTGTCGCTCGATGCTACGGCCGCCATGGTTGAGGCCGCGCATGCCGCCCGGTGCAACGTGCTTCTGGCGCATCATCCCGTGTACCTGCGGGCGCCGCAGGCGCTGGTCCCCCAGGCCGGCCCGCGCTACCAGCAAGCTGCCGCCGCTGCCTATCAGGCGGCGCGGTGGGGCATGAGCATCCTCTCGTATCATACGAACCTCGATCGCTCCCACGCGGCGCAAGCGATGCTGCCCCATTTGCTGGGGCTGACGGCGCTGCATTCGCTCGAGCACCCCGCGGACCCCGATCGCACGGGTTTGGGGTCGGTTGCCGACGTTCCGGGCATCACGCTGCGTCAGCTTGCCGCCCAAGTAGCCGCTGCGTTTCATACGAGTCCGCGCGTCTGGGGAGACCCCCAGGCACCTGTGTCGCGCTGCGCCTTTTTGGGCGGGAGCTTGGGCGATTTGGGTGAGGCCGCCCTTGCCGCGGGTGCGCAGGCAATCATCTGTGGCGAAGCCGGGTACCATGTGTGTCAAGACCTTGCAGCCCGGGGCCTTTGCGTTATCCTCTTAGGCCACGATGCAAGCGAGTACCCCTTTACCCGCATTTTGGCGGACGCTGCCACCGCGGCTGGCGTGGCGCCCGCATCGATCGTGTACGCTGACGCACCGCACCAGTGGTGGACGATGACCGAAGGAGGCCGTGCATGAGCAACGGCGAAAACCTGCTCAGCCTGCAGGAAGTTGATATTGAGCTCGCGCGCCTTAAACGCGAGTTGGCAGAGCTCCCCGAGCTCAAAAAGCTCGCTAAACAGCGCCGCGCCCTTGCCAACGCAAAGGTGGAGCTCCGCAAGATCAAGGCACAGCGCAAAGACGCCGAAACAGATCTGGAGGATTTGGCGGACGAGGAAGCCGATTACCGCGGCCGCGTCGACGAGGCGCAGGCCAAGGCGGGCGACTCGAACGATTACCGCCAGGTCCAGGAGCTTGAGATCGAGCTTTCCAACCTTGCAAAGTGGCTTGACAAGGTCGCCTTTGATCAAAAGGAGGCAACCGCGCAGCTTGAGGCCATTTCGGCCCGCGAGGCAGAAGGCGAAGCCTTCATCAAGAAGCTCGAGGCCTCTATCCTCAAAACGGGTGAACAGGCCCGCACCGCAGCGACCGACATCCAGACGGCCATTGCCGACAACGAGCGCAAGCGCGCGCGGCTGGTGGCCACGCTGCCCGACTCGCTCAAGCAGGCCTACGACGTTGCGTCCAAGCAGTTCCGCGGGCTGGGCGTAGAACAGCTTAAGAACAACGTGCCCTCGATCTGCCGCATGAAGCTCACCGAGGCATCGCTTGACGAGGTCCGCCGCGCGCATGGCGTCACCACGTGTCCCTACTGCCACCGCATCCTGGTTGTAGACGAGGTGGATGGCTGATGGCGGGTCGTGCCGAGGGCCGGTGCGTGCTCGTTTGCGTGACCGGCTGCATTGCGGCTTACAAGGCGTGCGAGCTCGTCCGGCTGCTGCAAAAGCAAGGCGCGCGCGTTAAGGTGCTTATGACCGAGCATGCCACGCAGTTTGTGGGTCCCCTGACCTTTAGAGCGCTCACGCATGAACCGGTTGCCGTCGGTCTCTTTGATGACCCGTCGGATCCAATCCATCATGTGTCACTCGCTCAAGAAGCGGACTGCGTGGTGGTGGCGCCGGCCACCGCAAACGTGATCGCAAAGATGGCCCACGGCATTGCAGACGACCTCATGTCTACCACGCTCCTGGCCACCACGTCGCCGATCGTGGTCGCTCCAGCCATGAACGTGCACATGTGGCAGGCGGCCGCTACCCAGGAAAACGTTGCCACGCTGCGCGAACGCGGCGTGCGCATCGTGGGCCCCGGGACGGGCTACCTTGCCTGCGGCGACGTGGCGGAAGGCCGTCTGACCGACTTGGACGCCATTGCCGAAGCGGTCTATGACGCGCTTGCCACAACATCCGAGTTGGCGGGAGAGCGCGTAGTCGTCACCGCGGGCGGCACCCATGAGCCTATAGACCCGGTGCGCTATGTGGGCAACCGCTCCTCGGGCAAGATGGGCGTGGCGCTCGCCGAGGCGGCGCGCGCTATGGGCGCACAGGTGACCCTGGTTATGGGGCCTGCTACGGTGCCAGCACCTGCAGGCGTAACCGTGGCTCCCGTTGAGACCGCCGCCCAGATGCTCGATGCCACCCGCGCGGCGTTTACCGATGCCACGATGCTCGTCTGCGCTGCCGCCGTTGCCGATTACACGCCAAGCCACCCAGCAGATCACAAGCTCAAAAAGGGTATCGAGGAGCTCGACAGCATAGCGCTCACCCGTACCACCGATATCCTGGCCGAGCTTTCTGCAGCTAAAGGCTCGCGCACCGTCATCGGCTTTGCGGCTGAGACCGGGAACCCCGTGGGCTATGCGCAGGACAAGCTTGCCCGCAAGGGGTGCGATGCCATCGTGGCCAACGATGTTTCGCGCACCGAATCGGGCTTTGGGAGCAACACGAACCAGGCATGGTGGGTAACGCCTGAGAGGGTCGAGGAGTTGCCCCTCATGGCCAAGACTGACCTGGCGCGCGAGATTCTCGTTCGTGCGCACCGCTTGAACAAATAAAATTTGTTCTTGCATTCGCCGGCCGCTTTGAGTAAAGTATCTTTTGCTGTCGCAGAGCGGCAGACATACTTCGGGACGTGGCGCAGCTTGGTAGCGCACTTGACTGGGGGTCAAGGGGTCGCTGGTTCGAATCCAGTCGTCCCGACCAGAAGTGAATAGGGCGCCGAGAGGGATTCTCGGCGCCCTTTTATGTTTTGAGATGCCGTGGGGTTATCTCAAAGGTGGTGGGGTATCATGCCTCTAACGTGTGACCATCGCCGGTAGGAGCTAGGGGAGTAACGTGCGCCTCAGAAAGAAGATTAAACGGGAGCTGATTGGCACCCCCGATTACCCCTCGAACCAAATCTTCACCATTTCCAACTTCATCACCGTATTGCGCCTGATTCTCACCTTTGTCTTTCTGTACCTCTTTGTCGTTGGGATCAACCGCTATGTAGCGCTCGTGGTATACGCCGTTGCCGCCAGCACCGACTGGCTCGATGGAACCATTGCCCGCAAGACGCGCACGGTAAGCTGGTTTGGCAAGCTGATGGACCCGGTTGTTGACCGCGCGCTCCTGTTTACGGGTGTCATTGGCCTCGTGGTGCGCAACGAGCTGCCTATTTGGGTGTGCCTCGTCGTCATTCTGCGTGACGTGTACCTGGCGTGCGGCAATGCCCTGGTACGCCGCTACCACAAGCGCCCCATTGATGTGGTGTATACCGGCAAGGCCGCTACGGCGTTTTTGATGACCGGCTTTTCGTTCATGCTGCTCGGACTGCCGCAGGTGCCCGGTTTAGGCATTCTAGGCGCGGTGGTGGGCCCGTTCCCCGGTCTTGACGCGCGCACCGTGCCCTTTGGCATCTATCTCGTCTATATTGGTGTCGTGTTCTCGCTTGTTACGGCGGTGATCTACACCGTAAAGGGGTATCACGCAGCCAAGCATGCCATCGAGCACCCCGAGGACGAGGACGTGGACTTTCTGAATCCCGAGATTGAAGATGGCGATGAAGCTTCTTGATGCTTCGCACATCTGCCGTGAATCTCCAAGCTTGGTCGGTTAAAATGAATATATCTTTGTGATTTAAGGCCGGGTGCACTCGGCTCCGAAGTGATAGGGGTATGTATGGCAGAACTTAGCACAGACTCGACCCGCGTGTTCCGTATGCCGATTGATGACGCGACCGCCCCGGACCTTCTTAACAGCTCTCAGATTCCATGCCCCATGATCTCCATCATCAAGGGGCCGCAGACGGGCAACACCTTCCGCATCGATGCGCCCGAGACCACCATTGGCCGCGATCCGGCGAATGCCATCTTCCTCAACGACATGACCGTTTCGCGTTCGCATGCCAAGATCGTGCGCACGCCGCTGGGCACCACCATCGAAGACCTGGGCTCGCTCAACGGCACCTGGGTTGACGGCGCCATCGTAAACTCGGCACCGCTCCATGATGGCTCGTCGGTGCAGATCGGCACCTTCACGCTCATCTATCACGAGAGCAAGCCGGAGCGCATCGAGACGGGTGAATAGCGTTGGCTGAGCGCAGCTACCTGAGCATCGGCCAAGTCGTTAACCTGCTTCGTGGCACCTATCCCGACCTTTCGAACTCTAAGATTCGTTTTCTTGAGGACGAAGGGCTCATTACGCCGCACCGCACACCCAAGGGCTATCGTCAGTACTCCATGGATGACGTCGAGCGCCTTGAGGTTATCCTGCATTTGCAGAAGACACGCTACATGCCGCTCAACGTGATCAAACAGCGCTTGGAGAGCGCCGACGATCTGCATACCCTGGCGTACGAGGTGGGTCTGCTATCTGACGTCCCCATGAAGTCACAGCCCAAAGAGACCAAGCAGAAGCTGCACCCCTTGGAGGATGTGCCCGATCTGCTGGGCGTGAGCATCTCGTTTGTGCGGTCGCTTGCGCAGAACGACCTGGTGCGCATCATCAAAAGCCCTAAGAACCGTGAGCTTATCGACGGCAGCGATTTTGAAATCATTCGCTATTGCGATGAGCTCTCGCGTTTTCATATCGAGCCGCGCAACCTGCGTCAGTACGTGGTTTCGGCCAATCGCGAATCCACGATGTTCGAGCAGGTGCTCGTTGGCATGCTCGGTTTGGACGATAGCGACGAGGACCGCAGCGCCAAACTCGAGCGCGCCTTTAAGAAGCTCCATGACCTTACGGACGGCCTGCACACGGCGCTTTTGAAGAACCGCGTCTTTGAGTCGCTCAACGCGGTGGTCAAGGATGCCGATGTGGACTCTATCGACGACGAGCTTGCCCGGGCTGAGGCATCGAAGGCCTCCAAGGAAAAGGCTGCCGAACAGGCTGCGGCAAGCGCTCGTCAGGCGAGTTCCGTAACCGCGCCGCCCGCTACTACCACGCGAGCTCATTCCCTCGGTATCAAGCGCGCCCGTTCGTAAGGCGCATGATGTTTCCTGCAGGAGGAACGACCATGTCTGACTTCGATTTTGCATCCTACATTGCCGACATTCCGGATTATCCGGAGCCGGGCGTGGTCTTTAAGGACATCACGCCGCTCTTTGCCGACGCGACTGCCATGCGCGCCGCCATCGACGCCTTGGCCAACCACTTCCGCAACGCTGGCGTTACCAAGGTCATTGGGCCCGAGGCACGTGGCTTTATGGTAGGCGTGCCCGTGGCGCTCGAGCTAGATGCGGGCTTTGTTCCGGCGCGCAAGCCCGGCAAGCTCCCGCGTAAGACGATCTCCATTAGCTATGAGCTTGAGTACGGTACCGATACGCTGGAGATTCACGAAGACGCGCTCACACCCGCCGACCGCGTGCTCATCATCGACGACCTCATTGCAACGGGCGGCACCGCTGCCGCTACGGGCAAGCTCGTCCAGTCGATGGGTGCCGAGCTGGTGGGATATGGCTGCATTCTTGAGCTGACGTTCCTCAACCCGCGCAAGACGCTTGCCGAGGCCGGCGACCAGGAGCTCTTTAGCCTCGTTCCCGTTGCGTAGCGTACTAACCTTTTGCAAAGCGACCCGCTCATCTTTGAGCATGGTTTGTAGGTTCGCTTAATTCGCCCCGAGCCCACTTCCATGGGTTTGGGGCGAACGTATAATGGCATCTGTTTTTTGATACCCTCACTACACCACGGAGGAGATAGCATGCATACACGAGAATTCGGACGCATGTGCGCGAAGATTTCTCTTGTTACCGCCTTATCCGGCTCGATGGTGTTCTCTACGTTCCCCGTCGTTCCTGCCTACGCGGATCTTCAGTCCGACCTTGCCAGTGCTCAGGCCAAGCTTGAGAGCATTGGTGCCGAGTACCAAAAGCTCGAGGACAATCTAACTAACGCCGCCGCCGAGCTGGAGGAAACCAAGGGCAAAATCGAGGAAACCCAGAACAACCTTTCTGATGCGCAGGCCTTGCTGGCCAGCAACGTATCGGATGCCTATAAAGGCGGCAATGGCCAGGCGCTTGACGTGCTCATGGGTGCCACGAGCTTTGACGACCTGGTTTCGCGCGTCTTTTATATGAATAAGGTGTCCGATGCCCAGACGCAGGCGATCAAGGAAGTTCAGGAGCTCAAGAACAAGCTGGAGAGCCAAGAGAAGGACCAGCAGAAAAAGGTTTCGAGCACGCAGTCGATGATCGATAAGACCGCGGCCAACCAAAAGGAAGCTCAGAACCTGGTTGACTCGCTGTCGGCCGAGGTGCAGGCTCAGCTTGAGGAAGAGGCAAAGAAGAACGAGGAGCTCGCTGCCGGTATGCAGTCCGCCGAGGATGGCGAGAGCGGTACGCTGGCCGAAAGCTCGGTTCAGGTGCCGTCGAACTCCTCGAGCACGTCTGACAAGGCGTCGTCGAATAATTCCAGCGCCTCGCATAAAGATAGCAACAAGGACAAGCCAAGCTCGTCGAAACCGAATTCGTCCAAGCCCTCCTCGTCGAACAACACCAACAAGGACGAAGACAAGAACACCTCGCCGTCTAAGCCGAGTAACGGCGGCTCAAACGGAGGCTCGTCCTCCACGGGCGGATCGACGGGCACCTCGAGCGTGGGCGGCAGCGCACTCTCGTACGCTCTTACCATGGAAGGCGTGCCGTACGTCTTTGGTGGTGCGAGCCCTTCGGGATTTGACTGCTCCGGCCTGGTGATGTGGGCTTACGCTCAGATCGGCATTTCGCTGCCGCACGGTGCGTCCAGCCAGGCGGGCTATATTAAGTCGCACGGTGGTCGTTGGACCACCGATATGAGCAAGCTGCAGTACGGCGACTTGGTCTTCTATTCGGGCCATGTAGCGTTCTACGTGGGCAACGGCCAGGTCTTTGGCGCTTGGCGCCCAGGCCGCGCCGCCGGCTACGGTAGCCTCTATGCATGCGGCACCCCGTACGGTGGCGGCAACATCTAGAAACCTATGCGTGCTCTTCAAACCCAATAAAGTGCAGGTAGCCCACCAGGTACGCCTTGGTAGCAAATGCAGTTACGGCATTACGCACCAGCAGGGACTCACGCGTGACGCGTGACGCGGAATCGGGCTGGGGGAGTGCATCAAGCGAGAACGCCGTGTGCACGGCATGCTCCAGCTCGGTCATCGCGTAATCAAAGGCAACGTCAGCTAGGTAGGTCATGCGCTGAATAGTAAAGAGCGTTGATATCGCTTGCATAGACAGCACCTGCTTGAAGATGCAGATCACCATAAGACGCGCAACGTGTTCGCGGTTATAGAGCTTCTTGACTGGTGCTGCCAAAAGGCCTGCTTTCACATAGTTGTTGACCATCGAGGGCGTGAGCAAATCGCCCTCGATGCACGGTGCAAACGGCTTAAGGGCCTGCTCGATGATGCCGATCACCTGATCGCGGTACAGCCCGACTGTAGGCAGCTCGTCAAAGCGCGGCATCTTACAGGTTGCCAGAGCCTGGGCAGTCTCTGAGGTCAGATAGGCATCGGGAAGGATGGTCGGTGCGATATCGTCCTGGGTAATCGCGCGACCGTGCTCATTCATGGGGATAACCGACTTCGAAGCGTTCATCGCAGTCCTTTCGCGCAT
Organism: uncultured Coriobacteriaceae bacterium; assembly: GCA_949287085.1. GTDB lineage: Bacteria > Actinomycetota > Coriobacteriia > Coriobacteriales > Coriobacteriaceae > Enorma. The sequence goes on from CASEER010000004.1 coordinate 72,557, forward strand.
ATGCCAAGCGCTGGCAGGTTGCAACCTCGCCATGGGGTGCTCAATGAATATCATACTCTGGTTGCTTAAGAAACAATATCATCTTGTTTTGCAAACCATGTTGTGCGCACGACTACTGCAATTGCTCGTATAATAGGGGTGCTTTGTTCCTGTTGAAAGGACCGTTGTTATGAGTTGGGCACTAATTGCAGACTCGAGCTGTAACCTTCGTGGGTTTACGCCTACTGCTCCTCAAACCACGTACTGCTTTGCGCCGCTTAAAATCAACGTTGCAGGTGAAGAGTATATTGATAACGAGGAGCTCGATGTAGCTGAGCTCAATCGCCGTGTTGCGGCCGAAGAGTCGGCAACATCGAGCTCGTGCCCCAGCGTGGGCGAGTGGGCTGCCTTCTTCCGCAGCGCTGATAACGTCATCGCCGTCACCATCTCGGCCAATCTGTCGGGCAGCTATGAGGCCGCGGTGATGGCTCGCGATATGGTGTTGGAGGAGGACCCAAACCGCAACATCTTCATCGTGAACTCTCGCGCTGCGGGTGGCAAGCTCGAACTGCTCATCGTAGAGCTTGATCGCTACCTTGCCGCTCATCCCAATGCTACCTTTAACGAGGTCACCGCCTATATCTGTGATCGAGAGCAGGCTTCAACAGTACTCTTTTTGCTGTCGAGCTATGAGAATCTTGCCAAGGCGGGCCGTATGCCCAAAATGGCTGGGATGCTGGCCAATAAGTTCAACATTCGCATGTTGGGCACGGCGAGTAGCGAGGGAACCATCAAGGTGTTGGGGCCCGCGCGTTCGCAAAAGAAGGCGTTTGACAAAATCGTTGCCTGCATGAAAAATGATGGGTATCACGGGGGCCCGGTCTACATCGACCATGTGTTTAACGACCAGGCAGCCCAAGAGCTTGCCCAGCGCATTACGGCCGATTTTCCGGATGCTGAGGTGACCTGCATGCCGTGCGGTGGCCTCTGCTCCTATTATGCCGAGAGCAATGGCCTCATCATTGGCTATGATTGGTAAAGACGGTAGTGAAATGATTATGGCTGAAACGCTGTAACGATAGAACAACTTTACATAACATATATTATCTTGAAACAAGAACAATTCAGCAGAAAAGGCAGGTAGCACCGTAAGGGTACGCAACGTACCTGCCCTTACGTGCTTCGATATGCAATCGAGCCGTCCGATACTTACGATTCGAGACGGCCGTGAGCCACAACATACCGATACGCGTCCGTTCCGGCAATCGCGCCATCGGCTGCTGCCGTGATTACTTGACGCAGGCGCTTTGAACGCATGTCGCCAACGCAGTACAAACCAGGCGTCTTTGTTGCCATGGATTCATCGGTCAACACGCCGCCATCGGGCCCCAAGTCTACATACGGTGTTACCAAGTCAACAACGGGATTTGTGCCAGCAAAGACAAAGATGCCAAATGAACCTTCAGGATACGTTTCAACGTGCTCTGCGCCCGTCGTATTATCGCGGAAGGTTATGCTTGAGAGAAACGTATTGCCGTCTACCCCGATAATAGATGTTAGGTACCTAACAGTAATGTTTTTACGGGCAAGCAACTTGTCCACCACGCCTTGAGGCGCGCGGAACTCATCGCGGCGTACAACCATCGTTACCGACTGAGCGATGTTGGCAAGGTACAGACCCTCTTCGCAGGCTGCGTTGCCACCGCCGATAACAAAGACATCTTTTCCTCGGTAAAACATGCCATCGCACGTTGCGCAGTATGAGACACCACGTCCACGGAAGGTATCCTCCCCTGCAAAGCCGGCCATGCGGGGCTGTGCCCCCGTAGCAACGATAACGGTCGACGCACGATACGCTTCGTTACCACTGGAGACGATAAAGGCTCCATCCTCATCACGGATGAGAGATTCTACGACGCCATAGACGCTTTCAACGCCAGCGGCATCGGCATGTTCCTGGAACTTCATGCCTAGCTCAGCGCCCGAAATGCTGGGAATCCCTGGGTAGTTTTCTATAACGTCGGTTGTAGCAATTTGGCCGCCCGGCATGCCTTGCTCAATAACAACCGTGCGCAAACTGGCGCGTGCAGCATATATGCCCGCTGAATAGCCTGCAGGGCCTCCGCCAATAATGACGGTGTCATAGGTTTTGGTATCCATTGGTGCTCCTTAGGTACATCAGGGCGCTCTACATGTATGACCTTCCAATACCCGCCGCATTGTCGCGCTATACCACAAAGTAAAACGGCGTGGTTGCCACATGAACAACCACGCCGATGCATCATTTGTGCTCAAACAACCGCGATGCGACAGCCATCTACCGCCGAAGTGCTTAAAGCATCAAGAAGTAGGCCAGAAAAGCGGCAGCGGCAACCCACATAAGCGGGCGGACCTTCTTGATGTTGCCCGTCACCACCGACACGATCACGTAGGTGATGAAGCCGAGGCCGATGCCGTTCGAGATGGAGTAGGTAAACGGAATACCTGCGATGATCATGAACGCCGGGAATGCCTCAACGGGGTCAGACCAGTCGATGTCAACGACGTCGTTCATCATGAGGAAGCCCACGAACACGAGCGCACCGCAGGTAGCAGCCGTGGGGATGCAGTTGATGAGCGGCGAGAAGAAGGCGGCAAGCAAGAAGAAGATGCCTGCGACAACCGAAGTCAGGCCCGTGCGGCCACCGTCGGCAGCACCCGAGGCGGACTCCACGAAGGTGGTTACCGATGAAGCACCCATGAAGCCACCAACGATAGCGGCGGCAGAGTCAACGATGAGGATTTGCTTGATGTCCTCAACCTTGCCGTCCTCGGTCAGAAACTCGCCCTGCTTGGCCACGGCCATAGCGGTGCCCATGGTGTCAAAGAAGTCGCTCATCATGAGCGAGAACGCAAAGAGCAGTAGGGCCGGCGTGGTGATAGCCTCAACGATGCCCATAACACCAGATGCGCTGCTCTGCTGGAACGGAGCGGCGAAGGTCGAGAAGTCGAGCGGAGCCACCAGGCCGGTCGGCAGCGGGGTAACACCCAGCGGAATGCCCACGATGGCAGAAATGATAATGCCCCAGAGCAGCGCGCCCTTGACCTTCATCGAGTACAGAATAACCGTCAGGATGATGGAAAGCGCGCCAACAACAAACGTAGCGCTCGACACCGTACCAATGGAAACCATCGTGCTCTCGTTTGCGACGATGAGGCCGCCATCCTTGAGGCCAATCATGGCAATAAAGAGGCCCAGACCAATCGAGATGCCGTGACGAAGCGAAACCGGAATGGCATCCATGATGGCCTCGCGAAGGCCGCAGAGCACGAGGAACAGAATGGCGACGCCCTCGATAAAGACAATGGCCATTGCCGTCTGCCAACCCAGGCCCATGCTTCCGCACAGGGTGAAAGCAATAATCGAGTTGATGCCCATGCCCGACGCGCATGCGAGCGGGCGGTTTGAAAACACGCCCATCGCGATAGTCATCACCGCGGCACCTAGGCACGTTGCCGTGACGGCCGCCGTCGGCGCGATACCCGCTGAAGAAAGAATGCTCGGGTTCACGATAATGATGTACGCCATGGCCAAGAAGGTCGTTAGGCCGGCGCGCACCTCCGTTGCGGTGGTCGTACCGCGCTCGTTGAGCTTGAAGAACGTATCCATCTCTCCCCTTTTCCTTGGATTGCTCTTCCCTACTATCTGCTCGGAAGCGCCTTAGCGCGCTCCGCTTGAGCCAAAGCCGCCGGTCCCACGGTCCGTTTCATCGAGCTCGTCAACTTCAACAAGCTCGACGGTGGGAACAGCCTGGATCACGAGCTGGGCGATGCGTTCACCGCGCTCGATGTGGATGGGTTCATGAGCATCAAGATTGACTGCGATGACCTTAAGCTCGCCGCGGTAATGCGCGTCAATCAGGCCCGGTGTATTAGCGATAGACAGACCGCGTTTGAGCGCCATGCCGCTCCGCGGCTGTACAAAGCCCGCATAGCCATCGGGCAAGGCGATAGCCAAGCCGGTCGAGATGAGCACGCGCTCGTAGGGCGGAATATCCACCGTTTCATTGGCCCTAAGATCAAGCCCCGCATCGCCCGCGTACGCATACGAGGGGAGCTCAACCGTTGGGTCGAGCCGTTTGATGTTCACCTGAATGCGATTCATATCCTCACCTAAGCTTATCGAGCTCTTGCAAAAACTCTTCGATGTCCTTGAAATCGCGATACACCGACGCAAAACGAATATAGGCAACCTTGTCGATTTTTTCGAGGCGCTTGAGCACCATGTCGCCAATCTCATGCGACGACACGTTGGTGAGCGTGCGGCTGCGAAGCTCAAGCTCAATGTCGTCGATCAGCGCGTTAAGCTGAGCGATGTCGATATCGCGTTTTGAGGTAGCGCGCATAAGACCCACGAGGAGCTTATTACGATCAAACGGCTGAGTCGTACCGTCGCTCTTAATCACCTCGATGGGGTCTTCACACCGTTCAAACGTGGTAAAACGGTAACCGCAGGAACGGCATTCACGGCGTCGCTTGATAGCATTCGTGGCATTTTGCATGCGCGAATCAACAACGCGGGTATCTTCTCCTCCGCAACGCGGGCAGCGCATGAAACCTCCTCCAAGAACAGCGACCGCACTAGAATACCACGCCTAGTGCGCCTACACCTCCAGAGATACTAGATATAGCGTAGGCTGTTACATAATCGGCTCACACGCTCCACACCAGATGCGGTTAAGCAGGAACAATGAGCATATCACCCGGCTGGAGCATGCTGGAGTCAAGATCGTTCCACGCGCGAATGAGCTCGGTTGTTTGCTGGGTCGAGAGCCCATCTACCTGATGCGCCTCGGCGAGCGACCACAGGCTGGCGCCGACACCTACCGTTACGGTTTGCTGCGGCGTGTTAGCAAGTGCGGCATCAAATGCCTGTGCAGGACGATCGAGCATGGTCCATGCCGCCGCAAGCACGCATCCCAGCAGCGCGACGAGCACCACGGCCGTTACCACCAGCTGTGCGCGCGTCCTTTCGGCAGCGCGCGGCGCACTGTTTACGTACTCGTTCTGAGCCAGTTCGACATACGGGCGTGCCGGAAGCTCAACGATCGTCGTGTTATACGGGCGCGCCGGCGATACCTGATAAGCTGAGTCAAGCGAACGCGCAAGGTTTCCCTCAACGAGTGCAAATGAAGTGTTATGCATGGGAACTCCTTCCCTCGGCTTTGATGTTGAAACCGTTATATCGTGGCGTCCGGACAATAAATCTGGCGAAAGAACGAATGTTCGTGTATTATTATCTTCGAACAGTTGTTCCTGTCAAGCAAAAAACGAACAAATGTTTCGTCGAAGGGAGAACCATGGCACGCAAGATTTCGAAGCGGCAGCAGCAGATCTACGATTACATTCGTGCGTACCAGCAGGAGAAGGGGTATCCGCCCAGCGTGCGCGAGATGGCGGCTGCGGTGGGGCTCTCCTCCCCTTCGACCGTTCACGCACATCTGAGTGCGCTTGAGGCCCGCGGCCTGATTAAGCGTGATGCCACAAAGCCTCGTGCGCTCGAGCTGTTTAACGAGGACGGCACGTCGGTCAATACCGCCGAAGTCAAAGAGTCCCCTGATCGCGGAACGGTAACGCTGCCGCTGGTGGGAAGGGTTGCTGCCGGCATGCCCATTCTTGCCGAGCAAAACGTGGAGGACACGTTTACCCTACCCACCGAGATTGCGACCGATGCCTCGTCCTTTGTCTTGGAGGTTCACGGCGACTCGATGATCAACGCTGGCATTTTTAACGGCGACTACTTGGTGGTGCGTGAGCAAAACAGCGCCATGAACGGCGAAATCGTCGTTGCGATGATCGACAACGAGGCCACCGTTAAAACCTTCTATAAAGAGCGCGGTCGCGTGCGCTTACAGCCCGAAAACGATGCTATGGAGCCCATCTATGCCGAGAATCCTAAGATTCTGGGCAAGGTCGTTGCTCTTATGCGCCGTCTTGCTTAGCTGCCATGTCGGTTTCACAGACCACAACGATGCCACGGCACGAGCGCATCGCCTTCTTTGATTCCCTGCGAGGCTTTACCATCCTGTCTATGATTGGGTTTCACGCATCGTATGATGCGGCCTACCTGTACGGGTTCTCGTTGCCGTGGTTTACCGACCCGCTGATACAATCCATCTGGCGTGGCTCAATTAGCTGGGTGTTTTTGCTTCTTGCCGGTTGGATGACCACGTTTTCTCGGAATAACCTCAAGCGTGGATGCGTCTATGCCGCGGCGGCGTTCGTGGTGTTTATTGCAACCAGCATCGCCGGTGTTGATACCGCCGTAACCTTTGGCATCCTGTTCTGCATGGCGGCTTCAACGCTTTTAGCGGCCGCGCTCAAGGCAGTGTTGGAGCATATTCCCTCACCTGCGGGGCTCATAGGCGCGCTTGCCCTCTTTGCACTCACGTATACGGTGCCGCAGACCCGCTATGCCGTTAGCGGGCTCTCGTGGCTAGGGTTCCCTTCGCCTACCTTTACCTCGGGCGATTACTATCCGCTCATCCCGTTCTTCTTTATGTATGCTGCAGGTATCTTTTCGGCGCGCTGGTTTTCTGAACGGCATACGGCGGGGTATCCCGCCTGGATGGTAAACGCCCATGTGCCCGTTCTCGAACAGGTCGGCAAGCTTAGTTTGCCCATCTACCTCATACATCAGCCGGTGTTGATTGTTCTCTTCAGCGTTGTGACGGGCGCGTGGTAGCGCCATGTGAAGAAACGGCGCACCGTTAATCATTATGGCGTTATGAGTAAGCTGCCGGGCTACCGGAGCGATATGCAGCCAAACGACCGGCAATACGGCCGGGTAGCTTAACCAGCACGTGAACGCCATCGGGCTCATAGGTCTCCTGAAGCACCTGCCCACAGGAATGAACAAGCTGCAGCGGAGCACCGTCAGCATAGGGGATGTACAGGTCAACAAGTTCATCGAGGGCAGCCGCTTCACGGGCAATGCGCTCTACCAGCTCGTCAATATGGGCTCCCGTAAGCGCCGATACCATCACGGCATGCGGGTAGATGCGCCCCAGATCGAGCAAGGTCTCAGGCGGGGTGCAGTCAATTTTGTTAAAGACCACCAGAGCACGGGTTTCGCCCGCGCCGATCTCGTCAAGCACCCGGTCAACGGCATCAAGCTGACGAGTCAGGTTTTCATCGGATGCGTCCGCCACCTTGAGAATCAGGTCGGCCTCACGGACCTCGGAAAGCGTCGATTTAAACGCGTCAACCAGGCTATGGGGAAGCTTCTGAATAAATCCAACGGTGTCGGTGATGGTCATCGCACGGCCACCCGGCAGACGGTATGCACGCGTGGTGGGATCAAGCGTCGCAAAAAGCTTGTCCTGCGCCAGAACGCTTGAACCCGTCAGACGATTAAGCAGGGACGATTTACCAGCATTAGTGTATCCTGCGAGCGCTACGCGAAACGCCGGAGACGCAATGCGTTCCTTTGATTGGACCATGCGCCGTTGTTCAACATCTTTGAGTTCGCGGCGCACTACAGCGATACGGTCGCGCACCATGCGTCGGTCGACCTCGAGCTGGCTCTCGCCCTGGCCAAAACGGCTTCCAATACCGCCGCGCGTCTGCTCCTTTGCCAGATGGCTCCACATGCCGCGCAAACGCGGGAGCAAGTACTGAAGCTGCGCAAGCTGCACCTGCAAACGGCCCTCACGCGTTTGAGCATGAAGGCCAAAGATATCAAGGATGAGCGCGGTGCGATCGATGATTTTAACAGGTTCCCCTACCGCCTTTTCGAGGTTAGCCTGCTGCGATGGCGAAAGGTCGTCGTCAAAAATCACCACATCAGCATCAAGCCGATGAACCAGGCCGCACACCTCTTCAACCTTACCCGAGCCAATAAAAGTTCGCGGATTGGGTCGCTCGAGACGCTGCGTTACCCGTGCCACGGATTCGGCACCCGCGGTATCGGCGAGCCGCTCCAGCTCATCAAGCGAGCGCTCAACGGGCCATGCGCTATCACGCTGCATGACGCCCACCAACACAGCGCGCTCAGGAATGGGTGCGGTCGAAACCGGCTCAAATCGGCTCATGAGGCATGCACCTCGCATTCAATTAAAGCAACAGCCTCATCGACGCTATGCTCGTCCATATCTATCCAGGTAATGCGGCTATCGCGACGGAACCACGACAGCTGGCGCTTAGCATAGCGGCGCGAGCGCATTTTGATGAGTTCGATGGCCTCATCAAGCGTGGAGCGACCCTCCAAATAGTCAATAAGCTCTTTATAGCCAATGGCCTGTCGTGCCGTAAGCGCCGGCCCAGCGCCTCGATCCATAAGACCTTGGACCTCATTAAGAAGGCCGTCGCGCATCATGATGTCGACGCGTTCATTGATGCGCGCATACAGCCGCTCCCGATCCATCGTCAGAGCGTAGATGCGCGCGTCGTAGACGGCCTGGGGGGAGCCAAATCCCGAACGCTGCTCTGCATACGAAACACCCTCATCGAGCATCTCAAGCGCACGTACCACACGGCGCACGTTATGGGGGTGAATCACCGCGGCGCTTGCCGGATCGCGCTCCGCAAGCAACGCATGCAGGGCGTCCATGCCGTGCTGTTGGTAAAAGTCCTCATATTTGGCGCGCGAAGAGGCCTCAACCTGACCCGCGGGAAAGTGCATGTCATCGAGTGCGGCTTTGAGATACAGTCCGGTGCCACCGCAAAGGACCGGCATGCGACCCTGAGCTAGAAGCTCGTCGATCGATGCGCGCGCATCGCGTTGAAACAGTGCTGCCGAATACGTTACCTCGGGATCGACCAGGTCCACGAGCAGCAGCGGAGCATGTCGCTCCTCAGGCGGCATCTTAGCCGTGCCGATATTCATACCGCGGTAAACCTGCATGGCATCGACCGAGAGCACAGCCGAGCCTGCATGCGCAGCAAGCGCATCGGCCACAGCGCTCTTGCCCACTGCCGTGGGCCCCACAATGGCAACAACCGGCATCGTCATCGCGGCGCGCCCACCACCGTACCCGAGAGGTACCAGGTACGTGCTCGGTCAACGTGCACATCAACGATCTTGCCAACCCAATCCTGCGCATCGACGCCCGCGGGCAGCGGCGCATGAACCGTTTGGTTTTTGGGACTCTTGCCTTGCAGAATCCGGTCGTTTTTCTTTGAAGCGCCTTCAACCAGTACCGGAACCACCGTATCGAGCTCACCCTGGTTAAAGGCATGAGCGGTGTCCTCAATAACCTTAACCAGGCGATCAAAGCGCTCCTGAATCACCTCATGCGGCGTCGGGTCTTCAATCTTGGCGGCAGGCGTGCCCTCACGACGTGAATAGATAAAGGTAAAGGCCTGGGCATAGCCCACGGTGCGTGCCAGCGAGAGCGTCTCTTCAAAGTCTTCCTCAGTTTCACCCGGAAAACCCACGATGATATCGGTGGTGAGGGCGATGCCTGGGATGCGCTCACGCACGCGATCTACCAGCCCCAAGTAATCCTCGCGGGTGTACTTACGGTTCATGAGCTTGAGAATCCGCGACGAGCCGGATTGCACCGCAAGGTGCAGGTGCGGCATGACGGCGGGCACCTCGGCCATAGCATCGATGGTCTCAGGCAGCAGGTCCTTGGGATGAGACGAGGTAAAGCGAATGCGCTCGATGCCGGTTTCACCTACCTTGCGGAGCAATTCGGCGAACCGCGGCGCACCATAGCGATCACGCCCGTAGGAGTTCACATTTTGGCCCAGGAGCGTCACTTCGCGGACGCCCGCGCGCACCAACCCGTTGACTTCGTCGATGACCTCTTCCATCGAGCGGCTCTTTTCGCGCCCGCGCACATAGGGCACGATGCAGTAGCTGCAGAAATTGTTGCAGCCCGTCATAATGGGCACCCAGGCATGATAGACGGTTTCTCGGTGCCACGGCATATCGACGGCGGACAGAGCGTCGTCCTCGGCAATCGAGATATGGCGGCCGCCATCTTCAAACGCCTGCGCAATGAGCTCGCCAACATGCGCAATGGCGTGAGTACCAAAAATGACGTTGACGTTATCGACGTTGGCAAGCAGCCCTTCGCCGTCGCGCTGTGCAATGCAGCCGCCAACGGCAATAACGCGTTTTCCGGAGGGTGCAGGCGATAGACTCTTGCAAGAATTGCATTGACCGTAGAGTCGCTGGTCGGCCGCCTCACGCACGCAGCACGTCATGAATACCACGATGTCGGCACCGGCGGGATCGGCTGCCTCAAGGCACCCGCACGCGTCAAGCAGGCCAGCCACCCGCTCGGAATCATGGAGATTCATCTGGCACCCAAACGTGCGGATGAAATAGGTTTTGCCGGCAAGAACAGGACGGAGCTCCGTGGTATCCATGCTAAAACTCCAGATCGTTAGGTATCGAGGCTTCGGCATCAACGTTTTGCAGGGAAATATGGTGCACCAGCACCGCAAGGCGAATAGCCGTGCGCGACTCTCCGTTAATCAGGATGTCCGAAAACGTTGGGGCACACGAAATATCGACCCCGGTTGGAATCAAAAACCCACGAGCAATAGCCATCGCCTTGATTGCCTGGTTGACCGCACCGGCACCCACACACTGCATGGAGACGGGAACGCCGTCCTTTACCATGCCCGCAATGGCGCCCGCAACCGAGGCGGGCGAAGACTTGCTCGAGACTTTCAGACAATCCATAGTGCGTTTCTCCTGCGTATATGGTGTACGTAAGGCAGCCCTTAGACTTTACCGTAACCTCCTCTGAGCAGCAAGAAGGTTATCTTTGGGGCCTCCCGTCACTCACCTTTTTGATAATCAAACGTGACGGTGATGCTATCGCGCGATACGCGAATGCGCGGCTCGCGCGTAAGCGAGAGGTAATACCGGGACGCAATGCTCTCAAAATCACGCTCAAGCGTGCGAGAAAACTCGTCAAGATCATCCTTGGCAATCTTGAGGCCTCGCCGATCGCGCGTCAGATCGATAGGAGCATTGGGCTTCGGTTCGCGCCGGGTGCGAAGCAAGCGCGCCGTGACGCTGCGGACCGGTTTGATCTGTCCGCTCAGAATACGATGAGCCGTGCGTTCCGAGATCTGAATGCCAAGGCCTGCAGCTATACGCATAAAGTCCGCCGCGTCGCTCGCACAACCCAAACGATCAACAACCGGCAGTTCCGTTTCGTCATCCACAAAGAGCATCTTGGAAGCATCAAGCGATGAGAGCGCCTGTGTGTGGAGGGTTGCGGCAATCTCAGCGGGGCTTCCCAAAAAGACGTCGCATCCATGCTGCTCTTCGAGGGCAAACTCGCAAGCAGTGCGAATGATGTTATGCGGTCCACGGGAGCATATCCAGTGCCCGGTATCGTCGCGTGTTGCCTGGGGCCAGCTCGACTGGTCGGCGCGCTCGGGCAGCCGATCGGTATCAGCGACCACTTTGAACGACGATCCCAATCCCGGTGCCGAGGTAACCACGCGCGATTCGTCGGTGTTCTCTCGGATGGAATACAGCGCCATGCCGCGCCCGTGCACGCCCCAGCGATCCATCTTCATGCTCTCAAGCTTAGAGGTTACGCGCGCATCGAAGATGCGATCGTGCATGTCCGCCGGCACACCGCTCCCGTTGTCCAAAAAGAGCAGCGTGCGCACCGGGCCCTCTTTGGTCGTAGCCACATACATGGCCGTAGCATGGGCATCGCGGGCGTTGCGAAGCATCTCGATCACGATGTCTTCAACATGTTGGATATCATGCTTTGCCTGGCGCCGTTCGGCCTCGGCAACGCGAAGACGGACGAAGCCTTCGCCGAGGTTCTCCTCGACCCGAAGGTTACCTTCGCCCGTCATCGACGCGATAAACGATATGAGCTCTTGGGCGTCCGCCATGGGCTACTTCGCGATATCCATGGCACGGCTCTCGCGGATTACCACGACGCGCACCTGACCGGGGTATTCCATCTCGTCCTCGATCTGGCGGGCAATGTCGTGTGCGAGCACCGTAGCCTCGGCATCAGAGATCTTCTCCGGCTGCACCATGACGTGCACCTCGCGACCGGCCTGCATGGCAAAAGTGCGCTCGACGCCCTCATGGGAATTAGCGATCTCCTCGAGCTTCTCAAGGCGCTTGACGTAGTTCTCAAACGACTCGCGACGCGCGCCCGGACGCGAAGCCGACACCGCGTCGGCAGCCATTACGAGCATATCGAGCACGGTATTGGGCTCCACATCGGTATGATGCGCCTCAATAGCATGCACGATCTCAGGCTTTTCGCCATAGCGGCGCGCAAGGTCGGCTCCGATCACCGCGTGCGGGCCGTCAACCTCATGGTCAATGGCCTTACCCAGGTCATGGAGCAGGCCGGCGCGACGGGCCGGAACCGGGTCAAGGCCAAGCTCAGAAGCCATGATGCCCGCAAGCTCCGCGACCTCAATCGAGTGGTTGAGCACGTTCTGGCCAAACGAGGTGCGGTACCGCAGGGCACCGAGCGTCTTCACGAGCTCAGGATGCAGATCGTGGAAGCCCGTATCAAAGGCAGCCTGCTCGCCCGCCTCGCGCACGCGCTGCTGCACCAACTCGGAAGCCTTCTTATACATCTCTTCAATGCGTGCCGGATGGATGCGGCCATCGGCGATAAGGTTCTCGAGGGCCACGCGCGCCGTCTCGCGACGAACGGGGTCGAAGCTCGAGAGCACCACGGTTTCAGGGGTGTCATCGATAACAAGGTTCACACCCGAAACCTGCTCAAAGGTGCGAATGTTGCGTCCCTCGCGGCCGATGATGCGGCCCTTCAGGTCATCCGAAGGAATGTGGACCGAGGTTACCGTGACTTCGGCGGTGTGATCGGCAGCGCAACGCTGGATGGCGGTCGACAGGATCTTTTGCGCCGTCTTCTGGCACTCAGCCTTTACCTGCTGCTCGGAATCGCGAATGATGGTCGCGGCCTCATGGGTGACCTCGCCGCGCACCTTGTCCAGCAACTCGCGATGGGCATCATCACGCGTAAGCTCAGAGATGCGCTCGAGCTCCTGCGTCTGCTGGATATAGAGCTCCTCAAGCTCGCGGCTCCGCTTCTCAACCTGGCCAGCTTGGCTCGACAGCTGGTGCTCACGCTTATCGAGCGCGTCGTTGCGCCGGTCAAGCGACTCCTCGCGCTGCATGATGCGGTTTTCGAGGGTGCGCAGTTCGCGCTTACGCTGCTTCTCTTCGGCCTCGGCAGACTGCTTGTTCTGAATGATCTCTTCTTTGGCCTCAAGCAGCGCTTCCTTTTTAAGCGTTTCTGCCTGCCGCTGCGCCTCGCCAATCAACTGATCAGCCTCTGCGCGCGCTGAAGCAATCTTAGAATCAGCTTCGCGGAGACTTCCGTTCTTGGCGTTGCGCATGGCAAGGACGGTAATCACAGCGCCAACCGCAAGGCCGACGATGATGCCGACAATGATCTCCACCATGCTCACTCCTCTAACAAACTCTCATATAAAATCATGGATGGCGCAGGAGCGCCCGACATTTGCGAGGTATGAACACCCAATATGAAGTTGTGTATCTAAACACAGTGCTCATCAACGATGAGTGTGCATCACAAGACAAATGACAGAATCATCCTACGTTTGTCGGCAAAAGTTGTCAATTCATCTGCAGACAAGCAAAAACGTTACCAAAGAATGACCGCAAGCTTACACACCCTCGTCATCTGCGGCTTCGCATGCAATGCGCTCGCGCGCCGCTTTTGATGCAATATCGTAGGTAAAGCCCTTGCTCATTAAGCGGCGCACGAGCTTCTCGAAGGGACGCGTCTCGGGGACTGACTTCCGCGCAAGCAGCTCGCGCGCACGCGCAAGGTCGTCCTCAACAGAGAAAAAGCGTTCGGGATACCCATCAAGGTCAGTAGGGTCGACCCCGCGTCGTTTGAGCTCAAGCTCGATCTTGCGCTTCCCCCAGCCGCGCCGGAGACGCTCTTCGATGAACGTCGTCATAAACCGCGTATCGCTGATGAATTTCAGCTCGCGGGCTCGTTCGATAGCGCGTTCAGCAGACTGCTCGCGAAACCCCGCTTGCACGAGCTTGTCGTACGCCTCCTTACAGGAGTTTTCACGCCGCGACTGAATTTCGGTCAAAGCGGTAAAGCACACGCGCTCTTCTAGAGCGAGCAAGCTGTCCCGCGCCACACGATACGAACACGGCACGTCAGGCTCTTGTTTTTGATAGATGCGAGCCACGCGGGGCGGAACCCAACAGCTTCGCGTAATACCGCCCTCAAGCGCGAAGATAACCTCTGCGCGCGGCCGACGACGCGTTGGCGCCTCGCCAAACCCGCCGGCCTTGCGCTCGGGAAAGGAAATCTCAATATCCGTAACCGTGTCCGACATACATGACGTCCCGTATTACGACTGCGTGCGATTACTCGTTACCCTGCGTGGCAGACGACGGCTCGTCGTCATCCAGAATCACGGCATCGCCGGTCGTTTCGTCCGACAGTTCCAAGCCGCAGGCAACGCGCACCTTGTGCTCGATCTCGTCGCACAGTTCCGGATTCTTGCGTAGAAACTCCTTCGCCGCCTCGCGGCCCTGACCCAGGCGCTCCGACTCATAGGTGTACCAGGCACCCGACTTGTTGACAATGTCGTAATCGACGCCCATGTCGAGAATCGAGCCCTCCTTAGAGATGCCCGTGCCGTACATGATGTCAAACTCGGCCGTCTTAAACGGGGCGGCAACCTTGTTTTTCACGACCTTGCAGCGCACGCGGTTGCCCACAACCTCGTCCTTGACCTTGATGCTCTCGATACGACGAATATCGATGCGCACCGACGAGAAGAACTTGAGGGCGCGACCGCCCGTAGTGGTCTCGGGGTTGCCGAACATGACGCCGATCTTTTCGCGCAGCTGGTTGATGAAGATGCAGGTGGTTTTTGACTTGGCGAGCGAGCCTGCCAGTTTACGCAGCGCCTGGCTCATAAGACGCGCCTGCAGACCAACCGAGCTATCGCCGATCTCACCTTCAATTTCGGCACGCGGCACCAAGGCGGCAACCGAGTCGATAACGATGGCGTCAATAGCGCCGGAGCGCACGAGCATGTCGCAGATCTCGAGCGCCTGCTCGCCCGTATCGGGCTGCGAGATCAGCACCTCGTCGATATCGACACCAATGCGCGCCGCATAGGTAGGATCGAGTGCGTGCTCGGCATCGATAAACGCAACCACGCCGCCCGCAGCCTGGGCCTCAGCAAGAATCTCAAGAGAAAGCGTTGTCTTACCCGACGACTCGGGGCCATAGATCTCGATAATGCGACCGCGCGGTACGCCACCGATACCAAGCGCCGCGTCAAGCGAGAGCGCGCCGGTGGGAATCGCTTCAATCTCAAGCTCAGGACCGCCGTCTCCGAACTTCATGATGGAGCCTTTACCGAACTTCTTCTCAATCTCGGCCGTCGTGACCTCGACCATCTTGTCGCGCTCCTCGCCATAGGTGCGCTCATGCACCTGACGAACGGGCCCGCTATTCTTTGCCATACCTACTCCTCCTCCAAACTTCGAGCTTCATAATACGCGAACAGCTGTTCGCGGTCAAGCTATACTTTGCATGGTAGATGAGCAAACTGACCGTACGCGGTCTATAAACTGACGCAAAGCTGACCAACTGCAACGACCGAACAGCATGTTATGCGTGAACGCACGCGTCACATCAAGCTAACGAGCCGTTTGCCCTGGTAAGAAGTGAGCCTATTCCGAGAGCTCTGAGGCGTATGCATACCCTTATGCGAGTTATGCCCTACCACCGGCTCTTGCCTCACGCAATCGCCACGGGACCCCTTGCAGAAACCCACAATCGGCGCAGCAAACGCACAGAATCACAGCAGCGCACGCGCACGGCACAGCCACGTCATCAGACGGCCAATTCAGCGATGTGGGCAATCAGCCGTTTACGCGGCGCGCTCCGTGCGAATCTTCTGCGCAGCCTCAAGCAAGAGCTCGCAGGCGCGCAAACAGGCCGTTTCGCGCACGGCCGTGCGATCGCCCTCAAAATGGCAGCGCTCGGCACGCACGCCTTCTGGCGTGGCAATACCCAGATAGACGGTCCCCACCGGCTCTTCGGCCGTACCTCCTCCGGGACCGGCAAATCCGGTAACGCTCACCGCGCAATCGGTTTCAAACAGTGCGCGGGCGCCCGCAGCCATCTGACATGCGCAGTCATGGGATACCGCGCCAACCGTATCAAGGGTTTCCTGGCGCACCCCGAGCACCTTGTGCTTGATGTCGTCCACGTACGTCACCGCCCCGCCGCGCAGCACCTCAGAAGCGCCGGGAATGCCTGCAATGGTTGACGCCACCATGCCTGCGGTACACGACTCAGCCGTCGCAACGGTAACGCCCGCCTCCGTAGCACAGGACACCAGTTGCGCTGCTACCTGCGCCGCAGCCTTTTCAAGCTCAGACATAGCTGCCTCGATCCTACACGCGGAAGACGATCTTCCGCGCATTCCAGATGTATTGAATACCCGAGACCACGGTGAGCACGACGGCCACCACGATAAGCACCTGCGAAAGGTTCAAAATCCACCCGGTAAACGGGGTAACACCAACCGATTCAAGCGCAAAGGCAACGTAAAAGCCGCACAGCGACACCATGGTCACCGCCGTCTTAAGCTTACCGAGCGCGTCGGCCGCAATGACCTCACCCGCCGCACTTGCCACCATGCGCAGGGCACTCACCAAAAACTCGCGCAGCAAAATGATGAAGACAACCCAAATACTCACGTAGCCCTCATCAAGAAGCAGCAGCAGCGCAGAGACTACCAGCAGCTTGTCGGCGATGGGGTCGAGAAATTTGCCAAAATCGGTGATTTCGTTGCGACTGCGGGCAAGCGAGCCGTCAAGCTTATCGGTCAGGCTGAGCAAGATGTACAGCACGCATGCTCCGATTGAGTACGCAGGGCTTACGATGGCGCCCGCGGCATCACGTGCCTGAGCGGCGAGCAGCATAAATATGGGAATAAACACGATGCGCACGCAGGTAATGACGTTCGCCGGCGTCCAAATGCTCGTGAGCTCACCTTGCTCGTTTCGGGCCATAGCTCTCCCCTACCTAATCAATCACGTGGCCAACAAGCTCATAGCAGAAGCTGTCGGTAAATTCCACGGTAACCATATCACCAACCGTTGCCTCTGTGGCATCCAGATGAACAGCTCCATCGGAATCAGGTGCTTGGAACCATGCATGGCCGATGAATTCGGGGCCGTCGTCGGTCTCTTCGATGCCATCGATAATGACCTCGGCGGTCTCGCCCACGTGCGCGGCGGTTGCGGCAAAGCCGAGCGATTCGGCCAGGTCAATGGCGGCTTGCGTGCGCTCAAGCTTCTCATCCTCGTCAAGCTGGTCGTCCATGCGTGCCGCACGCGTTCCATCTTCAGGCGAATAAGCGAAGACGCTCGTGTAATCAAAGCCGATGCGGTCCATAAAGGCGAGCATCTGCTCGTGCTCCTCAAACGTCTCGCCGGGGAAGCCCACAAGGTACGTGGTGCGAATGATCATTCCCGGGATCTCCCGGCGCAAACGCGCAAAGAGCGCCTCGAGTTCTTCCTCGGAACCCGTGCGGTTCATCGCCTTGAGCACACGTGCGTTGCAGTGCTGGACCGGAATATCAATATAGGGCAGCACTTCGGGCGTATCGCGAATCGCAGCAATGAGCTCGTCGGTCATGCCCTCGGGCTGCAGATACAGAACGCGCACCCACACGCGCTCGGGGCGGACCGTCTGGGACACGGCAACCAGCAGCTGTGCCAGGTTATGCGGGCCCGGGCCCTCCTGCGGCAGGTCTTCGCCCCAAATGCCCGTGTCTTGGCCAATGAGGACAAGTTCGCGCACGCCGCTCGCCACCAGATCTCGCACCTCATCCTGAATCTCGGACCAGGGGCGGCTATGATAGCGGCCGCGAATGTAGGGGATGGCGCAGAAGCTGCAGAACCGATTGCAGCCGTCAGAAATCTTCACATAGGCGACGGTACCCTCGACGGTGCGCTTGACCTCGGGAACAAACGCGGGAGCGCCACGCTTGACGCCCAAGAGCTCGTCCACCACCGAGACGATGCCGTCCTCCTCGTCGGTGCGCACGAAAGCGGCCACCTCGGGGAGCTCGGCAGGAAGGTCGCTCCCGTAGCGGGACGGCACGCATCCGCACATGACGATGGGCACCGCACGGACCCCATCGGCAACCTCCTCAGCAAGCGCGAGGGTGGCCTCAATGCTCTCCTCAGTTGCCGAGGCAAGGAACGAGCAGGTGTTCACGATGGCAAGGTCGGCATCGGCAACATCGTCGGCAACGGCGTATCCCGCCGCAAGGAGCAGCGAGCGCATGCGGTCGGTGTCGACTTCATTTTTTGCGCACCCAAGCGTGATGTAATAGATAGCGCCGCAGGCGTTGGCGAGCGATTCAGACATGCAACATCCTTATCGATATAGGCGGAGACGGGATGACGGGAGCCCTTTTGGATTACAACAGGAGGAGAGGCACTCCATCTCATGCCTGCCACCTGGTCATGGGCACCTCGTCGCGCGCTTAGCGGTAGTTGGTAAACTGGAGCGGCTGGCCGTAGTCCTGGTCGCGGAGGAAGCTAATAACCTCCTGCAGCGTATCTTTAGATGCGGAGCTGACCCGCAGCTTGTCAGCCTCAATGACCACCTTGCACTTGAGCTTGAGCGCCTTGATGTCTTTGTTGATTTTTTTGGCGAGGTCTTGGTCAATGCCATCGACAATATGGCCCACCACGCGCACCGTTCCGCCCGAGGCTGCCTGCGGCGCGTCCCAGTGTACCGCCTTGATGTCGACGCCGCGTTTGATGAGCTTGGAGTTCAGCACGTCCGTAATCTGGCGCGCCACAAAATCGGCAGGCGCGGCAATGGTGAGCGTGCACTCCGGCTTGGAAAGCATTACCTCGGAACCAGAATCCTTCAGGTCATAGCGCTGGGAAATCTCACGCACGGTCTGCTGGTAGGCGTTATCGACCTCCTGCATGTCAACCTGCGAAATAACATCAAAGCTTGAATCCTTCGCCATGAAATCCTCCTTAGAAACTCTTGTTGTGTGCCGCGCGCCCCTGGAGCAGAGCGGCCGCCTATGATGATCGAACGCTTACGCTAGGCAGCATCCGATGCCTTATCGTTTTGCGCGCTATCAGAAGCTGCCTTGCCCTTCGTGGTATCGTCTTTAGCAGCGCTGTCATTGGCAGCCTTGTCGTCGGTCTTTTGCGGTGCAGCGATGGTCACCCGCGCCACACCGGCCGTTCGCGTATCCCAGCTCACCGATTCACCGTTATCGGTAACGGTCACATCGGCTGGGTTGGTAACGGTGATCTCAATCGACTGCTCAACGGTGAACTCCTTGTTAAACGGCCCAACCACGTTGTCCGCAAACACCGAAGCGCCGTCGAGCTTGATCTCAACCCACGACGAGCCGCCATCGTCAACGCTCACCGCAACCTTTGTTTCCTGGGGTGTATTGTCAGTGGTTTTGGCGTCCTTGGCATCGTCCTTGTTTGCGGCACCGTCTTTTTGAGATGTATCACCCTTGTTCGCATTACCATCAGTCGTTTTGGAAGCATCGCTATCGGTGCCGTCGTTTGCTGACGAATCCGTCTGCGTAACCGTCTGCGACGTTGTTTGCGCAGCGCTGCCGTTGGCATTCGAAGGCGCCTGGGACGTGCAGCTCCGCATAACGAGGAAGATGACGATGACGAGCAGTACCAAGATTACGGCAAGCCCGCCGATGATGATGCGCGAATCCAAGCCTGACGATGCGCCGCCCCGCGCCGGTCCATAGCCGCCGCGCCCACGATTGCCCTGGCTGCGACCTTGCTGGTAGCGACCGGTGCTACCACGGCCCCCGTGGCCCGGCTGGTTCATGCGGTTGCCCGCGGTGCCGCGCGCACCATACCCGCCACGCGGCGCTGAGGAGCGCGCCATCGAGCGACCAGGAGCACCAGTACGCGGCGCGCCGGTGCGCGGCATCACGGACGTGCGACTCGCATCGCCCTCGCCGCCCCGACCAGGCTGGCCCTGGCCCCGATAGCTCGTCCCCTGTGATGGATATCCGCTTCGGCGGCCATCGCCCAGCTGGCGCTGACGATAGGGATTTCGCGCCCGCACGGGCTCGTGTCCTGAATTGGACTCGGAAACATATCCCGCCTGAGGCGGGCGCTGGGCAAAGCGCGATCCGCCATCGAGCGCCATAAAGCGGCCCGTAGCGTTCTGGGAGCGCGCGCTCACAAAGCCCGCCGGGTCTTGAAAATGACCGCCGGACTGCGATGTCTCGCGCTCGTACTGCTCAAGCTCATCAAAGTACAAGCCGACCACCGTCCGCGGGTTAAGGCCGAGGTATCGTGCGTAGCTTGAAATCATGCCCTGCGCATAGCCGCGCGGCGGCATAGACGAGAAGTCGCCCTTCTCAAAGAATTCGATGATTTGGGGACGGATCTTAATGGTGTTGGCCACCTGCTGGATGGAAAGACCCATCTGGCGGCGGCGTTGTAACAGCATGTCTCCAAAACGAGATGGCATCAGTACCCTCCTAACCCATCATCGTCCGACATCCTCGATTCTATGGCTTCAAGCTCCGCAAGTCCCTCTTCATCAAGCAAGACCTCACGGGGCTTTGAACCGTCAGGCGGTCCAACGACGCCCTTCTCCTCGAGCATATCCATGATGCGCCCGGCACGCGCATAGCCCACCTTAAGGCGACGCTGCAGGCCCGACGTGGATCCCAACTGCGATTCCACCACAATATGGGCGGCTTCCCACATGAGCGGGTCGTCATCGGAGTGGGCGGAGCCCCCGCTACCCCCGCCCGCAAGCGGAGCGGGAGTCACTGCCGAGAGAATCTCCTCGTGGTAGTCTGCCTCGCCCTGGCTCTTCACAAAATCGGTGACGGTGGCGATTTCCTCGTCCGACACAAAGCAACCCTGAATGCGCTTGGGCTTGCCCCAGTCAACCTTGCTGAAGAGCATGTCGCCGTAACCGGTGAGCTTCTCGGCACCCACCTGATCGATAATGACGCGCGAGTCAATGCCCGTGGCCACGTTGAAGGCGATCCGGTTGGTGATGTTGGCCTTGATGAGGCCAGTCACCACGTTAGAGCTGGGGCGTTGCGTGGCCACGATGAGGTGGATACCCGCCGCTCGACCAAGCTGGGCGATGCGCACGATCGAGGCCTCAACGTCTTTACCGGCGACCATCATGAGGTCCGAAAGCTCGTCAATGATGATGACGAGGTACGGCATCTTCTGCGGCGGATTGTCGTAATGGTCAAAGGCGCCTGCGGCCTGCTTTTCGTTAAAGGTCGAGATCTTGCGCACGCCCACGCGCTCGAACACCTTAAGGCGGCGCTCCATCTCGGATACCGCCCACTGAAGCGCGCTCGCCGCTTGCTTGGGCTCAGTCACCACGGGCACGTAGAGATGCGGCAGGCCGTTGTAGCCCGCCAGCTCGACGCGCTTGGGGTCGACCATGATAAGGCGCACGTCCTCGGGGAAGGTGCGCATGAGGAGTGCCATCACAATCGAGTTGATCATGACGGACTTACCGGAACCGGTCGTGCCCGCGATCAGCAGGTGCGGCATCTTGGCGAGGTCCGCCACAACGGGCGCGCCCTCCGCGTCGCGGCCAATGGCGAGCTCAAGCGGGCCACCCTGTACGTAGGGCAACACGTCGCCCAGGTTGACGTTCTGGCGCTTGCGATTGGGAATCTCGATACCCACCAGCGACGTGCCCGGGATGGGCGCGAAAATGCGAACCGATTGCGCGGCAAGCGACAACGCGATGTCGTCCTCGAGGCTCGAGATGCGGCTCACGCGCTCGCCCTCGCCCGGCTGTACCTTAAAGGTGGTAACGGTAGGGCCGCTGATCAAGCCAACGACCTGCGAGTGCAGGTTGAACTCTTTAAGCGTCGACTGCAGCGATTCCGCCGTTTGGCGCAGCTCTTTGTCGGACGAGGCCGCAGATGCGGAGTGCGGGTTATGCCGCAGCATCGAGAGCGGCGGGAGCTTTCGCTGCTCAGCGTCTTCGCCCTCAGCATCAACCGCGTTTGCAGCTGCCGCGGCGGCAGGCGTGCCGTGGGCAGGAACTACCGGGGACGCGGGCTGATCCGTAGCGTTGGCCGCAGGCGAACTCAGCAAGAAGTCGGGAATGGGCTGAGGAGTGCCATCTGCGTCGACCACGGTGGCGACACCATGTGCAATAGTATGGTCTACCGAATCCGCGGCGTCCGCGCTATCGGCAAGGTCAAACGGAGGCTGGTCCTCGTCTGCATCATTAGATTCAAGGATGTCCTGCATGCCGGCAATGGCAAGCGGATCCGCCGAGTCCCCAAGGTCCTGGGGCTCATCGGCTTCATCAGCCGTACCCACCCCACGACGGATGGTCTTGGCGATCTTGTCTTTGATGGGGATCAGGCGCGTCTTTGCTTCTTCAGCCGCCAGCTGATCGGACAGGTCGACGAATGGGTCCTCATCGGGGTCATCAGGCTCGTCCGTAATAAGCGTTGTCTTGCCGCGATCGCCAATATAGGTTGTCTCAGCCGTTCCGTCAGCGTCAAAAAGCTGCTGCTGGCGAGTCTGAGCAGCGCCTCCCCTGCCCGCGCGCGCAGGAGCGGGAGCAGGCGCATAGGCGTCCTCGTCGCCCCAGGGGCGATCGTTGACCTCAACATGGTGACGGGCGCGTAACTCGTCGACCCGATCGCGCACCGTCTCGACGCAGGTAGAAATCGAGAAGCCGATGAGCACCGCGCCCGCAACAGCCAAGCCCACGAGCACCACGCCGGCAATCGGCTTACCCAGCGCTCCCGCAAGCACGGACGCTACGGCAAAGCCCACATAGCCACCGGTCGAGGCAAGTTCAAAATCGTCCACGGTAACGCCGAGAACCATGGTGTCGGGGAGGCCCACGAGCGCGATCAGCGAGATAACCGCCACAAAGATGCAGATCGCGCCAATGGTCGGCTTGGGTTTGAAGACGCCCTCGCTACGCACAAAAATGAGCGCGGCAACAAGCAACAGGGCAAGCGGCACCACATACCCACCCAAGCCAAAGCCCAGGTGGTAAAAGCGCGCAACCGCTGCAGAAACCGGGGCGGACGTAGGCGCAATCACGGCGATAAAGGACCCCACGGCAACAACCGCGAGCACCACGCCCGTGATGTCTCGCGCTGTACCGCCCGTCATAAGCGGCTCAGGCGCTGGAGCAGATGCTGCCTGGGCGTTGGCGCGCAGCTTTGCCGCCCCCTGCTTTGAGGTGGCCTTGCGCGCGGCGCCCTTCTTCTGCCCGTCCTTGGTTGTCGCCTGCCGAGTTGCCACGCTAGACCTCCATGACAACCGGGATAATCATCGGGCGCGTGCGCGTGCGGTTCCAGATGAAATTGGACAGCGAGTCGCGCACCGCTTTACGGAGCGCGCCCGTGCCGTTGCTCGTAAAGTCGAAGGAACCCTTGTCGATCGCCTTGCGAATAGAGGTCTCGGCATCCGCGCCAAACTCGTCGTCGATGGTAAAGGACACGCCGCGGCTCGAGAATTCGACGGCATCAATGCGCTTATGCTTGCTTGAAACCACCGCGACGACGGTGACCATGCCGTCGTTGGCGAGCTTCTGGCGATCGCGCAGCACGATGGGGTCGGTGTCGCCGATGCGCAGGCCGTCCACGTATACGATGCCGCTCTCCACCTGCGGGCCCACCTTCACGATGCCGCCACGCATCTCGAGCGAGTCGCCATTGTCCACCACAAAGATGTGGTCGTCGCGCATGCCCATCTGGCGCGCCAAGTTTGCGTGAGCACGCAGGTGAACGGCCTCGCCGTGCACGGGCATGAAGTAGGTCGGCTTGGCCATGGCGAGCACGAGCTTGAGCTCCTCCTGGCTTCCGTGGCCCGACACGTGCACGAGCCGCGTGGATTTATCCACCACGGTGCAGCCCAGCTTGGCCAGGCTGTTGATAACCTGCTGTACGGCCTTCTCGTTACCCGGAACCGGCGTGGCCGAGATGATCACGGTATCGCCCGAGTGGATCGAGAGCGTCTTGTGCTCGCCGTTCGCCATGCGCGAAAGCGCCGAGAGCGGCTCGCCCTGGGAGCCGGTGCACATGACCACGATCTGATCATCGGGGATGCCGTTGAGCTCGTAGGCGTCCAGAATGTCGTGCTCATCGATGTTGAGGTAGCCGAGTTCACGCGCCACACGCGTGTTGGTAAGCATAGAGCGGCCCGTCACCACGATCTTGCGACCGCACTTTTTGGCTGCGTCGCAGATCTGCTGCAGGCGATGGATGTGGCTCGAGAACGACGCCACGAACACGCGGCCCTTGGCGTTCTTGATAACCTCGTTGAGCGTGGGCCCCACCGCTGCCTCGGACGGCGTAAAGCCGGGACGCGTCGCGTTGGTGGAGTCGGACATAAGCAGGTCAATGCCCTGTTTGGCGAACTTGGTGATGGCGGCGTAGTTGGGGCGCACGCCGTCGATAGGCGTCTGGTCAAGCTTGAAGTCGCCCGTGTGCATGACGGTGCCCTGCGGGGACTTGATGAAGATGCCAAGCGCACCCGGGATGGAGTGCGTCATGGCAAAGAAATCGATGGAGATGTTGCCCAGGTTCACATGGCTGCCGTCGTGTACCTCGCGGAACTTTGGCGTTTTGATGCGGAACTCGGCGAGCTTGCCCTCAATAAAGCCGAGGGTGAGCTTGCTCGAAAAGATCGGCACCTTGTTGTTAAGGTCCTGCAGCAGGTACGGCAAGGCGCCCGTGTGGTCCTCGTGCCCGTGGGTGATCACGATGCCGCGCAGCTTGTCCTCGTTTTCGAGCACATAGGTGTAGTCCGGCAGCACCAGGTCAATACCGGGCTGCGAGTCGTCGGGGAACATCAGGCCGGCGTCGATGAGCACCATATCCGGGCCGCACTCGACGACGGTCATGTTCTTGCCGATCCCATCAAGGCCACCGAGGGGAATGATGCGAAGCGGCGGATTCTTTTTTGCCATGAGCTCTAAAGGCTCCTTTCAAATCGGTGGATAAAACAAAACACGCAGGCAATGCCTGCGATTACGTACTTCCTATTCCTACATAGGCGCATCTATTGTAGCCATTAACCTTGAGAGCCACACTCCCAGACCCGAGCCCCACAGGAATAGCAGAGCGCTCCATCGTTTTCCGTATTGTCAGCCTAACCTGAGCACCTCTCGAGCTCCACGCCGGACGCGCGCAGCGCCGTCCGCCCCAGCAACGAGCCCCCTACATTCCTTATGCTGCTCCAAGTACCCCGTAAACGCAGGGCGCCCCGGTTTTCTCCTGAGCGATTCCGCAGCAATTCGGCGAAAGCCGAATTGCGAGGACCAGCGAAGGAGAAAACCGGGGCGCCCGATGGGAGTTCAGGG
Source organism: uncultured Coriobacteriaceae bacterium (assembly GCA_949287085.1). GTDB lineage: Bacteria > Actinomycetota > Coriobacteriia > Coriobacteriales > Coriobacteriaceae > Enorma. The sequence continues at coordinate 97,909 of CASEER010000004.1, forward strand.
ACTACTTACCCCTCGTGATGCCTCCGCGGCGTGCGATGCCCGCCGTTGTTCCCGTTGTCACCGGGACGACGGCGCGGACGCTCCGCACGGTCACGGGACTCGCGACGGGGACGACCCTCGCCCGCCGCCTGCGCGGGAGCCTCGGGCTTGTCCAGACGGTCGAGCGAGATCTTGCCCTTGTCATCAACCTCGATGACCTTGACCTTGACCTCGTCGCCCACGTTGAGCACGTCCTCGACCTTGTTCACGCGGCCCTGGGCAACACGGCTAATGTGCAGCAAGCCGTCCTTGCCGGGCAGCAGGTTCACGAACGCGCCGAAATCCTTGATGGAAACCACGCGGCCCGTGTACTCCTCGCCCACCTCGGGCACCTTGACGATGAGCTGGATGCGCTCGACGGCCTGATCGACCGACTCGCCCACGCCGCCAACGTACACGGTGCCGTCCTCGTGAACGTCCACCGAGGCACCGGTCTCGTCCTGGATGCCGCGGATGGTCTCGCCACCCTTGCCAATGACGTCGCGGATGTTTTCGACCGGAATGGTGATTGAGGTGATGCGCGGCGCGGTCGGGCGGGTCTCTTCACGCGGGCCGTTTACCACCGCGAGCATCTTGCCCAGGATGAAGGCGCGGCCCTGCTTGGCCTGCTCAAGCGCCTGGGTAAGAATCTTGGGCGTAAGACCGGTGGCCTTGTTGTCCATCTGCATGGCGGTGATGCCGCGCTCGGTGCCGGTCACCTTGAAGTCCATGTCGCCCAAGAAGTCTTCGAGGCCCTGGATGTCGGAGAGCACCACGGTCTTGCCCTCCTCCTGGATGAGGCCCATGGCGATGCCGGAGACGGGGCGCTTGATGGGCACGCCGCCGTCCATGAGCGCAAGGCAGCTCGCACAGGTGGACGCCATCGACGAGGAGCCGTTGGACTCCATGACCTCGGAGACCACGCGGATCGCATAGGGGAACTCGTTCTCGTCGGGGAGCACGGGCAAAAGCGCGCGCTCTGCCAGGTTGCCGTGACCGATCTCGCGGCGCTTCGGCGAACCGATGCGGCCCGTCTCGCCGGTGCAGAACGGCGGGAAGTTGTACTGGTGCATATAGCGCTTGCCCTCGACTGGCTCGATGGTGTCAAGACGCTGTGCCTCGTTGAGCATGCCGAGGGTAAGGACCGAAAGCACCTGCGTCTGACCGCGCTGGAACAGGCCCGAGCCATGCACGAGCGGCAGGTAGTTGCCCTTGACCATGATCGGACGAATCTCATTGGCGCGGCGGCCGTCCACGCGCTCGCCGGTCTCGACGACCATCGTGCGCATGGCCTTCTTCTCGAGCGCCTTGAGCTCGACCGGGATCTCGCGCTCCCACTCGAGCTGCTCGTCTTCGGTGAACTCGGCCTTGATGGAATCCTTGAGCTCCTCGACCTTGGCGATGCGGCTCTGCTTGTCGGCATCGTCCAGCGCAGCGTACATCTCGTCGTAGTGCGCGAACACGCGGTCGTGAACCTCGGGCACCGGCTCGTCGAGCGGGTACTCCTTGGGAACGATGGGGCCGTTGACCTGCTCCCACTCCTCAACAAAGGCAAGCTGAGCGTCGCAGAACGCACCGATGGCCTTCTGGCCAAAGGCCATGGCGGCGAGCATGTCCTCTTCAGAGACCTCCTCGGCCGACGCCTCGAGCATCGAAATGAAGTCGCGAGTACCCGCGAGCTCGAGGTCGAGGTCGGAGTTCTCGCGCTCCTCATAGGTAGGGTTGACGATGAACTCTCCGGTCTCCTTGTTGCGGCCAATGCGCACGCACGCAAGAGGGCCCTCAAACGGCACGCCACCGAGCGTGAGGGCGAGCGAGGCGCCCATGGTGCAGATGACGTCAAAGGGGTTCACCTGGTCGGCCACGAGCGAGGTCGCAACAATCTGGACCTCGTTGCGGAAACCGTCAGGGAAGCTCGGGCGGATCGGACGGTCGATCATACGAGCGGTAAGGGTAGCCTTCTCCGTGGGGCGACCCTCGCGCTTAAGGTAGCCGCCGGGAATACGGCCCACGGAATAGAGCTTCTCGTTGAAGTCGACGGTGAGCGGGAAGAAGTCGTAGTTCTTGCGCTCCTTGGACACCACGACCGTCATGAGCATGGTGGTGTCGCCCTGCTTGACCACGACGGCGCCGGTAGCCTGCTTGGCGAGCTCACCGGATTCGAGCGTGTAGGTCTTGCCATAGAGCTCGAAGGTTTTGCTAACGAGTGACATTGTTCTCCTTCATCTCCGTACGCCCCATTGCGTACGGGCTTCTCGGGTTGGCGCTTCGTGGGTGCGCCAACGGTGTAGAGCCGAGGTTTCGGCCCCTACATGAAAAGGAGCGCCGAAGCGCTCCTGCATGCACGACTTACTGGATGTTATCGCGGATGCCGAGCTTCGCGATGAGCGCACGGTACTCGACGATGTCGCTCTTCTTGATGTAGGACAGAAGACGACGACGGCGACCGACGATCATGAGCAGGCCGCGACGGGTGTGGAAGTCCTTGGGATGGGACTTCATGTGCTCGGTGAGCTCGCGGATGCGCTCAGTCGCGATGGCAACCTGAACCTTGGGGTTGCCGGTGTCCTGGGCGTTCTTGCCAAACTCGGCGGTAAGCTCCGCCTTGCGCTCCTTGGAAACAGTCATGTTTCACCTTTCGTCTGGGCAAATCGCTTTGCCAACCATTCGCCTCCAGCTGAGCAGCCGCCGGTGGAGCGGACTTCTAAGCTCGAGGTACCAACAGCCCGATATAGTACCACAAGAACATTCGTCCTCGTAACGTGCACATCATACCCGCACAGCATGCCCTACACGCCCAGCAGAAACTCGAGTGCGCGCAAGCGGCAGTCCAGGTGCGTGGCCGCCCACACGTGGGCCAGCGCCAGCAAAAAGGTTGCCGTAGGCGCATCGCACGGCGCTGCCGCAAGCTCGTCAAAACGCAGCGCCATCAGCGACCGCAGCCACCCCACCATGCCGGCATCGAGCTCCTCGGCCCCGGGCACGCTCGACGCGCACGAAGCGCACAAGAGCCCTCCCGCAACAGCCGAGAAATACGAAACGGCAGGATCTCCGCAGGCCACGCATGCCGAGTAATCGGGCCGGTAGCCCAAGTGCGAAAGCAGCTTGAACACATACGCCGCCACCACCACATCCAAATGCGGGCCATCCAGCTCACCGCACGCACCGCCCAGCACCTGCAGGGCGCGCCGCGTGATGGCAAACACATAGGGGTCGTCGGCGTCCTCATAGCAGCACGCCTTGGCCACGTCGGCCAAGGCGCTCGTTGCGGTCAACAGCTCGTATGACGGCGCAGCGCCCAGGGGTGCCTCCACAAGCGTTGCCTCGACCACCACGTCAAGTGAGCGGCCGTGGGCAAGCAGCAGGTCGACCTCGCAGCCCAGCTCGCACCGCGCGGCCAAGCGGCTGCCGGGCTTGCGGGCACCCTTGCCCACGGCACGCAGCTGCCGGCCGCTTTGGGCCACCAGGGTAAAGATGAGGTCCGTCTCGCGCAGCTTGGTCTTATCGAGCACGATCGCGTTCGTGCGATAGGTCCTGCTTCCCGCCATGCTCTACGCACCCGCGCCGTTATTCGTCGGCGGCGTAACCCAGGCGGCGGATCGCGCGCTCGTCCTCGCGCCAGTGCGCCTGCACGCGAACCTCAAGCTCCAAAAAGACCTTGCATCCAAAGAGCCGCTCAAGGTCGCGGCGCGCGTCGATACCCACGTGCTTGAGCATCTCGCCCTTTTTGCCGATGATGATGCCCTTCTGGCCCTCGCGTTCCACATAGATGGTCGCGTGGATGTGCAGCACGCCGCGGCGGCGCTCCATGGAATCGCAGATCACGCCCACCGAATGCGGCACCTCTTCGCGTGTGCGCAGCAGCAGCTTCTCGCGCACAAACTCAGCCACCAGCATGTCATCCGAAACATCGGTATCCATGTTGTCGGGGAACCACTTTGGTCCCGCCGGCAAGTAACTTGCCACCAGATCAATAAAGGTGTCCACGTTAAAGTGCTCCGTAGCCGAAAGCACGATCTCGTCGTCAAAGTCACAGAGCTCGTGCGCGGCCTTGATTTGCGCAAGCACCTGCTCGGGCGTGGTAAGGTCCGCCTTGGTGAGCACCAAGATGCGCTTGGCCGTGCTCTTGGCTACGCGCTCGGCCACCCAGGCGTCACCGCGTCCGATGGGCTGTGAGGCGTCGATGAGGAAGCAGAGCACATCCACGTCGCCCAACTCCGCCAGAGCGCTCTTGTTGAGCTCGCTGCCCAGCGAGTCGTGGGGCTTATGGAGCCCCGGAGTATCCACGAACACGATCTGCACGCCGTCGCGCCGCACCACGCCGCGCATGCGGCGGCGCGTGGTCTGCGCCACCGGCGAGGTGATGGCCATCTTGGTGCCCAGACAGGCATTGAGCAACGTTGACTTGCCCGCATTCGGCCGGCCCACGAGCGCTACAAAACCACTCCGGAAGCCCTGCGATGCCGCAGCATCGGCCTGGGCACCTGCATCTTCGGCCGCGGACGCAGCCACCATCGCGTCGAGTTCCTCGTCGCTCATAGTTGCAAAGGGATCAAATTCCTGCATGAAGCGCACCTTTCCTAGAGCATCCCGAGCGCTCGGGCAAACACGATAAGGCCCACGATGGCCGCGGTAATGGACAGGGTGAACACGCTTGCCGCGGCGATATCCTTGGCGCGCTTGGCCAACGGATGCAGCTCCTGTGTAGCCAAGTCAACGATGGCCTCAATGGAGGTGTTCACCAGCTCCGCAAAGATCACGAGGCCGATGCAAAGCGCCACAAGGACCCACGAAAGCGCGTCGATCTTGAGCATAAAACCCGCCACAACGGCGAGCGCGCCCACCAGCAGCTGCACCTTGATGTTGCGCTCGGTGGTCACCGCCGTCACAAACCCCTGGATAGCATAGCCAAACGAACGCACAAACGTGGGGTGGTCGTGCTGAGAACCGGGAATCATGTAAGCCTCCTTTGCGCTCTGGTGCGCGGGTCGCCCATAAGCCTCATCAGCATCATACGCGATGCTGCGCCGTGCGCGGGCGGTCAATCGTTCTGGTGCCGCGTCATGGGGCCGAGCACCACGCCTACGGGATCATCGCCGCGCGCGGTGGCAAGCGCCTGCAAAACAGCAAGCTCGTGCGCCTCCATCTGGGCTGCCTCGTCTTCCTGCATATGGTCGTAGCCCAACAGGTGGAGCATGCCGTGCACCAGCATGAGGCGGCACTCCTCGACCGGCGTCGCGTTGAACGCGGGCGCTTGCGCAGCGATCACCGTGGGCGCAAGCATCACATCGCCGAGCTCCAGCACCGCGCCATCAGGCAGGCCCTCGGCATCTGCGCCGTCGCACTCAAACGAAAGCACGTCGGTCGGCGCATCGATGCCGCGCCATTCCGCATTCAGAGCCCGCATCTCGTCCTCGTCGATAAAGGAAACCGAAACCTCGGCCGACACGGTTATGCCCTCGGCATCAAGTACCGCCTCGGCAATCTGCTGGACTTCATCCTCGCTCAGCAGCGTATCGAGGCCGGCGTCATTGGTGACGAGCACCGTTATGGTTGCCATGGTGTGCACCTCCCTGCGTGCGCTCTTCAAAGGCGTCGTACGCCTCGACGATGCGCCCTACCAGCGCATGGCGCACCACATCGCTTCGGTCGAGGTGGATGAAGGCGATGTCGTCCACCCCGGCCAAAATCTGCTCGATATCGGTGAGCCCGCCGCGGCGACCCATCAGGTCGCGCTGCGTCATATCGCCCGTGATGATGAATTTGGAGTTAAAGCCCAAACGCGTAAGAAACATCTTCATTTGCTCGGGCGTGGTGTTCTGCGCCTCGTCGAGCACCACAAACGCGTCGTTGAGCGTGCGGCCGCGCATGTAGGCGAGCGGTGCGATCTCAATAATGCCCTGCTCGATCAGCTCTCCGCCGCGCTCCATATCGGTCATGTCAAAGAGCGCGTCAAAGAGCGGACGCACGTAGGGGTCGATCTTTTCTTGAAGGGTACCCGGCAGATAGCCCAAGCTCTCCCCCGCCTCGACCACCGGACGCGTGAGCACGATACGTCCCACCTCGTGGCGCTTGAGCGCAGAGATCGCCATGGCCATTGCCAGGTAGGTCTTGCCCGTACCGGCGGGCCCCAAGCAAAACGTCACCGTGTTGGCGCGAATCGCGTCAATGTAGCGCTTTTGGCCCACGGTTTTGGGGCGAATGGCCTTGCCGCGATAGGTCAGCAGGATGTCGTCGCGAAACCCCGAGAGGTCCATTACGCTTTCGCGGAGCGTCTGCATGGCGCGGTCAATCTCGCGCTCGGTGGGTGTGTCGCCGGCCCGCGCCTCTTTAATCAGGTAGGTGAAGAGTCGGGTCAGCAGCTCAACCTCCTCAGGCGAGCCCGAAAGCGCGATGGTGCGATCGCGCACCATGATCGACGCGCTCGTGCGCTCTTCGATTGCGCGCAGAAGCGCGTCGCCGCCGCCCGTGATGCGCACGGGGTCGACGCCTTCTGGAATGCTCAGCTTCACGCGCGTGGTATCCATGTAACCCCCTCGCCTCACGCCTGCATGTTGTCGGCAGCCGCGCACACCCGTGCCCGCACCAGACCCGACGCCGTCACGTCCATAATAGCAACGTCGGTAATGGCAGGCGCAGCAATACCCGCCGCGGCGAGCCCCTCGACCTCAACGCGATGGAATGAACCGAGGGTCCCACGCGCGCCCTGCTCAATGACCGCGCGCTCCACGGTGCCCACACGCCGCCGCGCATCCGCGCGGGCAAGCCGCTCCGCAAGGGCGCGCGCCTGTTGCGAACGCTCGGCCATGACCGTGGGCGGCACTTGGTCGGACATGGTTGCCGCAGGCGTACCCGGCCGCGCGCTGTAGCGAAACACATGCATGCGCGCAAAGCCCACACGCTCGCACAGGGCAAGCGACGTTGCAAAATCCTCGTCCGTCTCCCCGGGAAAGCCCACGATCAGATCGCACGAAAGCGCCACCGCGGGCACCGCCGCGCGAATGCGGTTGCACAACGCCTCAAATTCCTCGGCCGAATAAGGACGGCCCATGCGCGCCAGGGTACCCGTGCAGCCCGACTGCACCGGCAGGTGCAAAAAAGGCGCGATGCGACCCTGCGAGGCCGCCATGACATCGATCACCCGGTCAGTCACGTCCATCGGCTCGATCGACGAAAGACGGATCTGCGGGATGGCGGTCTCACGCATGACGATGTTAAGGAGCTCGTCGATTTCCACGTGCTCGTCGGTTTCGCTGGAGCCGTCGTAAGCACCTAGGTTTACGCCGGTAAGCACCACCTCGGGCATACCAGCCGCCTCAACTGCACGCACCTGGTCCAGCACCGCCTCCACCGGCACCGAGCGCTCGGGGCCGCGCGCCTTCCACACAATGCAGTACGTGCAGCGATTGTTGCACCCATCCTGGATCTTCACGCCCACGCGCGCCTGATGAAACGGCGCAGCGCACGCGCTCTCGTCCGCAGCATCCGCACGGTCAAAGGGATCGCGCGGCGCCTGCTCCAAACCCAGGCAGGCGAGTGCCGCGCGCAGCACCTCCACCTTGGAGGGCACCACCGTCACACGGTCAGAGAGCTCCTTCAGCGACTCGGGGTGAAGCGCAGCCGCGCAACCAGTCGCGATCACCTGCGGATGGCGCGCGCGGCCCAAGGCATGACGCACCGCCTTGCGCGTCTTAGCCTCAGCCTCCCCCGTTACCGCGCACGTATTGATGACCACCAGCTCGGCCTCATCAGGATCTATGAGCGTAAAGCCCGCGGCCGCAAGATCGCGTTCCATGCGGTCAGACTCAACGCGATTAACGCGGCATCCTAAATTGATAACGGAAACAAACGGATTGGCCACAGCGCTCCTTATGCACCTGGTCGGTTGCTAGTCCAAAATATCGTCGATGGCATCGCGGATGCGGTCGCCCACGGTCTTGCGCGCCGTGTAGTCCTCGCCCATGGCCTCGGCATACTTCTCCAGGTGCGCACGCGCCTCGTTGGAGAGCTTACGCGGCACCTGCACGCGCACCTGGCCGATCGCGCGTCCGCGCGCGCCGCCGCCACCCATGCGCGGCATGCCGCGTTCGGCCACCTGCACGGTATCGCCGTACTGCGTACCGGCGGGAATCTCAAACACGATAGTCTCGTCGGGCATGATGCCAGGCACCTCGACCGTGCAGCCCAACGCAGCCTGCGCGATGGATACGTCAAGCGGGCACACCAGATCGTCGCCCGAGCGCGTAAAGCGCTCATGCTCAGCCACCTGCACGGTCACCAACAGGTCGCCCGCAGCCTCACCGCGGAACCCGGCCTCGCCGTAGTTGCGCACGCGCAGCTGACGCCCTGTCGAGATGCCGGCGGGCACCTGGATGTCGACCTTTTCGTGATTGGGAGTACGGCCCTGGCCACCGCACATCTCGCACGGATGGTCGATCACCGTGCCCTCGCCACCGCAATCGGGGCACGGCGACGACGACTGCACGCGGCCGAAGACCGATTGCTGCACGGTGGTCACGAAGCCCGTGCCGTGGCAGGTCGAGCACGTTTGCTCGTGCGCGCCCTCAGCCAGACCCGAACCGTGGCAGTCTTCGCACGGAGCCAGGCGATCGTACGCAACCGTCTTGGTGCAGCCGAGCGCCGCCTCTTCGAGCGAGATCGTGAGCGAGATGGCCATGTCGCGACCACGGCGGCGCTCGCGGCGCCCACCGCCCCGGCCGCCACGGCCGCCGCCAAAGAACGACGAGAAGATGTCGTCCATGCCCATGCCGCCAAAGATGTCGCTAAAGTCTACGTATCCCGAGCCACCCGGTCCGTCGGGCGAGCCGTAGCGGTCGTAATTCGCGCGCTTCTGCTCGTCAGAAAGCACCGAGTACGCCTCGTTGACCTCTTTAAAGCGTTCCTCGGCATCGGGCGATTTGTTGACGTCGGGGTGCAGCTCACGAGCTTTTTTGAGGAACGCACGCTTGATGGTGCGCTGGTCGGCATCGTGGTCAACACCCAAAATCTCGTAGTAATCTTTGGAATCCGGCACTGTTGGAACCTTCCCCCATCTTATCCATCAGCACATGTGTGGCAATAAACAACAGCATTCATCGTACCCGCAGCGCGCCGCACGTAAACGGCAGCCGCAAGCAGATGGGCGACGCGCCTGCAAGCGTCCGCGGGTTAGCGACGCTTACCAATAATAAAACGGGCGGTAGTACAAGCCCGAGGTGCAGCTTACAAACCAAAGAATAATGAGCACGTAGAGGAGCGCGTTCACAAAGCCGCTCGCAAACACCTTGAGACCGCGCTTTGCCCAAACCGAGGAGCGGTGCCTGGGCACCTCGCGGAGCACCAGCACGAGCCCGTAGATAAACGGGATGAGGCAGATGAGCGCAAAAAGGGTCATCATGCCGCCGAGCAATGCCAAGAGCAAAAACGGTGCAGCCATGCCCATGATCTGGAAGCCGCGTTGCGCCATGCCGTCCAGACGCTCGGCTGCCACCCGTGCGCGGCCCACGAGGTCGCCGCCGGCAGCCCCATTGGTGCCCGCATGGCCCATGCCCTTGATGCGCACGGTATTGCCATCGTGCATGCCCGGAGGAAACTCTATGATCGCCTCGGACATTACCTTGGTGCGGCCCGAACCGCCGCAGTCGGGGCAGGGGTCGTTGATCACCTTGCCGGAGCCGTTGCATTCCGGGCACACCATCTGAAACACACCGCCGCCAAAGAGGAACGACATGTCAACGCCCATGGTGCCCGTACCGCCGCAGCTGGGGCACACGTGCGCATGATCGGCGGAAACCGAGCCCGAGCCATGGCAGCGCCCGCACGGCTCGTAGCGGCGATACTTGACCGCTTTGCGCGCGCCGTTTTTAACCTGCTCAGGCGTGAGGTCTACATCGACCACCACATCTGCGCCCTCTTCGGGGTTATACGCCTGCGAGGATCCCCGGCTGCCCCGGCGCGGCTCCGACCACATGCCGCCGAAGGGAAATCCACCAAAGCCGCCATAATACGAGCCGCGACCTGCCCCGCCACCATAGGGGTTAGCCATACCGCCCTGCGCCGCGTACGGATTGCCCGAGCGCATGGCGTCGTAGCGGGCGCGTTTCTGCTCGTCCGAAAGCACCGCGTAGGCCTCGGAAACTTCCTTGAACTTCTCCTCGGCATCGGGGGCTTTATTGACATCGGGGTGCAGTTTGCGCGCCTTCTGCTGAAATGCCTTTTGGATCTCCTTGGCCGTTGCGTCCTTGGAGACGCCCAAAATGGCGTAGTAGTCTTTCTCGTTCATGCTTGCCATGTGGTGCAAACCTTCCTGCAGGCGGCGCGGTAAAACGGCCTCATTGTACCCAAAACCCAGCACCACGGCACCAAAAGCTCCAAGTGATGGTTATCGTATGGTGCATCAGTGCACCCCCATATGGTGCGGCGGTTGACCTGTCCAAGGGCGCGCCAGAATGCAACGCGCCAGCAATGAGGCGGATGCGCGCGACTCAGCTCGCTATTCGTTCGGTGCGTCAGCAAGGTCCCACATCAAGCCGTACAGCTCGTTTCCCATAAGCCAACCGCGTTCCGTGGGCACCAAGGCACCCGTTGCATCGTCAAGGCGCGCGAGCCCCTCAGCCTGGGCGGTCGCACAGGCGTTGCTGAAGGCATGGCCAAACACCCGTTGGGCGCGACTCATCAATCGAGGCCCTACCCCGGCCGTCATGCGCATGCCGAGCATCAGGTCTTCGGCCACCGACCCTCGTTCGGTCAGAAACTCGGCATCAAACCGCCGCGCCGCATCGTCTCGCTGCACCAGCCGAATGCGCGCTGCCTCGGCTGTAGGCTGTACCCCCGGAAAGAACGGCGCCATCGAGCTCCATTCTTCGCGCGCCAGCATGCCCGCAGCAGAGCGCCCCACGCCCAGATAGCTCACCCCGGTCCAGTATGCGACGTTGTGAGCACAAGCATGACCCGGCAGCGCATAGCTGGCAACCTCATAGGGCGCCCGCCCCGAACGCATGCATGCCGAGCGCGCCATCTCCATAGCAGCGGCCTGCAGATCCTCATCGGGCACGAGCGAAGAGTCCTGCTCCGCCCGCGCCGCAAGCGGCGTCCCCTCCTCAAGCGTTAGGGGATAGACCGACACGTGGTGCGGGCCGGCAGCAAGCGCCGCCTCAACGCTCTCCAGCCAGCTTTTAAGCGTTTGGCCCGGCAAGCCGCACATCAGGTCGCAGGACACGCTGAATTCCGCGCGGCGCGCCCGGACAATGGCCTCAAGCGCCATCTGGGCGGTATGGATGCGACCAATCGAGGCAAGCTCCGCATCGCAGAGGCTCTGCACACCGAGCGAGATGCGCGTCACCCCTGCCGCCGCAAGCGCCTCGGCAAGCTCGTCGGTAAACGATTCGGGGTTTGCCTCGCACGTGATCTCGCTGGGCTGGCACCAATGGAGCACGCGGCGCACCAGCTCCGCAAGGCGCAGCCCCAAGACCGACGGCGTGCCCCCACCCACATAGACCGTGCGCACCGCTTGAAGCGCACCGGCTGCCCCCAGAGCATCCACACGAGCATACAGCCGCGCTAGATAGCGGTCGCTCGCATGCTCAAACGAAGCCGCACCCAGCGCACAGGTCTCAAAATCGCAGTAGGCGCACCGCGCATGGCAGAACGGAATGTGCAGGTACAGGGCCTGAACAGCCATGGCTACGCTACCGTTTCTTCGCACGTCACATCGTCTTCGATCTCGTCAACGAGCGCCATGAAGTCCTCGTAGGTATCGCACTGCACCACACGGCCGCGCCATGCCGCAGCGTGGGGCATGCCCTTGAGGTACCAAGTGGCATAGGTGCGGGCGCGCGCCATCGCGCGAGGCACCAGCTCGTGGGTGAGCGCCAGGTGCTCGCGCAGGGCATCGAGCCGCTCGCGGTACGTGCGGTGCGGCACCGGCGCGCCCTCAAACGCAAGCGCCCGCGCATCCTCAAAGATCCACGGGTTGCCATAGGTACCACGTGCTACAAACACCGCGCTTGCCGCTGTCTCGTTGAGCATGCGCACAGCGTCATCGGCGGTATATACGTCCCCCGATCCCACCACCGGCACCGACACGCGTGCAGCGACCTCGTCGATAATCGACCAATCGGCCGTGCCCGTATAGAGCTGCTTGGCACTCCGACCATGCACGGCAATGGCGGCGGCGCCCGCGTCTTCAAGCATCTCGGCAAACGCCGGCGCCACGCGGTCGCCCGTGGCAAACCCGATGCGAATCTTTGCCGTCACCGGCACGCTCGCATGCGACACCGCGGCTTTTACGATCTCAGAAGCCAGCGCGGGGTTGTCCATCAACGCCGAGCCCTCGCCCTTGGTAATGACCTTGCGTGCAGGACACGCCATGTTGATGTCAATGAGGGCGAGCTTGCTGCCCACGCGTTCCTCCACCGCCTCCACGGCGCCGGCAAACTGTTCGGGCTTGCTGCCAAAGAGCTGCACCGCGATGGTGGGCTCGTCGTCTGCGGGCAGCACGAGCTCCCAGGTGCGCTCGCTCGCGTAGGCCAGGCCGGCCACGCTCACCATCTCGCTATAGGCGAGGCGAGCACCGTGGCGTCGCATCATGATGCGATACGCGGCGTCCGTCACGCCGGCCATGGGCGCCATCAAAAACGGCTGCTCAGCATAGCGCGCCCGCAGCTCATCGGAAAACGACATTCCACCCCCACTGTTCCCCTATGTAAACGTGCTGGTTATGGCCGCGAACGGTCAAAATGGGCCAAAAGGAACACGCCCCCAACCAACCCATTAGTCCTCGACCTTAAGGATGGCGAGAAAGGCTTCTTGCGGCACCTCGACGGAACCGATGGCCTTCATGCGCTTCTTGCCTTCCTTCTGCTTTTCAAGCAGCTTGCGCTTACGCGAGATATCGCCGCCGTAGCACTTGGCAAGCACGTCCTTGCGGCGCGCCTTAACGGTCGAGCGCGCGATAATCTTGTTGCCGATGGCACCCTGGATAGGTACCTCGAAGAGCTGACGGGGAATAATCTCCTTGAGCTTGTCGCAGAGCCCGCGCGCCAGGCTGTACGCCTTGTCCTTGTGCACGATAAAGCTCAGCGCGTCTACATCGTCACCCGAGAGCAAAATGTCAAGCTTCACCAGGTCGGACGGGCGGTAATCGGCAAACTCGTAGTCCAGGCTCGCATAGCCCTTCGTACGGCTCTTGAGCTGGTCGAAGAAATCGAGAATGAGCTCGGCAAGCGGAATATCAAAGCGCATCTCGACGGACTTCTGGCTCAGGTGAATCATGTCCGTCATCACGCCGCGATGCTCAATCGCCAGCTGCATGACCGCACCGGTGTACTCGGGAGGCACAATGACCTTAGCCTTGAGAAACGGCTCCTCGATATGGTCGATGCGCGTCACGTCGGGCAGATCCTGCGGGCTGCGCACGCAGATCATCTCGCCATCCGTCTTGTACACGTGGTAGTCCACCGACGGGCTCGTCGCAATGAGGTCAAGGTCGAACTCGCGCTCCAGGCGCTCCTTCACGACCTCCATATGCAGCAAGCCCAAAAAGCCCACGCGGAAGCCAAAGCCCAGCGCAACCGAGGTCTCGGGACTCCACGTCAGCGAGGGGTCGTTGACGTGGAGCTTTTCGAGCGCATCGCGCAGGTTCTCGTAGTCCTTGTTGTCGATGGGGAACAAACCCGTGTAGACCATCGGCTTGGCTTCGCGATAGCCCGGGAGCGGCGCGTCGCAGGGGTCGTCGCGATACGTGAGCGTCTCGCCCACGTGCACGGCCTCCGGATCCTTAAGGCCGGTGACCACAAAGCCGACCTCGCCCACGCTGAGCTCGTCAACCGACGTCTCGGCCGGACGCTTGACGCCCACGCCGTCCACCAGAAACGTGTGGCCGGTCTGCATCATGGTGAGATGCATGCCCGGGCGAATCGCACCATCGAAGATGCGGATCGTAGCCACAACACCGCGATACTCATCGAAATACGAATCGAGGATGAGCGCCTTGAGCGGCGCATCGATGTCGCCCTGAGGAGGCGAGATCAAGAAAACGATGGCCTCGAGCAAGTCGTGGATGCCCTCGCCCGTCTTGCCCGAGACGCACACGGCGTCGTCGGCGGGGATGGCAAGCTCGTCCTCGATCTCGAGCTTCACCTCGTCCGGATGCGCGGAAGGCAGGTCGATCTTGTTGATAGCCGGCACGATGTCGAGATTCGCGTTCGTGGCGAGATTGGCGTTGGAGACCGTCTGCGCCTCGACGCCCTGGGTAGCGTCCACGACGAGCACTGCGCCCTCGCACGCGGCGAGCGAGCGCGAGACCTCATAGGTGAAGTCCACATGGCCCGGCGTGTCGATAAGGTTGAACTGGTAGGTGTCACCATCATCGGCTGTGTACATGACGCGCACCGCATTCGACTTGATGGTGATGCCGCGCTCGCGCTCGATGTCCATGGTGTCGAGCAGCTGGGCCTCCATGTCGCGCTCCTCGACCGTATTAGTGAGCTCGAGGATACGGTCCGAGATGGTGGACTTGCCGTGATCGATGTGTGCAACGATTGAGAAGTTGCGAATATGAGATGTATCTTGCGTATTCATGAGCGTCATTGTACTGGATTTAGCACGATCTTGATACAGAAAAAGAGCCCATTCGAAGGAATGAGCTCTTGTGCGCGTAAGGTTGTAGCTGTGAACTAGTTGAGAGTGTTCACGAGCTTCTGGACACCAGACTTGCGGTTCGAAGCCTGGTTCTTGTGGATGATGCCCTTGGCAGCAGCCTGATCGAGACGCTTGTACGCACGGGACGCAGCAGCCTTGGCGGCCTCAGTGTCACCCTGTTCGACGGCCTCGTGGACATGCTTGACGAGGGTCTTGAGCTCAGAACGCACGGCGCGGTTGCGCACGCGGGCCTTCTCAGCGGTGCGGATACGCTTCTTCTGCGATTTGATGTTAGCCACTTTGCAGAGTTCCTTTCGAATTCCTAAAACAGTATCGCCATATGATCAGGCCTCTGAGACACGATTGAGGTCACGAAGAGGGAGTTTACCACGAAGCCACAGGTAAGGAAAGTGTTGTTGCTATGAAAATGCCGTGTGGCAACAGGTCGTCTCCATACTTGCCAGCAAACCTTGCCAACAACCGCATCCTCATGCGCTATCGCGCTCCTCGCGCCGGATGCGCCGGCGCGCTCGCGATCCTGATGATCCACTGGGTAAACGCCACCACCGAATCGCGCGAACCCTTGAGTGCCAACTCGACGTCTTCGGCCGACCGCAAGGCATCCACGAGCTCATCCATGCTAAAGCGACGTGCCCACCCCACATGGTGTTTGACCTGCCAAGCCTGCACGCCAAGGGTAGATGCCAGCTCACGGCTTTGCCCGCGTGCATCGAGCGCCTTGGCAACGATGAGCTCGCGCACGCGTGACACCATGAGCGAGAACAAACGGACCTCGCTGCGCGCCGGCAGCAAGCGGTACAGCTCCAATGCCCGCGCCACGTTTCGTGAACTCACCGCATCAAGGAAGTCCCAGGGCTTGACCTCGGCCGTTCGCACCACATACTGTTCGACGTCCTCGCGCTCGATTTGAGGCGCCTCGACCATGGCGGCGAGCTTTTTGAGCTCGTTGTCAAGCATACGCGTCGACTCGCCCACGCGGGCAACCAGCTCTTCGGCCGCCGCCGTCGAAATGGTCCTCCCGTACCGCCGCGCCATGCCCTGAACCTGTTTGGGCAGCTCCCAGCGCTTCTTGCTCGCGCAATCAATCACTGCCTTAGGGCCCAGCTTTGCCATGGCTTTATACAGGCGCGTGTTCTTAGCGAGGGACCCCGCAATGACCAGGCATACGGTATCGGCTGAGGGCTTACCAAAATATGAAACGAGCGCTTCGCTCATGGCCTTGGGAAGCCGATCGCAATTTTCGAGCACCACGAGGCGAAAATCGGCTCCCATGGGCAGGGTGTTGAGCGAGGCGAGCACCTCGTCAGGCACCTGTTCCCTGGTCATATCGCGCTCGTCAAAATTGAAGTCGGCCATGCCACTTGCTGCGAGGCGTTTTTTGAGCCGCTCGACCGCGATATCGCGCTTGACCTCATCGGGCCCCACGATCAAATACCCCGGCAACAACGCAGCGTCTGACATGCGGTAGCCCCTCTCTTTACCAACGGCTTGCAGCGTACACCCGATAACATGCACGCGACCGGCGCAGCAACGCCCTCATTCTACCCGATAGGCCCTTGCGCAAGCAGGTGCAACGCACCCGTACGCTCCCCTTTTATCGCTCCGTATGCACCACCACCCCATTAGCACGCGGCTCCACCGTTACATCTCCAGCTTCGATGGTGCAGAAGAACTGCGCTCCATACTGGCTGACGGCAGTAACGCACGCCTCGCTAGGATGCCCATAGGAGTTGCCCGCGCCTGCGCTTGCGATGGTCACCTCGGGCTTCAGCGCCTCAAGCACCTCTGCATCAACCGATGCCTCGGATCCATGATGCCCCAGCTTGAGAACATCAACATCTCCCACCTGCGAAACATATTCCTCCTCTTGCGCCACTTCGGTATCGCCGGTGAGCAGCGCGTCCAGCACGCGTCCGCTATGCTCGTAGTGTAGGGACAGGGCGAGCGAGTCTTCGTTTTCCTCCCCTGCCACGGGCGCGCGAGGCCACACGACGCTGCCGGTAAATCCGCCTACGGCAATCTCATCGCCTGCATCGAGCTCGATCACCTCGGGAAGCGCAAGTTCGGCAACCTCATGGGGCATGTGCTCGCGTGCGCCCCGCGCGATCAGCACGCGACCAACCGGCACCGCCGCCAACACATCGCCGATCCCGCCGCAATGATCACGGTCCCAATGCGTTATGACCACCGCATCGAGCCTGAACACATGGTTGCGGGCAAGCGCCGCGGCCACCTCATCATCAACGCCTGCATCAACCAGAATCGCGGACGCGCCATCACGCACCAGAATCGCGTCAGCCTGGCCCACATCAAGTACCACGAGCTCTGCGGGCGCCCAGACCGTCCAGCGCAGCACAAGAACGAGCGCTCCAAGCGCAAGCGTCCCCGCGCCCGCCAAAACCTGCCATCGCTGCACGTTGGCCCACGCCGCATACACTACGACGGCAGCCCCATACCAGGCATAATGCACGGGCGTCGACTCGACGGCCATTGCGGCATAGGGCACCTGGGCGAGCAGCTCGGCACCAAACACCGAAGCCGCAGCCAACAGATGGGGTACGAACAGCAGAGCGGGGGCCAGAGCCGGCACGAGCACGGCGCAGGGCGTAGCGACCAGGCCAACCACCAGCAGCGCGCTCATGAGCGGTCCGAGCACCACATTTGCTACCGGCGCAATAAGCGAGAACTCGCCAAACACGGGGATGGTCAGCGGCAACGTCCCCCACTGCGCACAAAGCGTAAGCGCAAGCGGCTCGGCCAGACCACGGGGCAGCCCCGCGCGTTCACCAACGCAAGCTAGATAGTCGTAAAAGATCTGAATAAAGAGCACGCTCACGGCAGAAAGCTGGAACCCCAAATCAAAGACGACACCGGCGTTACGCACCACAAGCACCATCACGGTAATACCGAGTGCAGACAGCCCATGGCTTCGTCGCTCACCCCAGCCCGCCGCCAGCGAGAGCCCGACCATGATGAGCGAGCGCACCGCCGACGGCGCCCCGCCGGTAAAGAGCACGTACACGCTCATCAGGACGAGCAGCACGGCGCTCCGAGCCCGCATGCCGACACCCATGGCCCCCAGCACCAAGCGGGCCAGCGAAGCTACGAAAGCAAGATGACTACCCGAAACCGCAACAAGGTGCGACGTTCCCGTCCGCGCAAACGCCTCAGCCGCGTTGCCCACGTTCAGCTCCGTCGTTCTGCCGCACACAATGCCAGCGATCAACGCGCGGGCATCGCTTGCGCTCGGTTCGATGATGTCGAGCATGCGCGCTCGGACCGCAGCAATAGGCGGGCGCGGCCCTTGTTCGGCAGCCAGCACGGACACCGCCCGCACCTCAGCAACGGTCCCTCCCATATACTGGCCTTGGCCCCAGGCATCTGGATCGAGCGGCGACAGGCGACCGACAATCTGCAGATGCGTTCCGTCTTCATATGGCTCATCGGTGCTCAGGCGTACCGTGGCAAGCGCTCGTCCATCCTCTGATAGAACCTCCGCCTTTTGAGCGGCACCGAACGAAGAAATTGATGGATCGCCGATAACCACATAGGTGCAACGCGAAAGCTGTGCCTGTTGCAGCCGTTCATAGGCAGCGGCTCGCGTCGCAATACCGGAGGCTCCGGCGCACGCCCCCACGACCACACCCAGCAGGCCCCAGCCCACGATCGCTTGCCAGCGAAAGCCTCTGCGGCCTCGATCGGGACTCGTCGTAGCATGCAAGCACGCTCGCGCGGGCTTTGCCGGAGCGCACTCCATAGCTCCGTTCTCTGTCGTAAGGTCCCGATCCCCGCAAGCATCACGCAGCCGGCGTCGCACCCGCCCTCTAACGGCAAGCACCAAAACCTCAACGGCCATACCAAGCGCCACCACCAAGGCAGCACGGACCGTCAAAGAGCCCGCCGCAGGTACAACAGACGCAGCAGTTTTCCATACCGTCGCGTCACCGGCACCGCATTGTTCACAAAAGCCCTGCCACCCTAACGTCATGACAAACGCAGCGCTCGCCAACGCTCCTGCAGCACCGGCCATGACCGGTGGCACATACGGCCGCGGCGGCAATTCGCATGAAGCGCGCGTGCTCATACGCAAATGAGGGACGCGAGCTTTTCAAACTTCTTCTCACCAATGCCGCTCACGCGCATGATGTCTTCAGGCGTACTAAACGCCCCATGTGCCTCGCGCTCATCGATGATGGCCTGCGCCGTTGCGGGCCCCACTCCCGGAAGCTCATCGAGCTCCGCAAGCGTTGCCGTATTAATGTTAACGAGCCCTGACGCTGTCGCTCCCGGCGCATCACCGCCGCCTGCGGCAGCAGCGGTACCTCCATTCAAGTTCGCCCCCGTTACCGGGGCGCCTTCTTCGCCTTCGCGCGGAACGTACACCTTCTCGCCATCGCCGACGCGCGCCGCCTGATTGATCGAGGTGGTGTTCGCATCGCTCGCAAGGCCGCCGGCCGCGTCGATAGCGTCTGCAACGCGTGCGTTCGCATGCAGCTCGTACACTCCCGGATGGGCAACCGCACCGTCAACATCCACTACCACGAGCCCAGCGTCGTCTCCGTGGTCGGTATCCTCTGGATCATCGGCAGTAGCACCGGTTTCCCCATCGCCCTCGTCAATGGCAGGTACCGTCTCTGTGGTCACCTCCGCGCTTCCGCGTGCAATCTGGAACGTCTCGCCTCCCGCCCATAAAGATCCCGCTAGCACGACTCCGCCCACAACGATCACGAGCAAGATCAAGCCACCAAGCAGCAAGCCGCGATGCTGCACGGCGCGCATCCGCTCCATCACGTAGTTCATGCCCCTTGCTCGTTGTTGCTGCGCCATGCGATCACCACCTCACCACCATGGTCGCAAGGTGCATCGAACGGACCGCGCACAATCTAAGGTTCTCGGACACAAGCTGACAAATGACTGCTTATCGCCTGACTGCCCAAAAACTGCCCATTGCATCTCCACGGTGTCTTCGGGGTCTTCCAAGTGCGCAGCTGCTTCACATCGCGCTCAACACACCCGACAGCGCCGCTTTGGCAGCGCTTTCCAGGCAGCGTTTCCTCACCGAACCCGCGCCGCATGCAAAACATGTACACAAGCGTCAAATTTGAAGCAAAAATCGCCATTTTAGGACGCTCGTGTACATGTTTCCCAAATACCAGCGACGCATAGGTACATGTTTCTAAAAGCCTGAGCTCGCTAAAACCAGCGGACGCTAAATACCCGCACGCGCTAAAAACCTGCGGGCACTCATATGGTGCAGCACCCCCGCTTGCGCGTCGGAAGCTTTTTACTTATCTGCAGCGTCTTCCGCCTGCGCAGCAGCACCACGCCGCGCCGTGGGCGCCGGTGCAAGCTCGTCATGCCGCTCGCGGAACCGGCGCGGTCGCTTATATGCCGCGCTCTCAAAGTCCACGTACTCAACCGACGCCACCAGCTGGTCAATCATGGCATCATGGTCGAACGCGTCCCACGCCTCATGCACCTCGTCCATGCGCGCATGGGTCTCGGGACTCCGCGGCATAAAGAGCGTGCAGCAATCGGGTGCCGTCTCGCACGAAATATCGTACGTGCCAACCTGCTCGGCACGCTCAATGATCTCCTGCTTGTCCGAGCCAATGAGCGGACGCAACACGGGCAGGCTCACCACTTCGTTAACGGCCATGATGTTTTCGAGGGTCTGCGAAGCCACCTGCCCCAGCGACTCGCCGGTAACGATGGCCTTAGCACCCTCAATGCGCGCGATACGCTCAGCCACGGCATACATGATGCGCCGGTACATGATGACACGCAGCTTGCCGGGGCACTTGATGGAGATCTCGCGCTGTGCATCGCCAAACGGCACCACATACAAGCGCCCGATCTGCACCGCCGGAGCAAGCGCCCGAATGATGTCCTGGCATAAGTACTCGCTCGTATCGGCTGTTTGCGGGCGACCCGAAAAATGCACCGGCACGCACACCGCACCGCGGCGCGACAACAGCCACGTGGCCACCGGCGAATCGATACCGGACGACAAAAGCGTTACCACTTTGCCGGCGCTTCCCACCGGCAAGCCGCCCACGCCCCGCTCGGACCGCGCGTACACATAGACGCTCCCCTGGACCACCAGCACGTGAACGATCACGTCCGGATGGTGCATCTGCACCTTTTTCTCGGGGAAGGCCTCGCAGAGCACCTCGCCGACCTGAGCGTTCAGCTCGAGCGAGCCTAACGGATAGTCGGTGTTGGAACGCTTGGCCGCCACTTTAAAGCTTTCAAATGGCTCAGCCTCGCGCAACGCCAGCACGGCAGCGCGGCAATATTCATCTGGATCACGATTGGTATGAAACGCCAACGACACACGGGCAACACCTGGCACACGACGAATCACGTCGAACGCGCGCTCCGCTTCGCCCGGCTCCGAAAACGTCACCAGAATATGTCCCGAAATGCGCACACAGCTCGCCAAGGAAAAGGCGGCACACGCCGCCTTGATGGAATCGATGAGAATGCGCTCAAAATGCGCCCGGTTCTTACCCTTGAGTCCCACCTCATGGTAATGAACGAGGCAAACGCGGCTCGCCATGCGCTAGTCCAGCGAAACGGGCTGGTAGGCCTCGGGCTTGTGGCCGAGCGCCTCCTCATACTGCTCATGGTCATAGGAGATGTCGCCATCAGCAATCTCTTCCATGGCCATGGAGATCGTGTCCTTGCCGGAAAGGGCGATGGTGATGTCGTCCACATCCTGAACCGCAAGAACGCGGCTGTGCTGACCGCGCAGCATGTTGTTGATGTCGCAGGCGCGCTTAGACGCAAGCGACGCGAGAAGGAACCGGTTGTGATCGGTCTTCTCGAGCAGGTCATCGATATGAGGCTTAACGACGGACATACCTCAGTTCCTTTCATGCTTTTCGATGATGCTGATGAGATCCGCTACCGCGCGGTCCAAGTCGTCATTGACCACAACCTCGTCGTAGCGATCGGCCAGCTCCAGCTCATGTTTGGCGTTGGCCATGCGAAGCTCGATCGACTCGGCCGTTTCGGTACCGCGCTTAACCAGGCGGTCGCGCAGCTCCTCAAGCGACGGCGGCTTGATGAACACCAGCACGGCCTCAGGGTAGCGCTCGCGAACCTGGAGCGCGCCCTGCACGTCAATCTCCAGAATGAGCGACGAACCCGCAGCGATGTTGCGCTCGACCTCACTCACCAGCGTACCGTAGCAATGACCATGCACGTGCGCCCATTCGACAAACGCACCCGCCTGAACCCTACGGTCAAACTCTTCCGGTGTTAAGAAGTAATAGCTCTTACCGTCGACTTCGCCCTCACGCGGTTCCCGCGTGGTAGCGGAAACCGTCAGGCCCAGGCGAGGCAGCTGCTCGCGCACACGCGCGACCATGGTGCCCTTGCCTGCGCCTGACGGCCCGGAAACAACGAAGAGCTTTGGTGCGATGCAGCCCACTACTTGGTGAGCGCCTCGAGAAGCTGCTCGCGCTGACGGACACCGAGGCCCTGGACGCGACGGGTAGCAGAAATGCCCAGCTCGTCCATGATCTTGGCGGCCTTGGCCTTGCCATAGCCGGGGAGCGACTCGATGAGGGTGGAAACCTTCATGCGCGAAGCGATGGGATCATCGGAGTTAAGAACGGACTCGAGGGTGACGTCGCCCTTCTTGATCTTCTCACGAAGCTCGGCACGGGCATGACGGGCCGCAGCGGCCTTCTCGAGAGCGGCCTTGCGCTGCTCGTCAGTGAGCTGGGGAAGCGCCATTAGAACCTCCTAGTTGTTAGGTTTCTACTACAAATCATACAAAAGACAGGCCGGTTTACCTCTAGAAACGTGCAGCCGACACCAAGTCCATTGGGATACATTAGTTGATACGCCCGCAAAGTTCAAGGGAATCAACGGAAAGTTTGGGCAGTTGAGGGGCTAATTCACAGAACGACCGCGAAGTTTGCTCAGGAAATAGGGGTATTCCCCTCAAGGAGTGCAGTACTGCGATTTTAATGGCGAACCATGCGGCAGCACGCGGGGCGCCTGAAGCATGGTTCGCTCCCCTACCAGCTGCTAAGCTGTAAAAACAAGCTCTTGAACAATGGCCTCGTACGCGGCAACCGGATCATCGGCAGCCGTGATGGGACGGCCGATGACCAGGTGGCTCGCGCCGGCCGCAATGGCCGCGGCGGGCGTAGCCACACGGCTCTGGTCACCCAGCGCCGCGCCAGCAGGACGCACGCCCGGCGTCACCACGAGCGCATCGGGGCCCAGCAGGGCGCGCATATCGGCCGCCTCGCGCGGTGAGCACACCACGCCGTCGATGCCGTTGCTCTTGGCAAGCGACGCCAAGCGCGCCGCCTCCTCAGGGATGGGGCAGGTAAGGCCGATCTGCGCGAGCGCCGCCTCGTCCATGCTCGTCAGCACGGTGATGGCAACGAGCTTGGCGCGATCGCGACCGGAGGACTGGGCCGCCTCCTGAGCGCCCTCGCACGCCGCGGCAAGCATCGCGCCCGCCCCCAGACCATGGACCGAGAGTAGGTCGGCCCCGGCCAAGGCCGCCGACCGCGCCGCACCGCGCACCTGGTGCGGAATGTCATGGAACTTGAGGTCGAGGAAGACCTTGAATCCGCGGTTGCAGAACTCCTGCACGATAGCGGGGCCCTCGGCATAGTAGAGCGTCATACCCACCTTGAGCCACCGCGCATGGCCGCGCAGGGCATCCGCCAACTGCAAAGCCTCGTCACGGCCACAATCAATTGCGACGATAATGCGGTCGCGCGCCTCAACATCTAGCATTCAAAGGCTCCAATCAGCTCGGTAACGCTCGAGACACCCTGCGACGCCGCCCATTCCTCAAGCTCGTGGGCGATGCGCACCGAAGCCGTCGGATCGATAAAGTTAGCCATGCCCACGGCCACGGACGTTGCGCCGGCAAGAATGAACTCAGCGGCATCCTCGCCCGTCATCACGCCACCCACGCCACAGACGGGGATATCGACGGCTTGGCACACCTCCCACACCATGCGCACGGCAATGGGGTGAAGCAGCGGACCAGAAAGACCGCCCGTGGGACGCGAGATCTTGGAACGACGCGTGTGCACGTCGATGGCCATACCCGGGATGGAGTTGATGACGGTCAGACCGTCGGCTCCCTCCGCCTCAAGCGCACGGGCGATCTCGGGCAGGCGCACCGGCGCCATCTTGACGAGCAGCGGACGCTTGGTCACAGGGCGGCACGCGCGCATCACGGCGGCCGCGCCCTCAGGCGTGGAGCCCATCGCGGCGCCGCCGGCAGAGATATTGGGGCAGCTCACGTTCAGCTCAAAGGCAGCCGCCCAGGGGCAAAGCTCATCAAAGAGCTCTAGCGCGGCCACATACTCCTCGATGGAGTGGCCGGCCACCTGGCAGATGACTGCGGTGCCCTTGCTCGTCAGATCGGCGAGGTACGGGCCGGATTCCTCGGCAAAGGTGCGAACACCAGGGTTCTGCAGACCCACGGAGTTCATCATGCCACCGGGGACCTCGGTCATACGCGGCTTGGGGTTTCCGGCCCATGGCTCGGCCGCGCAGCCCTTGGTGGTGATGGCGCCCAGCTCCGACACATCGATGAAGTTCGAGAACTGCCAGCCCTGGCCAAAGGTGCCCGCAGCCGTGTTGATGGGGTTCTTAAGATGCACGCCGGCGAAGTCGACGGCCATGGAAACGGTGCCCATTACCACACAACCTCCTCAGCATTAAACACGGGGCCGCACATGCACGCGCCCTTCATTCCGCTTGTGGTTTCGACCGCGCACGTTGAGCACGCGCCAAAGCCGCAGCTCATCATGCGCTCGAGCGATGCCTCGCAGTACGCGCCAGCCTGCGCGGCAGCGGCGGCGACCTTGGCCATCATCGGCTCGGGACCGCAGGTTGCCACGTAGTCGTAGGAATGGGCAGCCAGGAGCTCTTCGGCCGGCTCGGTGCAGAAGCCATGGTGCCCCATCGAGCCGTCGTCGGTGCACACGGCAACGGTGCCCGCCCCCAGCTCGCGGAACTCTTCCATGCCCACCATGGTCGCAAAGGTGGTCGCTCCCATGCTCACGTCAAAGGCAATGCCCTGCGCCGCAAGCTCGCGCGCCAGGCAGAGCACCGGCGGCACGCCGATACCGCCCGCTACAAGCAGGGCGCGCTTGCAGCCCGCAGGAATGGTCCAGCCATGGCCGCCCGGCCCCAAGAGGTCGGTGGTGTCGCCCGGCTGCATCTGTGCCAAGCGGCGCGTGCCGTCGCCCACCACGGCATACCAAATCTCGACCGTGCCCTCGCGCACGTTGGCACGCTCGTAGCTCAGCGGAACGCGAAGCAGCGACATAGCGTTGCCGGGAACAGCGATGTTAACAAACTGTCCAGGCACAAGGGCCTGGGCAAGCGCTGACGCACTGATAGTCAGCGCGTACACGCCCTCGGCAATGGGCTCGTTGGCAACGACGGTAACGTCGTGCATCCGGGCCGGTGAAGGTGTTGGCATAAAGCTCCTCTCACACGGATGACCTGGGGTCGACACGATGCGTCACACCCCATTGTAGGAGAAACAAGCAAAGGGGGACGGGCTCAATTACCAGAACCCGTCCCCACCGCACAGGGTGCATGCCCTATGAGCAACAAGCTAGCAAACGACACCGTCCGCGAGCGTGCGCACGCCGCCCACAAAGACGTCGGTTGCGCGGCCCGTGAGCTCCATGCCCTCAAATGCGCAGTTGGAGGCCTTGGACTCATAGCCGTCAGCGCCCACGGTCCAGGTGGTCTCGGGGTCAAAGACGGTCAGGTCGGCTACCGATCCGGCAACAATGCTCACCGGCTTCACGCCTAGGATCTCGCGCGGCTTGATCGCCATGGCCTCAACCATGCGACCGTAGCTCATCTTGCCCGTCTTGACGAGGTTCGTGAGCACGAGTGCCAGCGAGCACTCGATGCCCGTGGTGCCAAAGGGAGCAAGCTCGAACTCGCGGGCCTTCTCCCACGCGGCGTGCGGGGCATGGTCGGTCACGATGGCATCGACGGTGCCGTCGATCACGCCCTGGACGAGCGCCTCGGCGTCCGCGGCAGTGCGGAGCGGCGGGTTCATCTTAAGATTCGTGTTGTACGTGCCGTCCAGCGCATCCTCGGTCAAGAAGAGGTGGTGCGGCGTGGCCTCGCAGGTCACGGGCAGGCCCTCGGCCTTGGCGGCGCGCACTATCTCAAGGCCGCGCGCGGTCGAGATGTGCTGAATGTGGAGCTTCGCCCCGGTCAAACGCGCAAGCGCGATGTCGCGGCCGATCTGCAGCTCCTCGCCCTCGGCCGGCCAACCGAGCAGGCCCAGGCGCGTGGAGACAACGCCCTCGTTGACCTGGCCGTCGCCCACCAGATCCTCGTCCTGGCAGTGGCTCATGAAGGTCTTGCCGAACATCTTGCCGTAGTCCATGCAGCGGCGCATCATGCCGGCGCCCTGGATGCCGTGGCCGTCGTCAGTAAAGGCCACCGCGCCGTGGGCAACCATATCGCCCATCTCGGCGATGATCTCGCCCTTGAGGCCCTTGGAGCAGGCGCCCGCGGGATACACGCGGCAGTGGCCCTCGCGCGCGGCGACGGACTTGACGTACTCCACCACGGTGCCGTTGTCGGTCACGGGGTCGGTGTTGGGCATCGAGCACACGCCGGTAAAGCCGCCCTTGGCCGCCGCACGGGTCTCGCTCTCGATGGTGCCCTTGTGCTCGTAGCCCGGCTCGCGCAGGTGCACGTGCATGTCCACCAGGCCAGGAACGAGGTACTTGCCGGTGAGGTCCATGACCTCGCGGCCGTCGGCAGACAGGTTCTCGCCTACCTCAACAATCTTGTCGCCCTCAAGGGCGACGTCGACGATGCCGTCGATGCCCGCAGCCGGGTCGACGACGTGAGCATTCTTAAGCAGAAAGGCCATTATCGGCACCTCCAAGCAACAGGTACAGGGCAGCCATGCGCACGCAGATACCGGCGTACACCTGGTCGAGAATCACGGAGCGCTCCGGGTGGTCGGCCATGTAGGAGTCAAACTCCACGCCTCGGTTAATGGGACCCGGGTGGCAGATGATCGCGTCCGGCTTCATGAGCGGCTCGCGCTTCTTGGTCAGACCAAAGAGCTCGTGGTACTCGCGCAAGCTCGGGAAGGGCGCGCCTTCCAGGCGTTCGCGCTGGATGCGAAGCATGTAGACCACGTCAAGGTCGGGCAGCACATCGTCCAGGCTATAGCTCACGTGGTCGGCGCCGAGCACCTCGGGCGCGGCTGGAATGAGCGTGCCGGGGGCAACCACCGTGACCTCAGCGCCCATGATCTTGAGCGCCGGAATCAGCGAGCCGCACACGCGGGAGTGCGAGATATCGCCCACGATGCCCACATTAAGGCCCTCAAAGCTGCCCTTACGCTGCCAGATGGAGTACAGGTCGAGAAGCGCCTGAGTGGGATGGCCGTGCTTGCCGTCACCGGCGTCGATCACGGCTGCGGGGCTGTGCTGGGTGATGATATAGGGAGCGCCGGCATGCTTGTCGCGCACGATGATCATGTCAATCTTGTAGGCATCGAGCGTCATGACGGTGTCGATGAGGCTTTCGCCCTTCACCGTCGAGGTGGAGGAGCCGCCAAAGTTAAGGCTGTCGGCCGAGAGGCGCTTCTCGGCGAGCTCGAACGAGCTGCGCGTACGCGTCGAGGGCTCGTTGAACATGTTCACGATCGTCTTGCCCTTGAGCGTAGGCACCTTCTTGATCGCGCGCTCGTTGACCTCGGAGAACGCCTTGGCGGTCTCGAGAATCTTCATAATGTCGCTATCAGAGTACTCGGTGATGTCGATCAAGTGCTTATGGTTGAACGCCATCTACTACTCACCTCCCAGCGGGGCGGAACCCACATGGGCGCCCGGCTCGACGTCAAAAATCTCAACGGACGTGCGCCCGTCGACCTCCTTTAGGTACAGGCGAACGCTCTCGTCGTGCGACGAGGGGACGTTCTTGCCCACAAAATCCGGGCTGATGGGGAGCTCGCGATGGCCGCGGTCCACGAGGACGGCAAGCTCGATGGCAGCCGGACGGCCAAGGTCCATGACGGCATCTAGCGCGGCGCGGATCGTGCGCCCGGTGTACAGCACGTCGTCAACGAGCACGATGCGCTTGTCGTCCACGTTAAACGGGATGTGCGTTGCGTGAATTTCCGGCGCTAAGGTAGTGAGATAGTCGTCGCGATAGAAGCTGATGTCGAGGCTTCCGAGCGGCACGCGCACGCCCTCGATTTCCTCGATCTTGTCGACGAGCTGCTTGGCAAGCAGGTCGCCGCGCGTCACGATGCCCACGAGCGCAAGGTTGTCGCAACCTTCGTTCCGCTCGAGGATCTCGTGCGCGATGCGCGTGAGCGCGCGATTGATGGCGGTTTCGTCCATGATAACCGCCTTAGGCAGAGTGCCCATCGCTCTCCCTCCTCGGTCGATGCCGGACGACCAGCCCACTTGGCTGGGCTGACGCGGCAACAAAAAAAGATGCCTGACCGCGGCACGGTACGACATCTGCAAGAAGGGCGCGAGCACCTGGCACAGCAAGGCTCGAGCCGCCTATGTTCATCCTTGCGAGTATCTCGTACGCGCTTAAAGGTCAATACAAGTCTACAAAACTCTGTAGGCCCGTCAAGTGCAATTATTCACTTCACTAGATTCAAAAACAACCAAGATTTATGTACTTTTGAGCTCCACATATGCACTAGGGACAATGATGAGCCCGACCGTTATGCAAAAGCCCCAGTAGAGAATCTACTGGGGCCTAACGTTTGATGGCTCCCCGGGTAGGACTCGAACCTACAACAGCGCGGTTAACAGCCGCGTGCTCTACCATTGAGCTACCGAGGAATGTTGGCTGCTCTCAAGCAACAGGAACTAGTATACAAAAGTCATCGCGATGTGCAAGGGACAATTTTAAAAAGTTTTGCAACTAGTTCTCAATGTAGTCCTTGAGCTTGCTCGAGCGGCTCGGATGACGCAGCTTGGCAAGCGTTTTAGACTCGATCTGGCGGATGCGCTCACGCGTTACGCCAAACTCGCGGCCCACTTCTTCAAGGGTGCGCGGATGCCCATCAACCAGGCCGAAGCGGAGCTCGATGACCTTGCGCTCGCGGTCGGCAAGGCTGTCGAGCACCTGACCCAGCTGCTCCTGCAGCATCGAGAAGCTTGCCGCGTCGGGCGGCACAACCGCCTGGCTGTCCTCGATGAAGTCGCCCAGCTGGGAATCCTCTTCCTCACCAATCGGCGTTTCGAGCGAGACCGGCTCCTGCGAAATCTTCTGGATCTCGCGCACGCGGTCGGCGCTCATATCCATCTCCTTGCCGATCTCCTCCGGGGTTGGGTCGCGGCCCAAGTCCTGCAGGAGCTGACGCTGCACGCGCACGAGTTTGTTGATGGTTTCGACCATGTGCACCGGAATGCGAATGGTACGGGCCTGGTCGGCAATCGCGCGCGTAATGGCCTGGCGAATCCACCATGTGGCGTACGTGGAGAACTTGAAGCCCTTTTCGTAGTCAAACTTCTCGACCGCGCGGATGAGGCCCAGGTTGCCCTCTTGGATGAGGTCGAGGAAGAGCATGCCACGACCCACGTAGCGCTTGGCAATAGAGACCACCAAACGCAGGTTGGCGCTGATGAGCGCCTGCTTGGCATCGAGGCCCACCTGCTCCACGCGCGAAAGGCGACGCTTCTCGGCGCGGGTAAGCTCAAGCTCGCCGTTCTCGGCAGCCTCGAGCTTCTCTGTCGCCTCAAGGCCTGCCTCGATCTTCATGGCAAGGTCAACCTCATCGGCAGCGGTCAGCAGGTCAACCTTTCCGATCTCCTTGAGGTACATGCGCACCGGGTCGCCGGTAAGCATGACCGTCGAAGCGTCGATGCCACGGGCGCGCGAGCGCGAACGGGTGGTACGGGCGCGCGGCTTCTTCTTGCGCGCCGAACCCATCTCAGACTCCGCGAGCTTGGCAACCTTGATGTCGTGGTCCTCCGAGCTCTCGTCATCAAGATCGTCGTCCAAACCGTCCACATCATCAACGTCGTCAACGCCCAGCGACGCGTCTTCGTCGCCCTCTGCCTGCGAGGTCACGTCGACACCGTGGTCACGAAGCGAACGGTAGATTGAGGTCAGCTGTGCATCGGTCACATCGACATCTTTGAGTACGACTTGAATCTCGTCCTCGGTAACCGATCCGGACTTGGCACCCATATCGATGAGCTTATCGACATACGAATCGAGTTTGGTGCTGTTCTCGGTCTTCTTGGGCACAGACTCTCCCTTCCTTCTTTTCACGGACTCATTACTTTAACACAGGTCACTATACCCAACACGTGCAGAAATGAAGCAGAATTTCTTGGTTAGGCGCAGCCCTTGAACCTATGCGTCGGCGCGGAACGGATCGGCGATGCCGCCCACCGCCTTTTGCAGCTCGCGCTGGCGGGCAACGTACTGCGTGGCCTTGATGGTGAGCTCGCGCCGCTCGTCATGGCTCAGCGCACGGTCCTGCCTAAGCGATGCCTGCACCGAGCGCAAACGGCGCTGCACGGTGTACAGCTCAAGCGTGTCGAGCAAAAACTCGATGGTGGTCTCCGTAGAGTGGCTGCTCGTTGACGAGATGAGCCCGCCCGAAACAAGCTCCGGCGCCTCGGGACACACCGCAAGCACCGCGTTCATAACGTCGCCCGGGCTGGTGCCCTCAGGCGTTGCCAGAACCGCCCAGGCGATCGTTTCGTGCCGCGGATCCACCCAGTCGATTGCCGTGATGCGCTCGGCAAAGGGCCGGAAGGCGTCGGGCGAGCTGGTGAGCAGGGTCAAGAGCTCCCGCTCCCCCGCCAGCGCACGGCGCTCCAAATCGGTGAGCACCACCGGTGCCGGACCAGCCGCGGCTGCAGTGCCCGCAGCACCCGGAGCATCGGTGTCACCGGCCATACCACGCTCATCAGGCACCTCGACGGGTATGCCGTCATAGGCATCCACCGGCACATAGTCGTAGGGCATGTCATCGGGCTCATCGTAAGCGCCCACCGGTGCCGCCGACAATCCCTGCGCTGCCGGCGCACTCCCCCGCCGGGCAGCCTGCGCCGACTCACGCGCCTGCTCGCGCTTGCGCGCTGCTGCCTCTTCTGAGCGCACCGTCCGGTACACCTCCTGTGCAGCCGTGCGTACCGTCTCCACATCGAGCCCCAGGCGATCGGCGATCTGCATGTAATACGAATCGATGAGGTAGCTCGCCCGCAGGGGGTAAATTAGACGGCACGCCTCGTCCAGCGCCTTGGTACGGCCCGCCGGCGTCGTGACGTCGCTGCGTTCGGCAAGCTTGCGGAACACGAAGTCCATGAGCGGTTCGGCATCGTTGAGGAGCGCGCGCAGCGCATCGCCCCCGCGAGCCGTGATGAACTCCATGGGATCCATGTTGTCGGGCAGCACCACGCAGCGCAGATCGACCGAGCTCTGCTCGATAAACTGGATGGCGCGCTCGGCCGCCTTTTGACCCGCCGCATCGCCGTCAAAGAGGTACACGATCTGCTTCGAAAACCGCGTGAGGGTCTTAACATGCTGCTCGGTAAGCGCCGTGCCCAACGTGGCCACCACGTTGCCAATGCCCGCTTCGTAGCAGGCAATGGCGTCGGTATAGCCCTCTACCACCACGGCCTTGCCCTCGGCCACAATATGCTGCTTGGCCCAGTTGAAGCCGTAAAGGTTGCGCTTCTTATGAAAGAGCGCCGTCTCGGCCGTGTTGAGGTACTTGGGCTGGCCGTCGCCCATCACGCGCCCTCCAAACGCAATGCAGCGGCCGCGTTCATCAAAGATGGGAAACATCACCCGGTCATAGAACCGGTCTGCCAAGCCACGATTGCGCTGCACCGCCACGTTGGCGTCAAGCAGCTCCTGTGCGGTAAACCCCTTGCTGGTTAAATGCTGCACCAGCGCACCGTTGCCCGGGGCAAACCCCAGCTCATAGCGACGGCACACCTCGGACCCCATTCCGCGCGACGCGAAGTACTCGCGCGCCCGACCGTCGCGCCCGCGCATCAGCTGCGTGTGGTAAAACGAAGCGGTCTCGTCGCACACATCCATCAGGCGCGAGCGCTTGGAGCCGCGCCTGCCGCCGTCATACGAATCGTGAATCTCGATGCCGGCGCGATCGGCCAGGTAGCGGATGGCTTCGGGGAACGAAAGGTTCTCGCGCTCCATAACATAGGTAAAGCAGTCGCCGCCTTTGCCGCAGCCAAAGCAATGCCACACCTGCGTTGCCGGGATCACATGAAACGAAGGAGTTTTCTCGCCGTGAAACGGGCAGCATCCCCACAAGTCCTGACCGCGCGGCTTGAGCGGCACCGTCTCTTGAACGAGCTCTACCAGATCGGTCGCCGCACGAACGCGAGCCTTGTCTTCATCGCTGATCATGCGAGCGACACCCCCTCCTCACCAAACGTCGCCCGAACCGTGTCGATGTTGCCCAGCACGGTCGCAATCAAATCATCCACCGAGTCAAATTTAATGAGGCCGCGCAGACGCTCGGCGAACACGAGCGAAAACGCATCGCCATAGATGTCGCCATGAAAGCCGATCAGGTTTGCCTCGAGCGAAGCGGACGCCGGGCGGTCGCGGAACGTGGGTGGTTTGCCCACGTTGATCGCTGCAGGCCAGACCGTACCCTCCACCAGGGCGAGCCCGCTGTACACTCCCCCGGCAGGTACCTGGAGCGCGGGATCGACCACCAGGTTGGCGGTGGGAAACCCCATACCGGTGCCCTCGCCGCGCCCGGTGTGCACGCGCCCTCGGATCAGGTAGCGGCGGCCCAGCTCGCGCTCAACAGCCGGAAGATCGCCCTTCTGCACCTGATGCCGAATACGCGTGGCCGAAATCGGCTTTCCGTCATCGAGCACGAGCTCATGGCCCGTTACCCGCACCTGGCGATCTGCGCACCACGCCTGCATGGTAGCAGTCGTAGCGGCTCCGCCATGCCCGAGTCTAAAGTTGGCGCCCACGTGAATGGAACGCACCGCAAGCGCTGCAAAGAGCACCGTGGTAAAAAAGGTGGGCGCATCGAGCGCAGCCAGCGCAGCGGTAAACGGGATCACTGCCACCGCGTCGACGCCCGATGCGGCGAGCAGGGTCAAACGGTCTGCGGCGCGCGTGAGCTTACGGGCAGGATGCGCTGCCACCACCGCATCTGGATCAGGGTCAAAGGTCACCGCAACGGCTGCCATGCCCCGGGCATGTGCCTCGGCGATGGCGGCGCCTAGAAGGGCGCGGTGGCCGCGGTGCACGCCGTCAAAGGCGCCAATGGCAACCACACAGGGGCCCAGCGCACGCAACTGGACAACCGCGTCAGACGATGCCGCGCTTGATTCCGGCGCGTCCCCGTCCATCAGGGCGGGCAGCCATGCGATGGGGGCCAACGCTCCTACCGGCTCAATAAAATCGCGACGCAGGTCGTCGACCGATGGCATCACGGCTGCACACCTCCAATAGGCTGCGGAAACACATCGTGCGGCGCCAGCGCACTCCCCTGGACCGTTGCCAACGCCACCAGCTCATGAGCCATAACGATCGCGCAGCGGTCACCATCACCCAGCAGACGTCCATCACGAGCCACGGCCAGGCTGCTCGACAGGCGCTTACCGCAGAGCACATCGGCCCGATACCGCTCCGCCACATCAACCGCCGGCAACCCCAGGGCTTGGATGGGGTCCAGCATATGATTGCACGCCGTCCGGACACAAAGATCGTCAAGGGCAAGGCACGAGCCGAGCGAGACCGAGCCGGAAGCAGTCCTGCGGAGCGCCGTCAGATGCGCGCCAGACCCCACCGCACGCCCCAGATCGCGCGCGAGCGCCCGCACGTAGGTGCCTTTGCTCACGGTAAACGCCACCATCCAGGTAAGCGCATCGTTCTGGCTGGTGATGGCAATCAGGCTTGCATCAAATACCTCGATGGGACGCGCCGCGAGCTCAACGTCCTCGCCCGCGCGCGCTCGCTTATACGAACGAACCCCGTTGACCGAGATGGCCGAATACGCCGGCGGCACCTGCATCTGCGGCCCCATCATGGCCGCAAGCGCACGCTCCGCCGTCGCGCGGTCGGCAAGCTCGGGCGGACAGGGGGCACTGCGCACCACCTCGCCCTCAGCATCGTCGGTGGTGGTTTCGGACCCAAAGGCAATCTCGGCCACATACGATTTGGTATCAAGCGTGAGCATGCCCAGCAGGCGCGTCGCCTGACCCACGCCAATCACCATGACCCCCGACGCCAAGGGGTCGAGCGTGCCGGCGTGGCCCACACGGCGCTCGTTAAGCGCTCGACGTACCCGCGCCACCACGTCATGCGACGTGATTCCCACGGGCTTGTCGACCGCAATCAGACCATTCAGTTGTGAAACGCGACGTTTTGCCATGCGTGCCGCCCGCTAGAGAACCGGAACGGCCGACGCGGGGTCGGCACCCACGAGCTCAGCGAGCATGGGCAACGCCGCAGCGAGCGTGTCCTCGATCGAACCAACATAGGTAAAGCCGGCAGCAGCCGCATGGCCGCCACCGCCAAAGGCCGCCGCCACGCCCGAAACATCGAGTGCGCCCTTGGAGCGCAGATTGCCCCGCACCTTGCCGTCGCTGTCGCACTCTTTAAGGAAGAGGCACACATCGACGCCGCCCACCGAGCGCACGATGTCCACCAGGCCATCGCACTCGTCCTGCGAAACGCCGCAGCCCTCGAGGTCCTCGGCACGCGCAAAGCTGTAGGCAATGCGACCGTTTGCCACGGTGCGGATGCGCCCCATGACGATGGACTCCAGGTGCAGGTATTCAATCCGCTGGCTCTGGTACACCTCGAGCGAGATGCGCGAGGGCTCGGCACCAGCTGCCACCAAGCGCGACGCCACCACGAAGCTTTCGGGGTTGGCATTTTGGTACTGGAAGCGCCCCGTGTCGGTCACGAGCCCGCAAAAGAGGCAATTCGCAATATCAGGCGAGATGGTAATCGTACAAAACGAGAGGAACTCCTCGATGATCACCGAGGTCGCCGCAGCGTCCACGCGCCTGACCGAAATCTGCGCAAACTCCTCGCGCGCCGGGTGGTGGTCAAAGCTCACCACCGTCTTGGAACGGCGCACCACGTCCGCCGCATCCTGCAAGCGGTCGAGCACCGGGCAGTCGACCGAAATAAAGAGGTCCGGGTTGCCCGTGTACTGCGCCGCTGGCACGAGTGAGGCCGCGCCCGGCAAAAAACGATAGATGCGCGGCACCGGCGCGTCGTCGGAGAGCAAGAGCGCGATGTCCTTGGACGGAAAGCGCTCGCGCAGCGCCAAGCCCAGACCCAAGGTGGAGCCCAGGGCATCGCCATCGGGCGAGGTATGGCCCGAGATGGCAATGACCTGAGCATCCGCAACTACGTCAAAGATACCCCAGTAGGTATCGGCAAGCTCAGAAGAAACCTCTGGAGCGGGCACCAAGGGAATGTTGTCCATTACCGCTCCTCGCCTTCATGCGCGGCGAGGCCGTCTGCGTCAGCAGCAAGGGTCGCAGCGGACGCGGGCTCCTCGACATCAGAAGCGTCCGTGGCACCTGCAGCAGCCTCCACCGCGCGAGCGGCGGGAGCTACCGGATAACCCTCCTCGTCCTTCTCGACCCCAATGGTCGGCGGCACGTTTTCGAGCGCGAGCGCAATGCGCTCGGCCTCGTCCGTCGATGTATCGATGCGAAAGTCGAGCTCGGGAACCACGCGCCAATCGAGCGCCCGTGCCAAGAGGCTGCGGATGCGACCCTTGGCCGCAGCCAGCGCACCCAGCACCTCCTCGTAGCGCGCGCCCTCACACGACACAAAGATGCGTGCATACGAGCGGTCCTGCGAAACCTCAACACCGGTTACGGTCACGAGGTCCAAACGCGGATCGGCAATCTCAAACAGCAGGATGTACCCCAGCTTCTCACGGAGCTGCTCCGCCAGGCGGCGGGTCACGTTGTTCTGCTTCATGGGGACCTCCCCTCCTACGCAGCGCTACTCGGTGCGCGCAACCTCGACAATCTTGTAGGCCTCGAGCTGGTCGCCCACGTGCACGTCCTGGAAGCGCTCGATGCCCAAACCGCACTCGTAGCCGCTCTTGACGCTCTTAACGTCGTCCTTGAAGCGGCGCATGGACGCAAAGTTGCCGTCAAACACCACGACGCCGTCGCGGACCACGCGCACCTTGTCGCTGCGCTCGATCTCGCCCTCGGTAACCATGCAGCCGGCGACCACGCCCACCTTGGGCACGCGGAAGAGCTCGCGAACCTCGGCAACACCGGTCTGAACCTCTTCTTCCGTGGGCTTGAGCATACCGATGCGCGCGGCGTCGATGTCCTCGATCGCTTTGTAGATGATCGAGTAGGTCTTGATCTGTACGTTCTCGCGCTCGGCAAGGTCGCGGGCCTTTGCCTGCGGGCGCACGCCAAAGCCAACGA
Organism: uncultured Coriobacteriaceae bacterium; assembly: GCA_949287085.1. GTDB lineage: Bacteria > Actinomycetota > Coriobacteriia > Coriobacteriales > Coriobacteriaceae > Enorma. The sequence continues at coordinate 134,025 of CASEER010000004.1, forward strand.
TGATCGCGTTCGAAGCCGCAGCCAGAATGACGTCGGTCTCGGTGATGGCGCCCACCGCGGAGTGGATGATGTTGATGCGCACCTCGGACTGGTCCATCTTGGCGAGCGAGTCCGCCAGCGCCTCGATGGAGCCCTGAACGTCGGCCTTGACCACGAGGTTGAGCTCCTTGAGCTCGTTCTCGTTCATCTCGTCAAAGAGGGTCTCGAGCGTCACGTGCTTGACCTTGTTCTGCTCCTCGATGCGGGCCTTGAGGGCGCGCTCGTCAGCGAGCTTCTTGGCGTCGCGGTCGTCCTCAAACACGCGGAACTCGTCGCCGGCGGTGGGCACAGAGTCGAGGCCCAGGATCTCCACGGCGTCCGACGGGCCCGCGGCATCCTTGTGGTCGCCGTGCTGGTCGAGCATGGCGCGCACGCGGCCAAAGCTCGTACCGGCAACCAGGGCATCGCCCACATGGAGCGTGCCGCGGTTGACGAGCACCGTCGCCACCGGGCCGCGGCCGCGGTCGAGCTTGGCCTCGATGATGTAGCCGGAAGCAAAGGTGTCCGGGTTGGCCTTGAGCTCGAGCACGTCAGCCTGCAGAAGGATTGTCTCGAGCAGCTCGTCGATACCCTGGTGCGACTTGGCGGACACGTTCACGAACATGTTCTCGCCGCCCCACTCCTCGGGGATGACGCCGTACTCCACGAGCTCCTGGCGCACGCGGTCGGGGTTGGCCTCAGGCTTATCGCACTTGTTCACCGCCACGACGATGGGCACGCCCGCCGCCTTGGAGTGGTTGATGGCCTCGACCGTCTGCGGCATGACGCCGTCGTCGGCAGCCACCACGAGCACGACCACGTCGGTGATCTTGGCGCCGCGGGCACGCATGGCGGTGAACGCCTCGTGGCCCGGGGTGTCGACGAAGGTGATCTGACGGCCGTTGATGGTGACCTCGGAGGCGCCGATGTGCTGCGTGATGCCGCCCGCCTCGCGGTTGGTAACGTGCGTGTGGCGAATGGCGTCCAAGAGCGACGTCTTGCCGTGGTCGACGTGGCCCATAACGGTGACCACCGGCGGGCGCGGTTTGAGGTCGGCCGGATCGTCGTAGAAGGTAAAGGAGTTCTCCTCCTCCGGCGAGATGATCTTGATCTGACGGCCCAGGTCGTCAGCCACCAGCTCAACGAGGTCGTTTGACATGGACTGCGTCATGGTGAGCGGCGTGCCCAGCAGGAACAGGCGCTTGATGATGTCGTTGGCGGGAACGTTGAGTGCCTCGGCGAGCTCGGCCACGGTCACGCCCTCGGACACGCGCACGGCGTCGAGCTCCTCGACCGAGATGCCCTGGGCTTTTGCCTCTTCGAGCTTCTGCTCCTGGCGCTTCTCCTCGGCCTCGCGCTGACGCTTCTCCTTGCGCTTCTTACGGCGGCCGGTGGACTCGCGGCTGGCCTCCTCAACGGCGGCGCGAGCCTCCTCGAGCACCTTCTCGCGGCTGTACTCCTCCGCCTCACGCGCCATGCGGGTGTAGCGGTCTTCCTCGGTGTGCTGCGAGCCCTTGCGGCTCTTGCGTCCCTTAGCAGCCTTTTCGGGCGCAGGCACATCCATGCCGGCGGGCATGGACGGCGCGTGAGACGAGCGGCGGGTGTGGGTTGCCTGGCCGCGGCTGTCGTCGCGGCGGCCGCCGCGACGGTCGCCCTTGCGGCCACGGTTGCTGGCGCCCTCCTCGGACTTCTTGGCCGCCTCGGCCTTCTTGCGCTCCTCGAGCACGGTCTCCTGTGCGGCGATCTGGTTGCCGAAGAACTCCAGCGCCATCATGTTCTTCTGTTCCGGCAGAGGGCAGATCACTATTCCGACCCGTCGCCTGACGTTCCGGTTTGCGTAATACCCGAGTTCCCGCATCGCCGCCAGCACCGATTCCCGCTTGACGCGATTGATGCCGCGATAGTTGTTGATGACGCGGGAAACCGTGCTCTGCGACACGCCCGCCCGCTTGGCTATGCTGGTCGTCGTCACGTTTTTCGCCATGATTTCTCCTTTCCGGGAATTCCGTCTTCCTCTATAATTATACTCGATTTTCTGCAAATGTCAA